>JBKQKK010000228.1:0-15315 GCA_052147535.1 Solirubrobacteraceae bacterium | reverse complement strand
TCGTCGGACGATCCATGTGCAGCCATGCCGCATCCGCGCTTGACAGCCAATCGCTCACTCCAGTCTCCTCCTCCACCGGTCGCCACACGGCGCACGTATCAGCCAGTCACGTTCTCGTTCCATTCGGTCACACACGAACCCCCCTTGCCCGCGTACAGACCGGCAAAGAACTGCTTTTACTTCTTGTACTTGTACAGGACCGAGCGCCTCACCTTGAGCGTCGGCCTCAACTCGCCGTCGGCCTGCGTCAGATCGTGGTCGACTATGCCGAAGCGCTCGATTCCCTCGATCCGAGCGAAGTGCGCGGTTGACCGCGTCGACCTCCTTCGGGAAATCGACGTGCACACACGCATCGTGTGCGATCGTGACAGGATCGTCGGCGATCCCGAAGCGTCGGGTCAGCCTCGCCGCTTGATCGGAGTCGAGCGTCAGCATGACCACAAGATACGCGCACCTGGCGAACCTGGGTCCAAGCGGCCTACTAGCTAGACACCGCGCAGGAGCGCAGCGCAGCAAGTCCGTCGGCCGCAGCTTCGGTGAGCTGTCCGGGGGCCGGTTCGTGCAGACGGTGCCAGCAAACTTGGTCGTGTTCGTGCGAGAGCTGCTCTCTCCCGTCGGCAATCTCGCCAACGAACGTCAGCTCGCGAACGAGCTTTCCCTTCGGGCTCACACGCGGCGCGCTCGCGATCAACTGCGGCGTGCCGCGGAACTTCAGCCCGCATTCCTCCTCGAGCTCCCGCGCGAGCGCCTCAAGCGGAACCTCCCAGCGATCGGCGAGCTCGTCGACCTTGCCGCCGGGTAGCTCCCAGCAGCCGCCGAGTGAGTCTCCGACGGCACGGCGCAGCATCAGCACGCTGGCACCACGACGCGCGAGAGCTCGCACGACGGTCACCGGCGGCTGCGCACGTCCGCCTGCGGTGGCGCCTCGGGCGCGCTCCAAGTTGCCGGAGTAGGCCCGTCCCGAGGCGTTGCAGGAGATTCCAACCCGCTCTCTCATGGCCAGTGGATCGGCAGCAGGTGGCTCAGCTTGAGGGAGCCCTGACAGCCGCGCCCGCGCGCAGGCCTTGCCGGCATGCCAGCAACATGACGCTTGGGTTGCACAATCGGCGCGGACGATATAAATTACTTGATTCGTCGCATTGGTCAGCGGGCGCTGCGCTCGGTAACGGGAGTGCGCTTGGGGTAGCCAACTCGACGCTCGTATGTAGCGGGCCGCCGACCGATCAGGTTTGAGCGTTTGAAGTGCCGGAAGTCGAAGAGATGGGAAGACTCCGAGGTTCGCTGGATCGAAGCGCACAGGGCAGATCGAGCCCCAGAGGCGAATCCGCGACCCGCAAACGAGGAGGAGAAGATGATGATGGTGGATCGAATAGGTGAAGAGACATGAGCACCTGGATCCGGCGGACTGACCGCCTGATCAGCGCCCAGCTTGCGGCCTACAGGCGCGAGCTACTGGGCAAAGTGAGCAGCGCAGCGCACGCGCCTGCGTTGTGCCCTAGCTGCGGAACGGTCTCGGCAGCACCCAGGCTGGCTTCGCGCGTTCCGGAGCAGTGTCCGAGTTGTCGCGGACTCACCGGCGCCGGCGAGCTCAACCCGGTGTCCGGCGCCTAGTCCGCCTAGCGGGTCCGTGCTGGTCCATCGCCTAGACCGGCAGCGCGTGATGTGCTCGGGTGCCGATCGACGGATCGGGTGGTTTGCGAAACTGTCCGGATGGCCAACCGCCCCGGTCGTTCCGGTCGCGACACGCACCTGTACCTCACGCAACCCGGTCCTGTCGCGTTCGCCCACCGAGGCGGAGCCGGCGATGCGCCCGAGAACACGCTCGAGGCGTTCGAGATCGCCCGCACACTCGGATACCGATTCCTCGAGACCGACGTCCATCTGACCCGCGACGGCGTGCTGGTGGCGTTTCACGATGATCGCCTGGATCGCGTGACGGATCGCACGGGCTCGATCGCCGAGTTGGACATCGCCGCGGTGCAAGCCGCCGACGCCGGATACACGTTCTCGCCCGACGGTGGGCTGACGTTCCCGTTCCGCGGCCACGGCATCCGGATTCCGCGGTTGGCGGAGATCCTCGAACCGTGGCCGGATGCCCGCGTCAATATCGACCCCAAGTCGGATGCGTGCGCGGTACCGCTCGCGAAGCTCCTGGACAATCTCGAGGCCTGGAATCGCGTCTGCATCGGATCCTTCTCAGACCGCCGTCTGCGACGTATCCGCGCGCTCAGCCGCGGGCAAGCGTGCACATCGATGGGGCCACGTGCGGTCGCAACGGTGCGCCTCGCGGCGGCAACCGGCTCGATGCCGAGGCTCGGCGCCGACTGCATCCAGGTTCCGATCAGTCAAGGGCGCGTGCGGATCGTCACCGAGCGTTTCGTCGAGGCGGCACACAAGGCGAGCCTGCGGGTGCACGTCTGGACGATCAACGACGCAACTACGATCAATGAGCTGCTCGATCTGGGCGTTGACGGCATCATGACCGACCTCCTGCGCGTGCTGCAGGGCGTCTTCCTGTCCCGCGACCTGGGCCTCGACGGCGCCCCCACGAGTCGGCACTGACCGCGGCGTAGCCGCGTCGATCGATCGCTCAGATTCCGGCTAAAGCTTCAAGCGCGCTGGTCGAACACCTGAGAGCACCGAGGAACTACTCGGGTCCGTTGAATGCAGCCAACAAGTCCCCGGAGAGCAGCCATTTCCCAGAACGAGCCCAGACATGCAGTCGAAGGTGTCACCGGGTGAGCATGGTGTGCGCCGCTTTCGACTGGCGACGCGAGCTCGATCCGAAGGTCGAAGCGCGCGCGGCTGAGGCGATCGCACGTTGCGAGCGGCTGCCCGTGCTCGACCGCACGATCCGTCGCGTGCTGGAGCTGACCGAAGACGAGGAGTCCCAGACCAGCGACCTGGTCGCGGTGCTCGAGGGAGACCCGGCGCTGGCCGCCAACATCTTGCGCTACGCAAACTCTGCTTACGTCGGCCGGCCGATCCGCGCCAAGACGATCCGGCAGGCTGTGACCATGGTGGGCCGGCGCTCCACGCGCCAGCTCTGCCTGGAGACCGTCACTTTCCGGTTCTTCGAATCCGCACCCGGTATCGGGCGCGCCTCCCTGGGCCAGCTGCACATCCATGCCGTGCAGGTCGCGAGGATCGCCTCGCAGGTCGCCGCGCTGCTTGACATCCCCAACGATCTCCCGCACCTCGCAGGACTGCTGCACGACTGCGGCAAGCTGGTGATGCCCGTCGCGTTCGACCAGGCCGCGATGGAGGAGCTCGTCAGCATTCACCCGTCCGGCGTCGCGCGCGCCGAGGCGGAATGGGAGCGATTCGGCCTGGATCACGCCTACGCCGGCGCGCTGCTGGCCGAAGCCTCCGGTCTCGATGACGAGATCGTCGCGGCGATCGCCTGGCACCACGGCGGCCGGCGCGGCTGCGTCACGCCCTCGACGCAGGTCGCGTGCGTGCAGATCGCCGACAACGTCGCCTGCATGCTCAACGGCTGCGATCCCGACCAGACGCTGCTCGACAGCGCGCTGCGGTACCTGGAGCTGGAGTCCGACGTGCTCGACCAGCTTGCCGAGAGCGCGACCACGTTGGAAGCGGCACCGAGGGAGAACGGTCTGCGCGACCGCGTGGCCGAGCTCGAGATGCTGGCGAGCACCGACGAGCTGACCGGCATCGCCAACCGCCGCCACTGGATGTCATGCGTGCGCAACTCGATGCGCGCAGGCGAGGCGGGCACGGTGTTGCTGTGCGACCTCGACCACTTCAAGCAGATCAACGACACGCACGGACACCGCAGCGGGGACTTGGTGCTGATGGAGATCGCACGGATCCTCGCGCGGCACGGGCTCGCGGGTCGGCTCGGAGGCGACGAGTTCTCGGTCTGGGTGCCCGGCAAGCACGATGGCGACGAAGCCGCTGACCAGATCGTCGCCGAAGTCACGGAGGCGTTCGACAGCAGCTTCGAGATCAGCGTCGGTATCTCGATCGGAATCGCGCCGCCGAACATGGACCTGTCATCGGCGATCGAGCTCGCCGACCGGGCGCTGTACGCCGCCAAGGCCAGCGGGCGTCGCCGCGCGTGCCGCGCCGCGGAACCGTATGTGGCTTGAGCTCGGCTCCAGGAGCGCGAGCGGAAGGTCGGTGATTCGCCACTCGGTTCGGATCGCAGGCGACGGATGTGGCGGCCGATGCTCTCGCCGTTGGGGCGACTGTCAATCCGCGATGATCCCCCAGTGAGCGATCCCGGACGGCCCACTTCCCTGCCGGCCGAAAAGAACGCGCTCGAACGGTTCAACGCGATGTTGCGCGAGCGTCTGATGGGGAAGGCGCCGCACCTCGGCGTGATCCGGATCGGCGAGGACATCATCCATTACGTCGTCGCCCTGGTGCTGGTCGTGGCCGCCGTCCTCGTCCTGGCCAATACGGCCTACGAGCTGTTCACCGCCAGGCTGCCGTATTACGACGCCGCCACGACCGCCGTCAACGGCGTGCTGTTCGCGATCATCGTGCTCGAAGTGATGCGCACCGTGGTCGCCCACTTCGAACACGGCGGGCTGCAGCTACAGCCGTTCCTGATCATCGGGATCATCAGCGCGGTGCGGGAGATCCTGTCGGTCGGCGCGCGCCTATCTTTGCAGAACGCGGGCGGGGAGCCGCCGCCCGCCACCGTGCACCTCGCGCTGCTCGAGCTCGGCGTGAACGCCGCGGTCGTGGTCGGCCTGGCCTTCGCACTGGTGCTGATCCGCCGCGTCGCCCGCATGACCGACGACGGGCTCGGTGACTGACGCGGCGCCACTGGCGGCGGACGAGCTGCTCAGCCTCGACGCGCGTCACCTGTGGCACCCCTACAGCCCGATGCCGGCGGCCGCGCCGGCGCTGCCGGTGCGCTCAGCCAGCGGCGTGCGCCTGCAGCTGGCCGACGGACGGGAGCTGATCGACGGGATGGCGTCGTGGTGGTGCGCCGTGCACGGCTACCGCAACCCGGTCCTGGACGAGGCCGTGCGCGAGCAGCTGGCACGGATGTCGCACGTCATGTTCGGCGGCCTCACGCACGCGCCGGCGGCGCGCCTGGCCGACCGGCTCTCGGCGCTGACTCCCGCAGGGCTCGAGCACGTTTTCTTTACGGACTCCGGCTCGGTCGCCGTCGAGGTCGCGATCAAAATGTGCCTGCAGTACTGGCGTGCGCAGGGCGCAGACCGGCGCCGACGTCTGCTGACCGTGCGCGGCGGCTATCACGGCGACACATTCGGCGCGATGGCGGTGTGCGACCCGAGCAGCGGGATGCACTCGCTGTTCACCGGAACGCTCGCCGAGCACGTGTTCGCGGCGCGGCCGCCGGCGGGCTTCGACGCGCCGCTCGACGAGGTCTACGCGGCTGTGTTGCAGGACGCGATCGAGCGGCACGCGCACGAGCTCGCGGCCGTGATCATCGAGCCGGTCGTGCAGGGCGCCGGCGGCATGCACTTCTACAGCCCGGCGATCGTCGCGCACCTGCGCGAGCTCTGCGACCGCCACGACGTGCTGCTGATCCTGGACGAGATCGCGACCGGCTTCGGGCGCACCGGCCGGCTGTTCGCAGCCGAGCACGCGAACGTGGCGCCCGACGTGATGTGCGTCGGGAAGGCCCTCACCGGCGGCTATCTGACGCTCGCGGCGACGCTCTGCACGGCGCGGATCTCGCGAGCGATCTCCCGTGGGGAGGGCGGCGCGCTGATGCACGGCCCGACCTATATGGCCAACCCGCTCGCGTGCGCGGCGGCGCTCGCTTCGGTCGGGTTGCTCGAGAATGGTTCGTGGGCGGCGGACGTCGCTCGGATCGAGCGTGGCTTGCGGGCGGGCCTGGCCCCGGCGCGCGCGCTGCCGGGGGTTGCGGAGGTGCGCGTGCTCGGCGCGATCGGCGTGGTGCAGTTGGATCACCCGGTCGACGTGGCGGCGGCGAGCGCCGCGGCTGTGGAGCGCGGCGTGTGGCTGCGGCCGTTCCGTGACCTGATCTACACGATGCCGCCGTACGTGACCGGCGAGCACGACGTGGCCGCGATCGCCGCGGCCGTCGTGGCCGCGGCCGGGGCTGGCTAGCTAGAGTTCGGCGCGTGGCCGATACCCCGCACATCCTCGACAGGTTCAAGCTCGACGGCAAGGTCGCGATCGTCACCGGAGCTTCGTCCGGGCTTGGCGTCGCGTTCGCGCAGGCACTCGCGCAGGCGGGCGCCGACGTCGCGCTCGGCGCTCGCCGTGAACAGCGGCTCGCCGATACCAGGAAGCTTGTGGAGTGGGCCGGCCGCCGGGCGATCGCCGTCCGCGTCGATGTCTCACAGCCAGAGGATTGCGAGCGGTTCGTGCAGGACACGATCTCGGCCTTCGGCAAGGTCGACATCCTGGTCAACAACGCGGGCGTGGGGACCGCCCGGCCGGCGACACGCGAGACGCCGGAGGAGTTCCGCGCCGTGATCGACATCAACCTGAACGGCTGCTACTGGATGGCACAGGGGTGCGGGCGCGTGATGGGACGGGGCAGTTCGATCATCAACATCTCGAGCGTCCTCGGGCTCACCACGCTCGGCCTCCCGCAGGCAGCCTACGCGGCGAGCAAGGCGGGACTGATCGGCCTCACGCGTGACCTGGCGGCGCAGTGGACCTCCCGCAAAGGCATCCGGGTGAACGCGCTGGCACCGGGGCTATTCGTCAGCGAGATGACCGACCAGTATCCAGAGGGCTACTTGGAGACGGTCTCCCATCGCGTATTGGCGGGGCGGCCCGGCAACCCGCAGGAGCTCGCCGCCGCCGTCGTCTTCCTCGCCGGCGACGCCGCCGGCTACATCACCGGCACAACGCTCGCGGTCGACGGCGGGCTGTTGACGACCTGATCCAACGCATCGTCGTCGACCACGAGGATGGTCGACAAACCGCGCTTGCTTCGCGGTTGCTCCCTGCCTCCATCGCAAATGCGCTTCCCGCCCTGACGTCGACCATTGAGCTCTCTGCTGATCAATCGCCTCCTGTTCGCCGACGCACCGCCGTGCGTCGCGTTCAAGCACAACCCGTGTCATTACACTTCCGCGGAGTCGATCGGCATCTACTTCGTGCTAGCGGCGATCATCATCGTCTGCGCGATCCTCCTGGGCCTGCTGACCACGCGCCGCCGGCGTCGCGCAAAGCGAGCCCGGAGGGCCGGCTCGGGCTCCAAGGGGCCGACCTGATCACCACATCTCCCTACCTCGATGCGCTCGTGATCACGCTGGCGGTCGAGGTCCCGATCTACGCTGCCGAGCTCAGACACACGCTCGGCACGTCGCTTGCCTCAGGCTCGAGCGGCGGGCTCGCGGTCAACCTGGTCAGTCATCCGCTGGCGTTCCTGGCGATCGCGCCGGCGATCTATCCCCTGATCGGTCCAACCGGGTCGCTGATCACGGTGGAGTCGATCGCCTGGCTGGGCGAAGCCGGGTTGGTGTGGTTGTGGCTGGGACGCCGCCCGGCGACGATCGCCGTGATCAGCCTGCTCGCCAACAGCGCGTCACTACTCGTCGGCCTCGCCGTTCTCAATTAGTGGCACATTTTGTAGCTATGAGCGAATCGGGGTCTGTGCGAATCCAGGGAAGCGAAGGGCGGCGGGTAACCCCCTGGGTGCTGGCGATCGACTTCGGCACCTCGTCAACGGCCGCCGCGATGGCGTTCGGCGGGCAAGTCGAGCTGGTCCGTATCGATGGCGACCTGCGGATGCCTTCGATGGTGTTCTGGCGCGAGCGTACCGATCGCATGCCTGGCATGCTGATCCTGGGAGCCGAGGCGGAAAACTGGGCGGCAGCTGACCCCGCGTGCCTCGAGCGGGCGCCCAAGCGGCGGCTTGGTGACGTCACGTTCCGGCTCGGCGACCAGCAGCTCGACGTCGTCGAGACCGTCGGGAAGATCCTGCGACGCGTCGCAAGCGCCGCGATCGAGCAACGTGGAGGCACCCCGCCGCGCGGCGTATGCCTGACCTTCCCTGTGCGCTGGGGCGATGACCAGCGTGAGCAGTTGCTGGCCGCCGCGGCACAGGCCGGGCTTGTCAACGTCTCGCTGGTCGAGGAGCCGATTGCCGCCGCTGTTCACTTCGGGAGCGCCGCGCTGCTGGAGGGCCAGCACGTCGCGGTCTACGACCTCGGCGGCGGCACCTTCGACACGGCGGTGCTGCAGCGCACCGCCGACGGTTTCGAGATCGTCGGCGAGCCAGGCGGCGATCCGGACATCGGCGGTGAGGAGTTCGATGATCGGCTCTACGGCTACCTGACCAGCCGACTGAGCGACGCACAGCGCGCACAGCTCGCGACTTCCCGCGAGCAGGCCTGGCGACAAGCCAACCGGCAGCTGCAGCGCGAGGTGCGCCGCGCCAAGGAGGCGCTCTCGGGAGCTGCCGAATGTCCGATCTACATCCCGCCGCCGGTCGATCGGCAGCTGATCGTGACCGCCCGCGAGCTCGAGGAGCTGATCTTGGAGCCGATCGCGGAGACGATCGACGAGCTCGAGCGCACGATCCTCGACGCCGAGCTCACAAGCTCGGATCTCGCCGGCGTGTATCTGGCCGGTGGCTCGAGCAGGATCCCGCTGATCACGCGAATGATCGACGACCGGCTGGGGGTGCTGCCCAAGCGCCTTGACGACCCAAAGGCGGTCGTCGTCCTCGGGGCCGCACGCGCGGAGGCGCAGTCGCTGCTCACAGGCGGCGCGCCGCGGCGCGCCGCTGACACTACCGAGCGGGTCTCGATCACGGAGAGCGAGCCGGCGCTCGGCGCCACCGAACCGGTCGAGCCGACCACCGCCGCGATCGAACCCACCCACACCGCGACCGAGCCGCCGCCCGCCAAGACCGATGCATCCGGCGCCAAGACCGATCCATCCGGTGCCACGACCGATCCGTCCGGCGCCAAGACCGAACAGCCGGGAGGCGAGACCGAACAGCCGGGAGCCGAGACCGGACCGGTCGGCGGCCGCGCGGCGCCGCCGAGGGCCGATCGCACGCCGGGGGGCCCGCGCGGGCGCCGGGCCGCAGCGCTGGCCGGCGTGTTCGTGGCGTTGCTAGCCGTCGGCTTCGCGATCAGGCAGTTGGCCTTCACGGGCGCGACCACGACCACAACCACAACGATCACCACCAGCCCGACGACGTCCAACGCCGGCGGGACTACCGCCTCCTCTTCGTCCGCCTCCACGACCACCGCAACCTCCTCCTCCTCCACCACCACCGCAACCACGCTCAGCGACGGCTCGGTGTTGGCGCCCATATCACTGAGCACCAGCCTCACGACGATCCCGCCGAGCGTCTACGACCGCGTACCGTTCGGGTTCGGCGGGTTCCAGCTCGGCGCGGAGAAGAACGTCGGCAACAGCGGCAACAAGGTGCTGCTGTTCGCCGGCGATGAGTCGTGTCCCTTATGCGAGGCGATCAGCTGGCCCCTCGCGATCGCGCTCAGTCGATTCGGCTCGCTGTCCGGCCTGTCGACAATCAACACAGGAACCGACGAGTCATTCGACCACTACACGCCAGGCTTCAGCTTCATCGGCGCGCGCTACTCCAGCCAGTACGTGATCCTCAACGCGGTCGAACTGTTCGGCAATCAGGGCCAGACGCTCGAGTCGCTCGACGCCTTCAACCACTCCCTGTACAAGCGGTTCACGCCCGACGGGCCGCCGTTCGTCGACTTCGGCGGAAGGTACGTGATCGCCGGGCCATCTGCCACGTACCTTCCCTCGGTCCTCGACGGCCACACCTACGCTCAGATCGCGGCCGCGCTCCAGAATCCCTCCAGCACGCTGGGCGAGGACATCCTCGGGGAGGCGAACGGACTGACGGCGGACATCTGCGTGATGACCGCAAACGCACCGAGCAGCGTGTGCGACGACTCGGTCATCCAGGACATCGAGAAGTCACTGCCGTCCTGATCAGCGGCACGCGTGAACCGCTGCTGCGAGACGGGCTTGCGGACCTGCCGCCGTTCGAGCCGGCGCCTTAAGGTCCCTCAGTCGCGCTGCGCGTCCAGGCGCAGGACGACGGCAGCCAGGAAGACCGCTGCAAATACCGCGACGATCAGCGCCATCAGCGCCGGCGGGTGCGAGAAGAACCCCGGGTAGTGGTGCGCCACGAACGGGCTGTCGTTCAGGTGAACGGCGCTGCCGAGACCGGCGAACGCCCAGCGCGAGACCATCAGGCCGGCCAGCAGCTTGATCCCGAAGCCCTTGCCGGCGAGCGGAATCAACGAGCCGCCGAACAGCAGCTGTGGGATCAGGATCAGCGGGATGAAGCTCGTCGACTGATCTTCGCTGCGGGCGAGCGTCGACACCAGCAATCCCATGCAGACGGCGGCGAGGCTCGTCAGCAGCAGGATGATGAACACGGCCCCGTACGCCGAGGCGCTGGCGAACAGCGGGCGCAGGCTGAACAGGACAACGGTCAGGATCGCGGTCTGGGCCACGCACAGCACGAACAACACCGCGACCTTCGAGATCACGTATGCGCTGACGCTGACTCCCACCGCTCGCTCGCGCAGGAACACGCTGCGTTCCTTGACGATCTCCCGCGCCGCGGCAATCGAGCCCAGCCACATGGCCGTGATCGTGGTCACGAACAGGATCGTCGGGGCGTTGATCAATGTGCCCGTCGGAGCGAACGCGCGCGAGTTGAACCCGATCGCGATCAGCAGCGCCAGCAACGGAACCTGGCCGAGCAGGATCGCGAGGTTGCGCCGATCGCGCAGCAGCAATGTGCGATAGCGCCTTGACAGCACCAGCGCCTGCGGCAGGACGGCGGGCTGGCGCTGGCGCGATACGCGGCGGGCCGCGGCGGGACGCACCGGCGCCGGGCGCGCCGCCGGTTGCAGCGTCGGATCCTGAGTCCAGTGCTCGGCCGGATGCTGGTCGAGCGCCTGGTAGATGTCGTCGTACTCCTCGACACCGAAGAACTCCAGCGCGTCGGAAGGGTTGCCGTAGAAGACGAGCAAGCCACCGCGAGCCATCACGGCCAGCTTGTCGCACAGATGTAGTTGCTTGGTCGAATGCGTGATCGTGACGATCGGCCGGGAGTCTCGGCTGAGCCGATGCAGAAGCTCCATCAACCGCTTCTCCAAGCCAGGATCCAGCCCGGTCGCCGGTTCATCGAGGAACAAGATCCCCGGCCGGCTGAGCAGCTCGACGGCCACTCCGACGCGCTTGCGCTGTCCTCCTGAGACGTTCTTGACCAAGGTGTCAGCGTGCGGCTCGAGGTCGAGCTCGGTGAGTACCCGGCTGACGGCCGCGTCGATCTCCCCTGCTGAGGTATCCGGCGGCAGGCGCAGCGCGGCCGCGTACCCCAGCGCCTCCCTGACTGTCAGCAGGCGGTGCACGATGTCGTCCTGAGGCACGTAGCCGATGTCTGTCAGACGCGTCGCGACCGGCTCCCCGTTGACGAGCACTGCGCCCGACGTGGGATGGGTGATGCCGGCCAAGGCCTTCAGCAGCGTTGTCTTGCCAGCTCCGCTCTCGCCGATGATCGCCACCAGCTCTCCCGGCTCGACCGTCAGCGAGGTCGGCGCCAGCAGCAACCTGTTGCCGACCTTCATCGCGACCCCCTCGCTGAGGAGCCGCAGCGCACCGCGGTCATCACGGGGAATCAGCTCTGTACCGGTGAACGTCAGCCGGTATGCGCCGACGGCGATCTCGGCTCCCGGCGAGAGCGCCGCCCTCGAGACCAGCGAACCGCCGACCCGCGTGCCGTTGCGGGAGCTGAGGTCGCGCAGGACCGCTCCCCCGGCGCTCCGCGTCACGACGGCGTGAAAGCGCGACACGTTCGGATCGTCGAGAACGAGCACGTTGGATGGATCGCGCCCGATCGTCAGCGGCGTCGCGGACAGCTCGACGGACGTGATCTCGCCGACCGGCACCGCGGCCGCAGCCGCGGCGTCGGTGCCCCGCGCCTCAAAGTGCGTCTTCTCGCCCGCGAGCACCATCAGGTCGAACTCGCCGATCACCACGTGGTCGCCGTTGGCCAGCAACCGTGCCGAGCCCTTCAGCAGCTCGTTGCCGACACGCGTCCCGTTGGTGGACCCCAGGTCCTCCACCCAGCATCCTGCGGCGTCGAGGAAGATCCGCGCATGGTGGCGCGACGCCCGCTTAGAGTCCAGCTGGATGTCGCAGTCCTCGCCGCGGCCGACGATCACTCCGTTCGAACTGATTGGCGTATCGCGACCGTCAAGCCGGATCGTGTCCGGCTTCAGCGCCCCCGCGCGCGTCTCGGCGCTCGACAAAGCTCACCTCACCGTCAGCAATTTAGAAACCGCTTCACAGCCAGACCGGCTCCATCAGCGTATCCGAGCGATTCGCCACACGCAACGGCTGCTCGCCGGCACAAGGCATCGAGACGCGACGGCGTTTCGAGGCGCCGGCCGGCTGGGTATGGGAAGGGACGGCTCGGCCCCGCGGCCGCGGGCAAGACAGGTGGCACGAATCAGGGAGCACCGTCGAGGGAACGGCTTGCTAGGTTGCCGCCCATGAGCGCAACGGTGCAGCCACACGTGGGAACGGTACTGGGCGGCTGCCGGCTCGAGTCGGTCGCCGGTCAAGGCGGTATGGCGATCGTCTACCGTGCCACGCAGCTCGCGCTCGAGCGACCTGTTGCGATCAAGGTGATGGCGAGCTCGCTCGCGGCGGATCCGCCGTTCCGCGAGCGGTTCGCGCGCGAGTCCCGGATCGCCAGCCAGATCGATCATCCCAACGTCATTCCGATCTACAACGCAGGCGAGGACCAGGGTCTTCTGTTCCTCGTGATGAAGTTCGTCGACGGCAGCAACCTGCAGGAGATCCTGTTGAAGAGCGGCCGGCTGGACCCGTTCCGAGCCGTACACGTGATCGCGCAGGTGGCTGCCGCCCTGGATGTGGCTCACGCCCGCGCGCTGGTGCATCGCGACATCAAGCCAGCGAACGTGCTGGTCGACGGTTCGACCGGTCACGTCTACCTGACGGATTTCGGCTTGGCGAAGGAGATCGCCGACGCGAGCATCACGCAGACCGATCACGTCATGGGAACCGCGCGCTACGTGGCTCCTGAGCGGCTCCGCAACGAGGATCGCGGGACTGTCCGCGGCGATGTCTATTCGCTTGGATTCCTGCTCTGGGACCTGCTCACCGGGGTCGACCGCCCGGAACCGAAGTCGGTGCCCGGGGTTCCGCTCGCGCTGCACAACGTCGTGCTCAAGGCGGTGGCGCTGGAGCCGCTGGCGCGCTACGCCGCGGCGGGCGAGATGGCGCGCGCGGCGCGCGCGGCGCTCGATGAGGCGCAGAGCGGAAGCGGAACAGAGGTGTCCGAACGCTTGATCCCGACTCCCAGCATGCCCGGCGCGCGCGGCGCGTTCGGGCCGGAGGCGATCAGCGCCGGCCTCAGCGACCGCGTGCGCGCGCTGTGCGACGCCAAGCTCGCCGAGGTCGAGGAGGGCGACGCGCGACGGCGCCTGCAGAACGTCAGACGCGAGCTGGACGAGCCGCTGCGGGTGGCGGTGGCCGGGCGCGTGAGCACCGGCAAGTCGACGCTCGTCAATGCCCTGCTCGGACGCCGGATCGCTCAGACCGGAGTCGGAGAGACCACGCGCGTCGTCGCCTGGTACAGGTACGGCAATCCTGAGCGTGTCGAGGTTCGTCTCCGTAGCGGGGAGCGCCTGGAGCGAGGGCTCAAGCAAGACGGGAGCCTGCCAGAGAGCCTCGGCGTGGACCCGGAGGAGATCGTCGGAATCGACGTCTGGCTGCCGATCGACGCTTTGAAGTCAGTGACGATCATCGACACCCCGGGGCTGTCGTCGCTGACCGATCAAGCCAGCGGCCAGGCGAGGATCGCGATCGGCATCGAAGATGACGACGACAGCCGCGCGATCCGCCAGGCCGAGGCGCTCCTGTTCGCGATGGCCGGCGACGCCCACGCCGACGACGAGGAGGCCCTCCGGGCTTTCCAGGCACGATTCCGCGGGACTCAGCGAGCTTCGGCGGTCAACGCGATCGGGGTTCTCACCAAAGCCGACAAGACCGGTGACGGAGCCGACCCCTGGACGGCGGCGCTGGCCAAGGCCGAGCGGGTTCGCGGCGCGCTGGGCCCGCTCGTCTCAGCCGTGGTACCGCTCGTCGGCCTGCTTGCCGAGACGGCGAACACCGGCTCGCTGACCGAAGAGCACGCTGAGCGCCTGCGTACCCTCTCAGCGCTGTCCGGGAGCGAGCGCGCCGGGTTGGTGGAAAGCGCCGACGGGCTACTTGAGGCCGAAGTCACCGTGTCAGTCGATCACCGGGCGGAGCTGCTCGACCGGCTCGGCATGTTCGGCATCGCCCGGGCCTTCGAGCTCGCGGACGCCGGCGAGCTGACCGGCGTCGGGCTCGTGCGGCGAATGCGCGAGCTGTCCGGGATCTCGAACCTTTACAAGCACCTAGAGGGTTTCCTGCTACGTGCGGACGCGCTGAAGGCCGACGCCGCGCTGACGCGCCTGGAGAAGCTCTCGTGGCGCGAGCCGAGCCTGCGGTTCCTGCGCGGCGAGGTCCAGCGCGTTCGCAAGGATCCCGGAATGCACGTGCTCGAGCTGTTCCGAGCGCTTGACCGCTGCGCGGTCAAGCGGATCGAGCTCCCGGATGAGATGATGAGCGAGCTGCAGCGGCTTGTCACCGCGCGCTCGCTCGCGGCCCGCCTCGACCTGGACAACGGCGCGGCGACAGCCGACCTCGGAGCGGTTGCGTCCGCGCGCCAGCGGGCCTGGAAGGCGTTCGAGAACGACCCATCGACGACATCCGCGGCCGGAAAGGTCGCGTTCACGGTCAGTCGCTCCTATGAGATTCTGCTGGGCCAGGCAATCCGAGGGGAGGCAGGGCAAGCATGAGGTCGGATTCGCAAGCCGGGCCCAGCGGCCGGACGAAGGCACTGCTGGGAGCCGTGGCGGTGGCGCCCGCGCTGCTGATGGCGATCGTCCTGCTGGTGCAGAGCTCGGACCTGAGCTTGCCGGGGCCGGTGCCGCGTCGGCTCACGGTCACCGCCGCGACCATCCCGCGTCGCGCGGCCGGGCTTGGGCAAGCGACAATCGAGCGCAACGCGCGAAATGCAGCGCTCACAGCCGGCTGGATCGGCGTCGCGGCGCTGCTCGTGCTCGGCGCCGGCCTGGCGTGGGTGCTGGCGGCGGCGGTGCGCGCGGCCGCGCGCACCGGGGAACCGGACCTGGGAGGCGGGACAGTCGCCGGCACGGGGCCGGCAAGCCCGGCGCAAGGCGTCCCGGCGCAAGGCGTCCCGACGCAAGGCGTCCCGACGCAAGGCGTCCCGACGCAAGGCGCCCCGACGCAAGGTGCCCCGAC
>JBKQKK010000227.1:0-12470 GCA_052147535.1 Solirubrobacteraceae bacterium | reverse complement strand
CGCGCGACCCGGCGGTACAGGTCGGGGTCGGTGCGCGTCGCGGACAGCGTGCCCTGGTAGACGCCCTTGAAATCGATCGCGTCAACACACCCGCTAGCGGCCAGGCACTCCAGCAGCGCATCCCCCCACTCCGAGGTCGCGTCAAGCTTGAACCGCAGAGCGCCGCACGCCGCTCGCCGGCTCAGCAGCGGCGCGCAGGACGGCGCCGGGCCGAGGTTCAGCGACACGACGAACCGCACCGGCGCAGGTGCGCGTCCGAGCACCTCGTGCAGCGACCGGCCGGCCTGGCGCAGCGCCAGGTCAAGCGCCGCGCTCTCCAGCGCCCAGCGCCGGTATGTGCGCGAGACATCATGCATCGGCGGTCGATCCGGGAACGTGTCGAGCCGGTCCAGGTGCCGGGAGAACGCTTCCAGCGTCCACGTGCCCGCGAGTGGCAGCACCGGCCCCGCGCCGTGAACACGACGGTGCTCGGCGGCCTCGTAGGTCACGTCCTCCCCGAGGCCGTGATGACCGGCTCCGGCGAGCGCAAAGACGGTCGTGAACCGGCGAAAGCCGCTCGAGACCCGGCGCGAGAGAAGCTCGAGCGCGTACCCGTCGATCACCACCGGCAGATCCGCGATCCGCTCGTATGTGGCAGGTATCGGCAAGGTGGTCATCGTGTCCTCAGAGCGTGAACACGCTTGCGAGAAGAATCAGGACGTCGAGGTTCTGCTGGGAGCGCACGGCTGGACGCCCAGGCGCCGGCGAAGGAACCGGGCACGCGGGTTATCCCCGCGGTCGGGTTGATCGCGAACCGGGCGCTCACGATCGCCGGTGACCGCAGCGGCCTGTGGCCGACGCCAACCCCGAGTGCTCTGGAGATCATGCTCACCACCCTTCGCTCGACGAACTTGATGACGGGATCCCGGCTCCTGCGGCGTGAGCGAGCCAGTCCGCCAGGTCCCTCAGCGCCTGCGGACGCACGAGGTAGTAGGCGAACAGGCCTTGGCGGCGGGTCTCGAGGATGCCGGCGTCGGTGAGCGTTTTGAGGTGATGGGAAAGCGTCGATTGGGCGACATCGAACAGCGGTAGCAGCTCGCACGCGCACAGCTCGCCGGGGTGCTCCGCGAGCACGTCGACGAGGTTCACGCGGATCGGGTCCGCCAGCGCCTTGGTGTACGCGGCGAGCCGCGTCGCGCGCTCGCCGTCAAGCGACGGGCGCGCCGGGCTGACCGCGGGCGGTGCGCCCGGTGCGCGCTTGCGTTTGGGGGTCAGCGTCGCGGCCATCGCGCTCACGCGGCGGCCGCGGTCAGCAGCCGCGCGCCTGGTCGCCCGACGCGACACCGCGCGTCAGACGCACCCGGCCGGTGCGCAACGGCACCAGCCGATGGTGGGGCGAGACGGAGAGCTGTAACAAAAACGAACACCTACCAATAGATCGTACACGGTCGATCAAATCGACGATCGTCGAAGTATCAGCGGGAGCGCGGTCGGCCCTCACCACAGGTCTTGCGCGACCCCAACCCGAGTTCACCCGCAAGCCCCCGGCCGTTCAGTGCCCCTCGCCAGGCTTGGCCGCTCAGGGCGCTTACACGAACGACCAACAGCGACCGAGCGCCGGGCGACGCCGCTCAGTCGGGTCGGCTACTGCAGGACCCTTGCCGGGCAGCCACCCCCCCGCCTGCCTGGCTGATCGATCCGGCGCGTGGCGTCGAGAGTTCTTCGTGGTACGCTCACAATAGTCATGGTTGATATGACCGTTTCGCTTCCCGCAGGTCCCGCCGCCGCGCAGTGCTGCGCTCCGCCCGCCGGTCTTGACAGCGCGCTGGATGCTGAGCGGATCACGGCCACGGCGAAGGCGCTGGCCGAGCCGCTGCGCGTCCAGATCCTGGATGTGCTGCGTCGTAGCGAGGGTCAGCTGTGCCAGTGCGAGCTGATCCCGCTGTTCGCGATCAACCAGTCGCTGCTCTCCTACCACATGAAGAAGCTCGTCGACGCCGGGCTGGTCGAGGTCGAGCGTCGCCACAAGTGGGCCTATTACTCCGTTTCGACAGACGCGCTCAAGGAGCTGACCGCATGGCTGAGCTGACTACCGACCCGAACCCCAACGCGGCCTCGGCGTGCTGCCCGCCGGAGGCGCAGACGAGCTGTTGCGAGCCCTCCGATAAAGACGCGTGCTGCAAATCGGCGGCGGCTGGCGAGGGCTGTGGGTGCGCGGCGGGCGAGACGGCCGACGCCGACCCCATGAGTCTGAGCGGCGTCCAGGACATCCGCGAGGTGGTGCGCGAGACGTATGCGGCAGCCGCGCGGGCGGTGGCTGAGCAGCAGCGTTCCGGGTCGTGCTGCGGTCCGATCGCGCTGACGGATGCCGACCACGAGCAGGTGTTCGGCGCGGCCCTGTATGAGGGGGCTGAGAGCGACGGCGCGACGGACCGCGCTGTTGGCGCTTCGCTGGGTTGTGGGGTTCCGACCGCGATCGCGGACCTGCGCGAGGGCGAGACGGTGCTCGACCTGGGGTCTGGCGCCGGCGCGGATGTGCTGATCAGCGCGCGGCGCGTCGGCCCGGCCGGAAAGGCGATCGGCCTGGACATGACCGACGAGATGCTCGAGCTCGCGCGCTCAAACGCCGCGCACGCCGACGTCAGGAACGTCGAGTTCGTGAAGGGGTACATCGAAGAGATCCCGCTCGCTGACAGCAGCGTCGATGTGATCGTGTCCAACTGTGTGCTGAACCTCTCAGGCGACAAGCCCAGGGTGCTGGCCGAGGCCGCGCGGGTACTGAGGCCCGGCGGGCGCTTCGCTGTCTCGGACGTGATCGCCGCTCCGGACATGGACGAGCAGACACGCTCTGCGCTGGCCGCATACACGGGTTGCATCGCGGGGGCGTTGACCGAGCAGCAGTTCCGCGAGGGACTGCAGGCCGCGGGTTTCACCGACATCGAGATCCGTGAGACTCACCGCGTGCACGAGCATGCGGCCGCGGCGATCATCCGCGCCCGCAAACCCGACAGCACCCCACTTCCCGCCTCCGCCGCAATCTCGAGGGACATGCCCATCCTTGATGTCATCGCGGTCGCTCCTGGGGCTCCTGCGGTCACTCGCCGGGTGGAGCTGTTCGAGCCGGCGATGTGCTGCCAGTCCGGGGTGTGCGGCCCGGCGGTGGATCAGCAGCTGATCGATGTCCGTGAGAATCTGCGCTGGGCGCAGAGCCGGGGCGTGCAGGTCAGCCGCCACAACCTCTCCTCAGACCCCGAAGCGTTCCTCGCCAACCCAAAGGTCACCGGGCTGATCGCGGCGTTCGGCGAAACCGCGCTGCCGGCGGTGCTGGTTGATGGCGAGATCGTGATCCACGGTCGTTACCCCTCGCGCGCGGATCTCGCGGGGCTGCTCGACGCGAAGCAGGCGGCGGTCTCCGAGCCGACGATGAGCTCAGGCGGGTGCGGCTGCGGCTCGTCTGGGTGCTGTTGATGAGCGCTCACTCCCTCGCAGGCGCTTGCCGCGCCTGACTGGACGGGCTGGGGTACGCGCTACCTGTTGGTCATCGGCAAAGGCGCTGTTGGGAAGACAACGGTCGCGGTCGCCGACGGCTGGCACGCGCACACTCATCATTCTCCACGGACCCGCCTCGAATCTCGGGGACGTTCTGGACGTCGACGTGAGGCCCAGCCAACGGCCGTTCCTGGTGTGGCTGGGCCTGTTCTTGTCAAATCTCGATCCCGAAGCCGCGGCGCGGGAGTACCGCGAGCGACCCGACGAGCTGATCGTGGAGCGCATCGACCCCGCGGTCGAGACCGCCCGCTACACCAACGAGGTGCTGGGGGCGGGCGGCCTTGACCAGCAAGCGCCACGATCTGCTCCAAGAGGACCTGCGGTCTTTCGTGCACGGAGCAGATCGCCGTGTTCCGCGCGTCCGCCTGCACCGTCGACAGAACGCCTTCGCCTGCCGAACCAGCGTGTCGTTCAACAGCGCACATAGAGCGTGTCCAGCAGCTCTCCGCACAGGGGGCTACGTGGTCGGACGTTCCGGTCGGGACCGCCGCGCTGCGCGATCTTGCGGCTTCGGTTAGGGTGCGCTTGATGGCGACCGCACTGTTTGTCTGCCTGCACAACGCCGGGCGCTCCCAGATGAGCGCCGCGCTGTTCCAGCGCGCCGCCCAAGGACGCCACCAGGCGCTCTCCGCCGGCAGCGTCGCGGACCCGGGCGGACACGTCCACCCAGAGGTCGTGCAAGTGATGGGAGAGCTCGGTATCGACCTCTCCCACCAGCGCCCGCAACTGCTCACGCGCGAGCTGGCAGAGCAAGCAGACGTCGTTGTCACGATGGGGTGCGGAGACGCCTGCCCGGTCATCCCCGGCAAGCGCTACCTCGACTGGGAGCTGCCCGACCCGAAGGGCAGGCCCGTGGAGGAGGTTCGCGCCACCCGCGACGAGATCGCTAGTCGCGTTCAGCGGCTGCTCGAAGAGCTCGGTTGAGCCCGGGCCGCCAGAGCATCGTCCGTCCGAGTAGTTGGACACGGTCGAGCGACGCTCCGGTGAGCGCTGGTCAGCTCAGCCATGCGAACAGCTCGGTCAGCGCGTCGGGGATCACGTAGTAGTAGGCCCACAGACCTTCGCGCTCTGAGCCGACGATCCCGGCCTGGCGCAGCACCTTGAGGTGGTGCGACACGGTCGATTGGGAGAGATCGAACAGGGGCACGAGCTCACACACGCAGACCTTCCCGGCGTGCTTTCGCAGCACGTCGACGAGCTGCAGACGTACCGGGTCCCCGAGGGCCTTGGCGATGCTCGCCATCCGCTCTGCCTGCTCGCGCTCGACGTCGGGGTACACGACCGGCTCGCAGCACGGCTCGCCGGGCGCGCGCTTCGTCTTCGGAGTCAGTTCCAAATCGATGACCATCGATGTATGTATATCGATTGAACCGACGCTTGTCAATGCGTAGACTGAGCCGCACGTTGTCGGGGAGGTCAGTCATGCATGCCGAGATGAGCCCTCTGATGCGCGGCGCGCTCGATGACGCGACCAGGCGGCTCGCGGGACGCTTCCGCGGCATGTTTTCGCAGGAGACGGTCGCTCGTTGTGTGGAGGACTCGTTTGCGCGGATCGGGGATCGACCGACGGTCGCCCCGAACTTCTTGGCGAGCTTGATCGAGCGGTTCGCGCGCGAGCGTCTGGAGGCGGTCGCGCAGGCCGAGGGGATTGTTGCGAAAGGGCTGCCGGAGGTGCTGTTCGTGTGCGAGCACAACGCCGGACGCAGCCAGATGGCCGCCGCGCTCGCGCACGAGCTCTCGGGCGGCACGATCGCGGTGCGCTCTGCCGGCACGAGCCCCATCGAGCAGATCGACCCCGTCGTGGTGGAGGCGATGAGCGAGTTCGGGATCGACGTGGGAATGGAGTTCCCCAAGCCATTGACCGACGAGGTCATCCGCGCCGCCGATGTTGTCGTGACCTTGGGCTGCGGCGATTGGTGCCCTGTGTATCCCGGCAAGCGCTATCAGGATTGGCCGATCGCTGACCCCGCGGGGCAGCCACTCGAGGTCGTGCGCCGGATCCGCTACGACATCCATCGCCACGTCAGCGAGCTGCTGACGCTGACACGCACCGCGGCCCGGTGAGCGTTCAACCACGTACCCGGGAGTTCGTCTCGGGCCGCGTTCGCGGTGCTGCAGGTCGACCAGCCAGGCCGCGCACAGGTATCGATCGAGCGTGTCCCCGACAACGCCGAGGCAGCCGCGCGCGAGCTCGCGGCCGCTGGGCTGCCCGGCGAGTATGCACAGAAGCTCGTCGCCGCCGCATGGATAAGGAGATGAAGGGATGAAGTACGTGCTGTTCGTCTGTACCCATAACGCTGGGCGCTCGCAAATGGCGCAGGCGCTGTTTGAGCGCTACGCCCCCGAGGACGTCCGCAGCGAGTCCGCCGGCTCGGACCCCGCCAGCCACGTGTGGCCGGAAGTGATCGAGGTGATGCGCGAGCTCGGCATCGACCTCTCCGCCCGCAAGCCGACGCGGCTCTCGGTCGAGATGCAACTGCATGCCGACTGGGCAGTGACGATGGGCTGCGGCGATGTCTGCCCGTACGTCCCCACGACCGTCGACGCGTGGGACATCCCCGACCCCGCCGGGAAACCTGTCGATCAGGTCCGCGAGATCCGCGACATGATCGACGCGCGCGTCAAGGCGCTAGCGACCGAGAACATCGACGCGATCCGGCTCGACGCGACCTCACACCGCTGGCGACTCGCGAAGCTACTGCCCGATCTGATCAAGGAGTTCGGCGATACCCGCCCGCCGGAAGTGATCCGCGGCTGCGCTGACAGGATCCTGGATGACTACGACAACGTCCCGGTCCGCAGCCACATCCTCACGCTCGCGCAGAAGCGCACCCGCGACTGCCTGCGCCAGGAGCACTGCAACGTGCTCGAGCTGAGCGCCGAATAGGGCTCCAAGACGATGCGAAGAGCTAGAGGCACGCCGCAACCATATCCTGCATCCCGGACGCTAAGGAAACGGTATTGGGTCTAGTCCAGGTCTAGTCCAGGTCTACGGGGGAACTTCGGTCTAGTCCCGCGCGTTCGAGCTCCGTGCGTGCGTGCGCGAGCTCGTGCCGGTCGCTGACCTCGCCGCTGAGCCAAGTATGGGATTCCGCAATGGCGAGCTTGTCAAGTCGGACACGCTTGACTCCGAGCGGATCGCGCGCGAGACGCTCGCGCACCCGCTGTTGCCGCGGGCGTTCAAGCGCCCGGCGATGACGCGAGCCCCGACGAGCAGACCGAGCTGTTGTCGGTGTTGGTAGAAAGCGCGCTGCTCGCTGCTCAAGACCCGCCAGCATCACCCATTACCGGGCGCCAGACGCCCACACAAGCCCGCAGGCGCGCGTCAACAATCCACCAACACCGCTCCGCCTCACGTCAAAGTGGACAGAACCCCACGCCGATAATCCAGGCTGAGGCTAACGCGTTCCGCTGCGGATCACCACCGCCTGTCCCTGACCGCCGCCGACGCACAGCGCGGCGACACCGCGATGCGCATCGCGGCGCTGCATCTCGTGTAGCAAGGACACGAGGATCCGCCCGCCGCTGGCCCCGATCGGATGGCCGATCGCGATCGCGCCCCCGTGGGGGTTGATCCGTTCGGGCTCGATCCCGAGCTCGCCGATCACCGCCAGCGCCTGGGCCGCGAACGCCTCGTTGAGCTCGAACAAGTCAACGTCGGAGAGCTCGATGCCGGCGAGCCTGAGCGCCTTGCGGACAGCCGGCACCGGACCGATGCCCATGATCTTTGGCTCCACGCCGACCGACGCGTAACTCTCGACCAAACCGTAGGACTCAAGCCCCAGCTCCGACGCCTTGCGCTGCGACATCACCAGGATCGCCGCCGCCCCATCGTTGAGGCCCGAGGCGTTACCGGCCGTGACCGTACCGCCGTCCCTGCGGAACGCGGGCTTCAGCTTGGCTAGGGTCTCGCACGTGGTCCCCGCCCGCGGGTGCTCGTCGGTCTCGACCAGCCTCTTGCCCTTCCTGTCGGGCACCTCGATCGGAACGATCTCATCCCGGAACACGCCGTCCTCGATTGCCTGCACCGCCCTCTGCTGGCTTGCCGCGGCGAACTCGTCCTGCTGCTCACGCGTGATCTCATATTGCTCAGCCAGGTTCTCCGCGGTCATGCCCATGTGGATGTTGTTGAAGGCATCCCAGAGGCCGTCATAAATCATCGAGTCGATCATCTCCGCCGGTCCCATCCGAGCGCCGAACCGCGCGCACGGAAGCAGGTAGGGCGCCCGCGTCATGTTCTCCATCCCCCCGGCGAGCACAACCTCGACATCCCCCGCCCGGATCATCTGCGCCGCCAACGCGACTGACTTCAGCCCCGACCCGCAGACCATGTTGATCGTGGTCGCCGGGACCTCCTTGGGAATGCCGGCGACAATCGCCACCTGCCGCGCCGGGTTCTGCCCGAGGCCGGCTTGCAGCACGCATCCGAGCACCACCTCATCGACCTGCTCCGGGGCCACGCCCGTCCGCTGGAGAACAGCCTGCGTCGCGCGCGCGCCGAGCTCAGTGGCTGGCACGTCCTTGAACTGACCCCCGAAACTGCCGACCGCCGTCCTCAGCGCACCGACGATCACCGCATCCTCCATTTCAAACCTCCTGTGCCCGTGTGGAAAGTGTCTCAAGGCGGGAGAGGTTAGCTCCAGCGCAACCGGAGAGCAGGAGCCATAAGGGGGAGGTTTCCATGACTTCGTCCACCCGGTCACGCACCCACGATCTCGAGCGCGAGCTCGGCCACCTTGCGGAGATCGATTCTCACGAGCCGCCGCGAGAGTTCCGGGATCACGCGCTGCTGCCCGATCCGTCGAGCTACGAGCAGGCGCGCAGCGATCCGCTCGCCTTCGGCGGCTTTGCCGTCGGTTCGGTCCGGGAGCGGATGGAGATCTCCCGAGCCAAAGCACTGGTGACCGTCGACGGCGCGCGCCGGAAGCGAAAGACCCGGCGATCAAGCAACAGGTCGACGCCGAGCTCCAGGACCTCGAGACACTGCAGACAATCTTCGTCGGGGCACCGCTAAGGAACGCGGCACCAACCGACAAGTAGCGCGAACCGGGCGGAGCCCACGACTGCTGCATTCCGGGAAAGTGGTTGCGCGACCACGTCGACCGAGAGTTCCGCGTCTCGTTGCGACGAACGTCGGTCGTTCCAGAGCTTGTCGCAGCTCACGACGCGCACTCCGATAGTGAAGGCGCACCTCTAGAGAGGTCTGACAAGCATGCCAGGGGGGCAGTGGCCGGGCGAGAAACGCCGCGCGGCCGGAGGTGATTCAGGCCGGAAGGGAACCAGAATAGGCGCTGGCGCAGTACTGGCCGGACGCCGGCTCAGGTGACGAGTAGTTGCTGGTACATCCCGTCGGCGTAGTGGTTGGGCTGGTTGCAGATCAGCTCGTAGCGGCCCGGGGGCAGGGTCACGGTGGTCCAGCTGACGGTGCCGCTAGTGATCCCGTCGCCGGTGCCGCTGCCGCAGCTATGGGAGGCCTCGCCCAGGCTTCCCGTCTCGGCAACTTTGCCGTCGACGCCAGGCACGCGTTGGCCCGCGGCGGCTCCGGCAGCCAGCGGCAGAATCACCAGTTCGTGGGTGCGCCAGCCCATGTTCGACGCCACGAAGCTGATCTGACCGGCGGGGATGCTGGCCGGAGAGATTCGTAGCATCATGTGCGCACCCAGCGGGGCGGTGCCGCCCATCATCCGCGTCATGCCCATGTCGGCCAGCGTCACGTTGACGATGCGACCCGGCAATGACCGCGGCGGCGAGCAGGTCACTCGCGCAAAGTGATAGCCCGCCCCGCCACTCATCATCCCGGCACCGGTCGATGAGGCGTTCGAATTACGGCCAGCGCCCATCATCCCCGACCCGGTCGAATTGACGGAGCCGCAACCGGCAAGGACGCCCGCCATCGCCGTGGCGAGCAGCATCAACCTTCGACTCTCGACAGCGCAACGCATCCACCCAGACGTTACAACGCATTCGACCATCGTTCCGTTCAGCACAGCAGCGGCTATAGCCCGACGGTGCGGATGAACCGCGGCAGCGTCGAGACCGGTTCAAGGCCGGACGGGCGCGATCGCTCCCTCGCGAGCACCCGCTCGGGGGTCCGGGTAGGGCTCGAACTCGCGGTCTGGCACGTCGCTGTCGATCACCGGCCGATCGCCCTGCCGCCCGGTTGCTGCACGCCCGGGCGCCGCTGCGCGGCCGCGGCCGGCTGCGTGGTCGCGGGGCTGGCGGCTGCGTCACTGGCCGCGACGGTGGCGGTTGGCTTCTCGGCGAACAGGTCCGGCGGTGGTGGTGTGTGCGGCAGCATCTCCGGGCTGTCGTCGGCATGCCCGTCGCCGCAGGCTTTGAACGGTCCGTCGGCGTCCAGCAGCGCGGCGAGGTGGTGGTCGGCGTGGTCGCGCCACCAGACCGACATGCCCGTGCCCGGGTCCAGCCGCAGCGCCTCCCAGGCGCGCCACAAGGCGTCCAGCCGGCTGATTGCTTCTGCGTGCTGCCACCACTCCGGGCACCATTCGCGCAGCTCCCCGTGGATCGATCGGCGGTACACAGGGCGAAGCCACTGCTCAAACCACGCCAGCACCGACGGGAAGTGCGTCTCGGGGGCGCCGGTCGGTTCGTCCTGCTCGTCGTCTACCTGGTCGCTCATGCGCCGCTGGAGGCCGCCACCCACGGGTTCGCCGAGGTCGCTGCGGGTGGCTGGGCGCTGCCGCGGTCATACCGCCGCTTTGACTCCGTGATCTCCTGCGCCCACCCGGTCAGCCACCAGTATTCGGGGCGCACTAGCACCGCCGGCATCCCTGACGCAAACAGAACCCCGCGGCATGTTGGCTTCGCGTGCGGGCGCCTGGCGGTCGGGAAGTTCTGCTCGCGCGGCAGGCTGCGCAGATCCGCGACTGTCAGGATCGAGGTCGGGGTCAGCTGCCAGCTGGTTGATCGTTGGCCGCGCTGGCCGCCGCCGTGTGACACCGACGGGCTGTAGGTCGCGCGGTTGTATTCGCCCAGCAGCGACTCCAGCCGGCGCAGGAACGGCTCCTCGTCGACCCCGCCGCCGAACAGCTTGACGTTCGCGGCGCTCCAGAGCTGCTCGACGCCGTTCTCGCCCCACACCTCCCGCATCTGCGACCAGCTCTGCGCGATGATGTTCAGCGGGAGCCCGCGGGAGCCGTAGTGCGAGTAGAGCGCCGGCAGCGCCGCCCACCGGCAGATGTTGCACGCCTCATCGAGGACTCCCAGCAAAGGGACAGGGAGCCGGCCGCCGGGCGCATCCTTGGCGAGCTCCACGGTGTGCTCGCACACCGCCATCGTCATCGCCGTGACCAGCCCCGATTCGGAGCCGCGCCCCTCCTGTGAGTGCAGGTACAGCGTGTCCATCGAGCGGACGAAGCCGGAGGCGTCAAACTCCGGGCGATGCTGGGCGGTCGGCGCGATCCACGCGGCGATCTCAGGCTCCTGCAGGAACTGCAGGATCTTCTCCGCCGTGCCGTAGATCCCCGATCGCTGCTCCGGGGCCGCGTTGATCTCCCCCATCACCGACGCGTAGGGAAGCTCGCGGCCGTGGCGCTCGAGGATCTTCGCCGGCGTCTCATCCCGCTGCCGGGTCGTCCACCGGTAGGCGTCGGTGAGATACCGGCGGTCTAGCCAGGCGGCCATCAGGAAGTTCGCGACTAGCTGCTCACCCTTGGGGTCAAAGAACGGGTCCGGCTTGGCGGCCGGGTGCCGGTAGGCGTCCACGAATGCGCCGGCGAGTTCCTGGGCGCGCTTGTGCGGCCGCGAGCCCAGCGACAAGTAGCTCAGCGGGTTCCACCACCACTCCGCGGTCCCCGCGCCGGTGATAGCGGCCGGATCGAGGTTCCAGATCGTGCCCTTCTGCTCGCGCGAGTAGCGCGTGTGCGTGTACACGTCAGACTTGTTGGACGTCACCAGGCACGCGCCCGGCGCGCAGAGCACCCCCGGGATCGCCACACCGGTCGTCTTCATTCGCCGCGGGCCAGCGACACAGAGCTGCATCTCCTCCCACGTCGCATACAGCAGCTGGCCGCCGGCGACGCTGCGAGCCACCGGAATGCCCGGCTCGCGCACCCCGAGACGCGCGGCTGTCCGGGCCGCCGCCTTCTCGGTCAACGGCGCCAGCCGTCGTCCGTAGCCCATCAGCCTCGCGGCCCGGTCGACGTCACTCACCGCGGGGCGGCGGGCGACCCACAGGCGTCCCGCCAGCACCAGCAGCAGCGTCGCGAGCAGGAGCATCGCGGGAACGATCCACTCGGCTGCCGGCGGCAGCGGCCGCTGACGCTTCGCGAGCTGGATGGTGGCTGTCAGCGGCCACCACGACACAGCTCGGAGATGGTCGACACCGGCGGCGAGGTGAACGCCGACCGCGGCGAGCAGATACACGATCCCGACAGTGATGATCGCGACGATCGTCGCGGTTGACGGTGACCCTGGGCCGGTCGCGTGGCGCGGCGCATGCCTCATGCCGCGCTGACCTTCCACGCGGTCGACGTCTCATGGATCCGCGCGTTGCGCTCGGTCTCGGTCAGCGACACCTGCAGCGGGATCCCCGGCCTGGAGCCGAGCTTGAGCAGGAACTTGCCGCGGCCGGGCGGCTCGCCCTGCCCGGCGTGATTCATCGGCGCGGCATCCTGCCAGGCGAGCAGGTAGCGCAGCTCCTTGTCGGAGAACTCCCGCACCTGCCGCAGCCGGTCGAACTCCTCCGGTGGCAGCCCGCCGATCAGAAGCATCCCGGACCGCTGGATGAACCCGAGCGCCTTGGTGCGCTCATGCTCCTCGGCCATCGACTGCAGATCGCGGATCGTGTGGTAGGCCATCATCAGCGAACAGCCGACCTGACGGTTGAGGCGGGTGAGCGCGTTGATGCGGTCGACCATCCCGGAGCGTGCGGCGAGCATCACCCGCCAGGTCTCGTCGACCACCGCGTTGTAGTGCTTCATCGG
>JBKQKK010000226.1:0-13729 GCA_052147535.1 Solirubrobacteraceae bacterium | reverse complement strand
AATAGCTGACTGCGCCAGCGCATACCCCACCGCCACGCCCATAAACGGCGCAGCGCACGGCGTCGCCACCACCACGGCCAGCACTCCGGTAAAAAAACTCCCCGCAAATCCCTGCCGTGGTTCATGGCGCTCTTCGGTCGTGACAGTCTGATCACGAGCTTTCAAGCGCTGCCGTATCTGCCGGAGTTGGCAGCAACGACTCTGCGAGCGCTCGCGGCTCGTCAGGCCCTGGTACGCGACGATTTCCAGGAGCAGGAGCCTGGCAAGATCCTGCACGAGCTCCGCTTGGGCGAGCTCACCTCACGCGGACAGCGGCCACACGCCCCCTACTTCGGGAGCGCGGACGCCACGCCCCTGTTCCTGATCCTGCTCGACGAGTATCACCGCTGGTCCGGTGACGACGACCTCGTTCGATCGCTGGAGACCAACGCCCGCGCAGCGCTTGCGTGGATCGAGGACAGCGGCGACGCTGACGGCTACGTCGCGTACGCCTGCCGGAACCACGCAACGGGGCTGGTCAATCAATGCTGGAAGGACAGCTGGAACTCGGTTCAATTCGCCAACGGGCAGCTCGCACGAGGCCCGATCGCTACCTGCGAGATCCAGGGCTACGTCTACGACGCCCAGCGGCGCTCAGCCCGGCTGGCGCGCGAGGTGTGGAAGGACCCTGCGCTCGGCGAGCGACTCGACCGTCGAGCGGCCGATCTCGGCGCGGCGTTCCGCCGCGATTTCTGGATGCCCGAGCGCGGCTGTCACGCGCTCGCACTGGACGGCGACAGGCGCCAGGTCGACAGCCTCACCTCCAACATCGGCCACCTGCTGTGGTCAGGGTTGCTGGACGCGGAGGAGGCCGCCGCGACCGCTGAGCTGCTGCTCGACGAACAGCTCTACTCCGGCTGGGGCGTCAGAACGCTCGGCGCGCGGGAAGCCGGATACAACCCACTCGGGTACCACACCGGAACCGTCTGGCCGCACGACAACTCGCTGATCGCAGCCGGACTCGCACGCTACGGCTACCGCGAGGCGGCGAACACGATCGCGTCGGCAATCCTGGCAGCGGCACCGCACTTCGAGCATCGACTGCCCGAGGTGTTCGCCGGATACCCCGCGTCAATGACCTCGATCCCGGTAGCGTTTCCAACCGCATCGCGCCCGCAGGCATGGGCCGCGGGAGCGCCACTGCTACTCCTCACAACCCTGCTCGACCTTGCCCCCGGTTGCGCAGACGCGCGCGCCGACAGCGCGTCCGGCATCGGCGATGTCGTGCTCACCCGAGATAACGACTAGCCTTCATCGCAATGGACGATCCAGCCATCCGCGCATTGCTGTCGCGACTCGCGCGTCCCCACCCATCGGGCGGTCAGGTCATCGAGCGAGCTGCACTTCTAGCCGCGGGGTCCGACTTCCCGGACGTGATCGCGTGGATTGCCGCCCACGCCGGCGAGCCTGAGGCGACGGTCCCATCAGCTCGGGCGCGCGGTTTGCACGGCACGCGGATCGCTGATGGCGGCACAACAGGACAGCGGGCGCCGCACCGGTACGTGCTTCCAGCCGGCGAGCTGACTGAGCGCCAGGTTTGACGGAAGCTCCGGTCGGCAACGCCGACCCTGACGGTCCGAACGTGGGAGGTTGGCGGAGGCCTCACCGCCGCCGCTTCCAGCTACGCCCTGATCGTACGGCGACCGCGGACGCGGCTGCACGAAACGCTCGACGTGCTGCTAGGACTTGCCAGACGCGTCGACGATTCCGACGCGGTAGTAGTAGATGTGGCCCTGGCCGGCGTAGGTCTGGGTGCACGTCTCGTCGTCCGCCGGAATGCTGCAGTCGGTCTTGAACCCGGTCGGATCGGGCATCCGGATCCCCTCGGTCTCCTGCTGGAAGCTCTTGGAGCCGAGGCCGTGGGAGCCGATGTCGGGAAATGCGTTGACGTGGGGCGAGATGTCGTAGTCGCCGCCGAAGATGTCCGTGAAGCTGATCGTGTCGGGCGGCGACTCGTCATCGACACACGTCCCTGGTTCCGGGGTCAACCCGTAGGGGATCGCCAGCGGGTCCATGTCGATGATCACCTCGTTGTTGTCGGGTGGGGAGCCCGGCAGCGGGTAGTTGACCACGAGCGTGCCTTGTTTCTTGTCGGTGGCCGACAGCGAGCCTGAGCAGGTCGTCGGCGGCGCCGGGTAGCTGATTGGGCTGCAGTTGGCGTCGTAGGAGGAGCCGCTCATCTTGTATGTGCCCGACACGGTCGCCTTGCCGCTGGTGTAGGCCTTGATCTGGCGCCTCCCGCTGATCGGGCCGAACGGCACCTTGACGTGGTACCAGACGACGTCGAAGTTCGTCTCCAGCGAGCGCGAGTAGCTGTTCGGCGTGGTGCCGGAGGCGTTGCCGCAGGAGGCGTTCTGGTCGACGCCCTGCGAGTCCTGCGAGAAGTCGAAGTTGCCCTGGAGCGCGATGTTCAGGACCATGTACTCGAGCTTGGCGCCCTTCGGGACGATCACGCAGTTATCGGTCGCTGCGTTGACCCGGAAGCAGGTGGCGCCGGACACGGATGGATGCCACATGCCGAGCGCGAGCACGATCGCGAGTAGCAGCACGCCACCCACCACACGACTGTGACGCGGCGCGCGATCCGTCGACAATGATTCAGTCGGTGCCACGGCGCCATCTTATCCCGGCCACTCCGTCGTCTGCACCGCGGCCGCGCATGGGCCTTACCGTCTGTCAAGGTCGCTCGCCGCTGCTCGTCGCAGGCTGTGCGGCTGCGACTTGCTGCGCGATCAGGTTGCCGTCCGGTTGCTGGGTGTAGCTGACCTGCACGTCGTCACCGATTTGGAAGCTCGCGATGACGTTCGTGATTCCGCCCGTCGAGAAGGTCAAGTCCTGCCCGTCAGGGGTCTGAACGGTGAACGAGGAGAAGTCAGCGGCGATCGCGATGATCGTGCCCGTTGCCTGAGATGGGACTGGCATGGCCGTGATCGTCATCGAGCGTGCAGTCAGCGTGCCGTCGGCGGCCTTTGTGTAGATCACCTGGACGCTGTCGCCGACCTGCAGGCCAGTGATCAGGTCTGAGACGCCGTCGGTTGAGAACGTCAGGCGGTTTCCGTCCGCGGACTCGATCGTGAACGAGGATCCGTCGGCTGCGATAGATGCGACGGCGCCACTCGTGACGATGGCGCCGGCGTAACCGACGGCGCGAGCGATCATGGTGCCGGAGTGGGTTTTGTCGTAGCTGACCTGTACCTCGTCCCCAGGCGCGAAGCCGTCGACGATGCTCGTGTTGGCGTCGATCTGGAAAGTGAGGCTGTGGCCGTACGTGGTCTGGTCCTTGAGCACGGAGGAGACTATGTGGTATCTCATGTAGGCCGAGCTGTAGGCATCTGGGGCGCCGTCCTCAAGCCAGCTCGGGCCGCCTGTTGGGTTGCCACCGCCACCGTCTGAAGTGCCGAAGAAGTGCCCGTTGACGTTCATGAAGATGTGCACTCCAGGATCGTCGTAGAGCGTCACCTCGACAGGCGGTTGGCCCGGTCCACGAGCGATCAGCTTCTCCTGCAACAGCTGCGCGATGATGCCTTTGTCGCTGGGAACCGGGCTGCCGGCTGGCCACAGCCCGGCGCCGGCGAGGACGGCTGCAACCGACCCCGAGCAGTCATAGCCGACACGGTGACCGTTGTAGCCCGGGCCTTTGATGCCAACGCTGGCAGTCCCAGCCGCGGCGTGTCCGCCGCCCCAGACGTATGGGTAATCGCGCGTCGTTACGGCGTCGGCGGTCGCCGTCAATGCATTGACCACCCCTGTCCGCTTCCCAGCTGTCTGGATCGTGAACGAAGACGACTCGATTGCCGTCAAAGTGCCCGTGACCGTCGTCATGGGCTGCGCCGCGAGGGCGCCAGCGGGAAGGACGAGCGCACAGACGAGAGCGCCTACGATGGCGGTGATCCGCTGCATCCGGGAATCCCGGTGGGCGATACGGCAGCCGGCCGCCGTAGGACTGGCGGTTTGCGGTAGAACTCGCGGACGTCGGTGGAAATGGCGGCTCATGACCAGTTCTATCGGCGAATGACGCGGCGATACGTAGGGTCGTCGAAGACCTTCTCCATGTCGTGCTCCACGCAGGAAACATCAAGCGATATCCGGGAAGGTTGAGCCGCCGTTGAGCGTCCTACAGGTCAACCAACCGAAGGGAGTACGCATGTCCGCATGGATCCGACTCTTGTCGCGTACCGTTGCCGTGCTGGGATCCGCAATCACGTTGGCGCCTGCGATCGCGTCAGCCAAGCAGCCGTTCATCAACCGCTTCGCCACGATCTCCACGCTCGCGACGACGGTCCCGTCCCAAGGCCCCGCGCTGGGAGATCAGAACCCGTACGGGGTCGCAGTCGTACCACGGACGATCGGTGACCTGGTGCGCGGCGATGTGCTGGTATCGAACTTCAACAATGCGGGGAACCTGCAGGGGACGGGGTCGAGCATCGTCGAGGTCTCGCCCGCCGGCAAGGTGCGGGTGTTTGCAGTGGTCCCGCAGCCGCCTGCCATACCCGCGGTGGGCCTCACGACCGCGCTCGTCGTGCTTCGCAGCGGGTACGTGATCGTCGGAAGCCTACCCGCGCCCGGCGGCAGCTCAAGCGCTGCGCAAGCGGGCGCGCTGAGCATCCTCAACTCCCAGGGCCAGGTAGTTGAGACGCTCGCCGGCGGGGATATCAACGGACCGTGGGACATGACCGCGGTCGATCACGGTACCCACGTCGTCCTGTTCGTCACCAACGTGCTGAACGGCACGGTCGCGGCGAACGGAACCCACGTAGACGAGGGCACCGTCGTGCGGATCGTGCTGCGCATCCGCCATCGTGATGTCCCGCGCGTCACCTCCGAACAGGTGATCGCGGACGGCTTCCCAGAGAAGACCGACTCGGCCGCGCTGGTCATCGGGCCGACCGGCGTGGGTGTCGGCTCTGACGGCGTTGTGTATGTGGCTGACACGCTCGGCGACCGAATCGCTGCGATCCCGAATGCGCTGCGCAGGATGAGCGTTCTCGGCGGCGGCGGCTTGACAGTTACCTCAGGAGACAACCTCAACGGCCCGCTTGGGCTCGCGATCGCTCCGAATGGCGACCTCCTGACCGTCGACGGCGGCGACGGCAACGTCGTCGAGACGACGCCGTCGGGCGCTCAAATCGCGGTTCAAACGCTCGTCGCCAATGGAGAGGGCGACCTGTTCGGGCTCGCCGTTGCACCAGGTGGTAGCGGGGTGTACTTCGTCAACGATTCCGGCAGCGGGCCCGCGGCGAACTCGCTCCAACTCCTCCACTAAGCAACGCCCGGGCGTACTGCTCCCCAGCGGCCGCCGCTGGGGAGCAGCGCGCGTCCGTCGCGTCCGTCGCGTCCGTCGCGTCCGTCGCGCCCATCGCGCCCTGGGCGCTGATGCACGCTCGTGCTGTTGCTGTCAGCATCTTGGCGATGAGGTTACCCGCGCGCATCCTCGTCGTCGCGCATCGCACCGCGGCGACGCCAGAGCTCCTGGAATGGGTCGGTGCACGTGCGCAACAGGGCCCGTGCTCGTTCGTGTTGCTGGTGCCACGTCGGTATTCAGACCCTGGCACAGAGGAGGCCGCGAAAGTGATCGAGCTGGCGGTGCCATTGCTCGAGGAGGCTGCCGCCGGCCGCGTCGAGGCGAGCGTGGGTGATGCCGACCCATTCATCGCGGTCAGGGCGGCGCTCGAGGACTCGCGGTTTGACGAGGTGATCGTCTCGACCCTGCCAAGCCGCGTCTCGCGCTGGCTGGGGCTCGATCTGCCCGCACGCGTAGAGAGGCTGGGAGTCCCAGTGACGGTTGTGAGCGCCGCACAGGTCCCGTCGAGTGCCGGGGGCCTGATCGGGCAGAGCGAGCGCGCGATCGAGCTGTACGTGGTGCCAGTCGAGAACCCTGATGAGCTGAACGTGATCCTCGGGCAGGCGCACTTCATCAAGACGGTCGAAGATCTGCACGAAGCGCTGGCCGGGTCGGTACCGCAACTCTGTTTCGGGATCGCGTTCTGCGAGGCCTCGGGCCCGAGGCTCGTGCGGCGATCAGGCAGCGATCCCGAGCTTGTTGAGCTTGCCGTCCGCAATGCGCTGGCGATCGGCGCTGGGCATTCGTTCGTCGTGTTTCTGAGGGGCGGATTCCCGGTCAACGTTCTGAACCAGATCAAGCTTGTGCCGGAGGTGTGCCGGATCTACTGCGCCAGCGCCAATCCCGTACAGGTGCTCGTAGGCGAGACGGCGGCAGGACGGGGAATCCTCGGTGTCGTGGACGGCGGGTCGCCGCTGGGCGTGGAATCCGAATCGGACGTCGTGGCGCGCATGCAGCTGCTGCGAGAGCTGGGCTACAAGTTGTGAACCGCGGCCCGGCGGCCCCGCAGCCCAGCGGCCGGGCGGCCCCGCAGCCCAGCGGCCGGGCGGCCCGGCGGCGATGACTGCGCCCATGTCGGTGCCGCCATCTGCGGCGGGATCCACCGCCGCGAGCACCGCCTCGGGGGCCTCATCAGGAGCCGGTCGGGCGAGCGGTGTGTGCCTGCGAGCGCGCCAGCACCGTCATCCCGAGCAGCGCGACGCCCAGGGCGGCGAGTGTGCCGATCGCCTGCAGGCTGGTGGCGTGGAGCGACTCGTGAAACAGGGCGAGGCCGAGCACGACGCTGGCGACGGGATCAAGCGTGGCGCTGGTGGAGATTGCGGCGGCCAGCGCACCGGTGTTCAGCGCGAGCTGGTTGAGCGTCATCGAGGCGTAGCCGACCCCGGCCAGCGCGTACAGCTCCCAGCTGCCGACCACATGCGGGATCCCGCCGTGCAGTTCGTCGACCACAGCCTTGGTCAGCGCCGCTGAAAGCGCGAACAGGACCCCGGTGGCCGAGCCCAGCAGAGCCGCTCGGCGCGCAGCCGGGCCTCGGTGGCCCAGCAGCGTCAGCGGCACGCAGACCGCGGTGCACGCGACCGCGACGATCAGCCACTCGGTCAGCGGCGCCTCGCTGCGTCCGCCAGACGGCCGCGAGATGGTCAGGAAGCCGATCAGCGCAACCACCACCAGCGCCGCAGCCGCGACGTCGGCGCGGTGGACATGCTGGCCGCCGAGCTTGACGCCGAGCGGCAACGCAAACACGACGCCGGCTACCAGCAGCGGCTGCACCACCGCCAGGCTACCCACGCCGAGCGCCGCCGCCTGGGCCAAGAAGCCCAGGAGGTCGGAGGCGACTCCAGCAAGCCAAACCGGTCGCCGCGCCATGCGTAGCAGCAGCCTCGAGCTCGCTCCTACAGACGGCTCGCTGAATCCGGCTTTCTGCTGCAGCACGCTGCCCAGCGCGAACAGCAGCGCCGACGTCAGGGCCAGAACTATCTCCACACCAGCGCCTCCAGACACCTTCGCCGATCAGATCCGCAAGATACGCAGCCACCGCGGATGGTCAGGGCCAGGCCGTCGCGGCGCGCAGGCCGCTCCAGCGACTCCACGGTCCATTCGCGTGCGCGCGTGTGACTGAAAAGCGGGATGTTGAGTGGCGGAGAGACCCCCGCAACGCCGCGGGAGCCCTAGCTTTGTGGCTCGCTGCGCCGGTCCACCTCCGTCGCCGACGGCCGTTCCCGCAGCGCCTGGAGCCACGCCGCCGTGAGCGGCGCCACCGCAGGATCCGGCTGCAGCTCGGGCTTCCACGCCGGCAGCCGTACCGCGAGCGGCAGTGCCGCGAGGTCCGCCAGGGTCGGCTGCTCGCCCCCGGTCAGCCACCGCCCGTCGGTGCGGCCCAGCAGCTGCTCGGCGGTGGCCCAGCGCCGCACGAGCCGGTCGCGCAGCGCCTTCTCCGCGAACGCAACGCGCACCTTGCCGGCGAACGGCGACAGCGACCAGGACCACAGGCGCGGCGTTGACACGGGTGGGAGCTTATGCGAGACGGAAGCCGCCGGCGACGGCAAGCACGGGAGCTGGCGATGAGCTAGCGACGCTCCAGCGGGAGACCTAGCATTATTTGGGTCAATGGACAGCCAAACATGGGATAGCCGCTACGCCGATCCCGAGCTCCTCTGGACCAGTCAGCCGAACCGGTTCCTGGTCCAGGAGACGGCCGGCCTGCGGGCCGGCCGGGCGCTTGATCTCGCGTGCGGCGAGGGTCGCAACGCCGTCTGGCTTGCGCAGCAGGGCTGGCGGGTCACAGGCGTCGACTTCTCGAAGGTTGGGCTCAAGAAGGCGCGCAGGCTCGCCGCTGGTCGCGACGTGAGCGCCGAATGGGTCGCGAGCGACCTGCTCGACTACCGCCCCGAGCAGGAAGCTTTCGACCTCGTCGGGGTCTTCTACCTGCAGGTACCGGCCGTGCAGCGCCGGCAGATCATCCAGACCGCGGCGCAGGCGCTCGCGCCCGGCGGGATGTTCCTGCTCGTCGGGCACGATGCCGGCAACCTCGAGCACGGTCACGGCGGCCCGCAAGACCCGGCCGTCCTCTACTCCGCCGAGGACGTCATCGCCGATCTGATCGGCAGCGGCCTCGCGATCGAGCGCGCCGAAACTGTGCAACGGCCCGTATCGACGCCAGACGGAGAGCGTGTCTCGCTCGACGTGCTGGTGCGCGCCACGCGCGGGTCCCCCGCAGCGTGAGCTAGTTCATTCTCGCTCGCTTGACGATCGCGTCGACGGTCTCAAGCACGCCCGACACGCGCGGGCAGGCGTGCACTCCTGACCACATGTGCACCTGGCCCGTCAGTCCACGGCCGCCGAGCACGAACCCCGCCACCGGATGCTGCCGCTGCACAGACTCAATCGAGCTGACGATCTGCTCGATACCTGCTGACAACGTCAGGCTCATGCAGACCACGTCCGGCTCGTGGCGCCTAGCCGAAGCTCCAAGCGCGTCGGCGGGCACGTCCGCCCCGAGCATCACCACGTCATAGCCGGCTTCGTGCAACAGGTTGGCCACCATCCGCAGCGCCACGACATGCTGCTCGCTTCCGTCTACCACCGGTTCCTCGAATGTGGCGTTCTGAGAGTGGTGCACCAGCCAATTGTCCTCGGCGACCGTCGTCATCAAGGCTCCATGTCGATCAAGCCGGCGACAAGTGGCCTGCTGGACTTGCCGCCTCGATGTCCGGTGCGTCAAACTGCTGGCATGCTCCCGAGGCCCGTTCACAGCAGTGATGACCCCGAGGTCGTCAGGCAGCTGATCCGCGAGAACCCCTGGTGTACCCTGGTGAGCAGCAATGCCGGTGATCTCGTCGCGTCTCACTATCCGGTCCTCCTGGACGAAGACGCGGCTGAGTTGGCGGCGCTTACCCACGTCGGGCGCCCAGACGATCGCATCCACGGATTTGCCGAGCGGGAGGTGATGCTGATCGTCCAGGGTCGCCACGGCTACATCAGTCCGAGCTGGTACCTACCGGGGACGACGCCGGCGCCGACCTGGAACTTCAGCGTCGCGCACTGCTACGGAGTGCCGCAGCCCCTCGAGGCCGACGAGAACATTCAGGTGCTGACGCGGCTCGTCGCCCATTTCGAGCGCCACGTCACGCGGCCCCAGTTCCTGGACCAGGAGTGGGGGGCGCAGCTGGCCAAGGGCACCGTCGGCCTGCGCATACCGATCACGCGGTTTGTCTGCAAAGTTAAGCTGAGCCACGACAAGAGCCTGGTCAACCAGCACCGGGTGATCGCGGCCCTGCGCGCGCCCGGTCCCTACCAGCATCCGCGGCTCGCCGATGACATGCAGCGTGCCCTGCGCGGTTGACTGCGGTGAGCCCGGGACGTATTGCCGACCTGAGAAGACTTCGGGCGCTCAAGCTTTGCCGCGGAGACGCCGATACGCCTGGAGCTTGCACCTCAACCCAACCAACCTCAGCCGCACGCCGGCTGGACAAGGAGTCCTATGAAAATCCTTCTGCGGATCGTGGCGACGTTGTTCGTGGCGATCGCTGCGTTCCTGCTCTACGCGGTCGTGCACGCATTCGCGTCGGCCGGTGGCGCGAATGTCCCGGTATGCGTCGGCTATGTCGCCGGGGCTGCGGTGCTCGGCTTCCTGGCCGTGAAGATGTGGCGTAGGTCGCCGGCGACGGCAAGCTGAGGCGGTGAGCAGGCGCGAGGTGCGGATCTGTGCCTAGAGAGGGGTGCTCGCAAGACGCTCGGCAACCTCGCGCAGCCACTCCTCGCCTCGCCTCTGCGCCAGCGCAAACGCTCCTTCCAGTTGCAGCCATTGGACTCCGCGGCGCGGCGGCGGACGGTTGGTGAGCGCGTTGGTCAGGACGTCGTCGTTGCCGCCGCAGGACAGCCGGACGCCCGTCCGGCGGCCGCTCACGACGACGCTGTCGACCTCCGCCCAGGGCCACTCGCGCGCCGGCGTGAATCTGCTCGCGCGCTGCCTGCGGCCCGTACTCAGGAACGCCCGGCGGTCGGTAAAGAAGACGGCGCCACGCGCCACGCTGTAACCCGATCCCGCGACGCCGACGCCTGCGATCCAGCCACCAAAGCGCTCGCCGTCCTGGAGCGGTGGCGGCCACAGCATCCTCGGCTTCAGCGCGCCGATCTCAAACCTGGTGCGCCACGTCTCGAGCGCCGCGAGCGCTGCACGTTCGGTTCGCCCGAGCCCTTGCCGCTTGCGTGATCCTGGACCGATCACGCCAGCGTCTCGTCCATCCACCGCCACAGCATAATTGTCAGGTGCAAGCAGCGCGTCAAGTCGGTAGCGTCCTGACATCTCGTCCCTCGGGCACTTGATCATGACGGCGCTGGTTGCCGGCGCCGCCTTCGCGGCATCGATCGCGACGCACAACTCGCCCGTCGCGCCGCTGCTGACGCCGCCGGCGACGGTGATCGCGGCGCCGGCGCCGGCGCCGCGCGCTCCGGCACCGGCTCCGCGAGCGCTCGTCGGCAGCGCCCGCCTGCAGATTCCCGCCGACGCAGAACAGTTGATCGTCGTCTCGAGCCCGACGGACGATCCGGCCCCACCGGGGTACCTTGCCACGCTGCGCAGTTACCGGCGCGCCAGCCTCCGGTCACCTTGGCGGACGGTGTTCGCTGCCTGGCAGGCCGAGACCGGCTCCGGCCACCTACTCGCCGCCGCCCAGCGCCGTGAGGGCGATCACGCCACGCCGATCGGCGTGTTCGGGATCGGCGCCACAATGTACGGCAACGCGCCGAACCCGGGCGGCCTTCACTACGGATACCATCAGCTGGTTTGCGGCGACTGGTGGGATGAGGATCCGTTCTCGTCGCAGTACAACCGCTTCGTGCACGTACCGTGCGCCGTGACGCCGGCGTTCGCGTCGTGGTCGGAGCCACTCTGGACCGAGACGGTCGCGTATCCGTACTTCGCCGTCATCCAGTTCAACATGAGCCCGGTCCTCGCCGGCGCGAACGCGCTCGGAGCGGGGATCTTCCTGCACAGCTGGATGGGTGGCGCGACCGAGGGGTGCGTGGCGCTGCCCGAGGCGGAGCTGCTCCAGGTCCTGCGCTGGCTCAAGCCGTCAGCGCACCCGGTCATCGAGATCGGGACCAACGCCGCGCTCGACTCGGCGCCGGCGGCTGACGCGTGAAAGCGTATCGCTGGGTGGTAATCGACACTCGTTAGACTCGCGAATCGAGCTTCACGCGCTCGGAACGCAGGATTCTGGAGGAACGATGTTGCCGCTTTTCCGCAAGAGCGAGGAGAGGCTGAAACAGCAGGCTGACGCAGAAGCCGAAATCAAGCGCCTCAAGGCGGTCAGTCCCGAGGATCTAGCCCTGGACCTGCTCCCGGTGATCGGGCCGGACGGCGTCCTCGGGAAGGGCAGCGTCCGTGTCCAGCAGCTGTGTGACCACCTTTTGAGGGACTTCCCGGGCGCCAGGGGGTCCAAGGCACTGGATTTGATGCCCCAGGTGCGCGAAGCGCTGGAAGCGCTCGAGCGGGTAGGTCTCGTCACAACGGTATCGATCCAGCGTTCACCGAACTGGCGCGTAACCAGCCTCGGCAAGACCGCGCTGGAACAGGGGACGGTTGAGCAGCGCGTCAAGCGGACCACGTAACGCTCAATGCTGGAGTCCTCGCTTCCCGGCAGACCATACCCGCCTCCTGCCCAGCGAGAACCGCTGTGGCCGGCGCTGGCATCGGTGCTGCTGGCGATCGGGCTGCAGTTAGCGCTGCCGGATCGACTGATTGCAGGCCCCCGGTGGCTGCTTCCGTTGCTGGAGGTGGCGCTGCTGATCGGGTTGAGCTTCGCCTCGCCGCGCGAGCTCGAGGTCGAGCATCGTCTCCGCCGGCGCTTGGCGCTGTCGCTGACGGCGCTTGTCAGCGTCGCGAACATCACCTCGCTTGCGCTGCTCAGTCACGATCTGCTGCACAAGGGGACGACGAACGGACGCGAGCTGATCGGCTCCGGTGCACTGATCTGGCTCACCAACGTCCTGATCTTCGGTCTGTGGTACTGGCAGACCGACCGAGGCGGACCAGGGAAGCGCGCCGCGGGCTGCGATCAGCGGCCGGACTTCCTGTTCCCGCAGATGAGCGACGATCGCATCCAGCAGCCCGACTGGCGCCCGGAGTTCATCGACTACCTGTACCTGTCGCTGACCAATGCGCTGGCGCTGAGCCCCACCGATACGATGCCGCTGTCGCGCACTGCGAAGAGCATCATGGGGCTGCAGTCGCTCGTCTCGCTGGTGACGATCGGCTTGATCGTCGCGCGTGCCGTGAACATCCTGCAGTAGCCGCCGCGAGCATCACGCGCGGGCTAAGCGAGGGCTAAGCGTGACGGCGACGCCGTCGCTTGCCTGTCAGCTGCCAGGGGCCGGGCAGAAGGTCGAGTGCGATGTTCACGATCCAGATGATCAGGGTCGCCTCGAGCAGCGCGGTGAACCCGTGAATGTGGAATCCGTGCACGATCGATCTGGTGATCACGAGCATCAGCATCGAGACGAACAACCAGGCAACACCGAGTGTGAGGATCGCGAGCGGGAGCGTCACCAGCCTGAGAATTGGCTTCAGCAGCGTGTTGAGAACCCCGAACACCGCCGCGGCGAGGAGCAGGTCCCAGGCATTGTTGACAGTCACGCGCTCGAGCACAACCGCGACGACCCCGAGCACCAGTGCGTTCGTCAGCCAGGAGATGCCGAGTCGAACGGGCATTGATGGCGCACGACCACTGCGGTCCCCTTCACCGGCTGCTCCGCGACGGCTCACCCGGCAAGCCTACGCGATGTCACCACGCCGGGTGCGGCCGACGGCCCGCGGCTCGCGGCTCGCGGCCGACGGCCCGCGGACGCCAATCAGCCCTGATCGTCCTGCTCGAAGCAGAGGAAGCTCGACGCCCACGGCTCGATCGCGACGTAGAGACCGTCTGCCGCCAGCTCGTCGCCGCTGCGCTGGTAGGTGGTCCCGTCGATCCGGTCTCGTAGCGTCCAGCTGCGTCCGGCCATGTCTCCCCAGGGCAAGCCCACGCGCGCCTGCGCCGGCGCGTCCGCGAGGTTGACGACCACCAGGTGGCGTGAGCCGGCGGTCGACCAGCACCACGACACCAACTGCCGGCAGGAGTCGTTGTCTGGCCAGCCGTGAGATTCGCACAGCCGCCAGTCGCCGTCCCGCAGGTCTGACTGCGCGACGGCTGCGAGCAACTGCGCATAGAACGAGCGCAGATCCTCGTCGACCGGCTCGTCGGGGCCGCGACCGAGGAACACCGGGATCCGCACGCGAGCACCCTCGAACTGGCCATCGTGGTAGAGGCGCGCGCCGCGGAGCGTCGAGATCACGACCGCTGCGGCGGGCGC
>JBKQKK010000225.1:0-20815 GCA_052147535.1 Solirubrobacteraceae bacterium | reverse complement strand
AGTACACCGAGGAGCAGACGGTCTCCATCCAGCGGCTGCTGCCGATCGCGCCGCCGACTGGGATGAGTCACAAGATGTGGGTGCGCGTGATGACACAGTCGCTGCGCGTGTTGCGCAGGCTCCCCGGGGTGCGTTAGACCCCGCGACGGTCGGACGATCATTCGGTCGCGTCGCCGCCCGCAGCGCCGCCGCACGCCCTCCTCGGTTGGCCGCGACACCGGCCGCCCTCGGTTGGTTAGCGCGGACATGATCGTTCTCACCGCAGGCCCGTCCATCCGGCTCGATCAGGCCCGTCCCGCGACCGTACGCATGACGCTCAGTCGATGCTGACGATGAGAACCCCATTTATTCAAAAGCCTGCCGGGCCGCCTCGCCTTGTGGAGGATCAGAGACCCGCGTAGGTACGGCGGCAAACCGAGTGGCTCGATTCCCGTCGGCCGGTCATGCTGCTGCTGCCCAACCCCACGCCCGGCCTAATACGCTCCGAGGAGCTATCTGCGTGCGCGCCGCCGTTCGCGCCGCCGTACACCACACACGGATATCGGCGAGAGCGGCCGTCCGAACGGGTCGATGAACAGCGTGACCGGCCCGGCCTCAGCGGGGAGCGTCCCCTCGAGCGGCTTGATCGAGTAAGTGAGCTGGCCATCATTCAACCTCGGGTCCTCGATCACGACGACCGCATCCTCGGGCACTTGATCGCCGGGCTCCAGGAACGCGAGCACCGCGTTCGGCGGATCCTCCTCGAAGCTGTTCTCTCCTTCGGCCCACAGGTCGACGAACTCGGCGGTCCTCATGTGTCCAACGATCCGCTTCGGCCGATCGGAGAAGTACAGCGTTGACGGCGTGACCGCCTTCAGCGTGAGGCTCGTCCCATCGCTCACCATGCCCTGCGCCGTCTGCACGAACATCGACTGCTCGGCCTGGAGCTCTTCGATCAACTGCTTCTCGCTCAACTGCTTTTCGCTCATCTGAACCTTCCTCCGTCTTGCTCAGCACATCTCGGGCGGGCGCCCGAACTCGGGTGGTCGACGAAGTGCTCTGCTTGCTGCGGAACTGGAGTGCAAGAACTCGCGCATGCTGCTGAACCATCGCAGCGTCCGCGTCGTGCACCTTAGCTCCTGTGGCCTCTTTGGGTCTTCGCCACTGCTCGAATGCCTCGGTCGACAATCCTACCCTCCCGTCACGGTACTTTCAGGCCTCGTCGCCGGTCATCACCCGCAACGGATGAGACAGGTGGACTTCAAGCCGTCGGGGCGCCCCTCGCACGTCGCCAGGCGCGGGAACCCTGCTGCGGCTGGTCTGCAATTCGGCTTTCGTCCCGGGATCCGTCAGGTCGAGCTCGTGCGCCTGTTGCAGGGCGGCGAGCGACGCGCGCGTCGGTCCGTGCGCCAGCTCGAAGGCCCCGAGTTCGTACCAGGCTCGCGCGTTGCCGGGCTGCCTCTTGACCCCGGCAAGCAACTCGGTGCGGGCCTGGTGCGCGTTCCCGAGCGCGCCGTAGATCACAGACAGGTCCGCTAGCGGTTGCCAGGCGACCGGGTCCTCGGATGCAGCCGCCTGCGCGTCGGTCAGCGCGCCGGCGCCGTCTCCAGCACCGAGCGCGGCCATCGCGTCGGCGGCGTCGTCGACTGAGCGCAGCGGCTGCCAGATCATCCAGGCGGCGAGCACCGCGAGCGCGAGCATGACGGTTACGGCCAGCCGCGTGCGCGCGGCACCGGCGACCCTGCCGCCAGGATCGCGCAGACCCACGCGCAAACCCTCGCCCAGACCCGCGCGCGACCCATCGCGCAGATCCACGCGCAACCCGTCGCGCAGACCCACGCGCTGCGCCAGCGGCCCGCGCCCCGCCAGCCAACCAGCGCACAGCAGTGCCGGCAGGGCAACCCCGGGGATGAACCAGCTCCAGTCGATGCTCGAGCTCGCGCCGAACGCGATTACGACCGCCAGCAGCGTTCCCATCCCGGCGCGCTCGAGGTCGATCTGCCTGGGAGTCGCGGCTGCCGCCTCCCCGGCCGGCCGGGCCTCGAGCGCGCCAGCCGGTCTCGCGTCCAGCGCGCCAGCCGGTCTCGCGTCCAGCGCGCCAGCCGGTCTCGCGTCCAGCGCGCCGGCGCGGTCCTGGCGGGGATCGCGCTGGCGGGCGAGGGTCCGCGCCGCCGCGCGGCACCACGCGAGCAGCAGCGTGACGCTGAGCGCGAGGCCGATCAGGCCGAGGTCGGCGAACGTCTCGATCACGTAGCTGTGCGCGTAATCGGCAAATGCGGTGTCGTTGGTGTAACGGGTCTGGGCGAACTGGAAGCCGCCGGCGCCGACCCCCGCCAGCGGCGCGTGGCTGCCGACGGTCAGCCCCTCGCGCCAGTACTGCGGGCGGCTGTTGGCGAGGGCGACCAGCCGGCTGGGGGTGTCGCCGACGTGTGCGCTTGTGCTTGTCAGGCTGCTCCAGACGTGCGATATCTCGCCCGTCAGGCCGCGTGCGGAGGCGGCCAGCGCAGCGATCGCCGCGACCGGCACGAGCGCGAGCAGACCGATCAGGATCGTGCCCAGGAGGTGGCGGCGCTCGGCAGAGAGGGCGATCCGATCGAGCCGCGCGCTCACCACAAAGCCCACCGGCACGAGCAGTCCGAGCACCGCCACCAGCACCAGCCCGAACGTGTGTCCCTCGCTGACGCGCGTTGACAGTCCGACGCCGTCGTGCGTGAACGCCACCGAGCCCAGCGCCCACCCCGAGATCACGGTGCCGCCCGCGCCGCCGAGCGCGAGCACCGCCACGCCTCGCAGCCGCGTCGGGACGACCGCGAACCAGACCGCCACGCCGAGCACGGCCGCGAGCAGGGCGCTGCGCGAGTACGAGAGCGCTACCACCGCAACCAGCAACGCCACCGCCGGGAACGCCAGCGCGCGCGTCACGGCTGCGCCGTCGCGACGCGCGCCGGCCCACAGGCAAGCGGGCAGCCCCAGCGCCGCCATCAGGCCGGTCGCGTTCCAGTAGCCGAACGGGGCCAGCAGCCGGCCGAAGCTGTCCTGCCGGTCGAGCGAGGCGGGGAGTACCTTGACGAGCACCGCCCAGCCGCTGAGTGAGACCGCCAGGATCGCGATCCCGCCGACCAGCGCGCGCCAGCGCTCCGGGAACAGGCGCGCAAGCGCCAGCGCGCCGCCGAACGCGCACACATAGGCGGCCGTTCGACCAGCCTCCATCCACGACACGTCGGGCGCGACCGACCAGGCGATCGAGAGCGCGCTCAGCCCGGCCAGCGCCGCGAACAGCGCGAGCGTCACGGCACCCCAGGGCGGACCGTGCGCGCCTGCCAGCAGCACTGCGAGCGCGGCCGCGCAACCGCCGAACACGAGCACGATCTCGATCCACGTGTTGGGAGCCAGGTCGACGATGATGCTCTTGCTGTTGGCCGTGAAGGCGATCAGCGTCAGGCCGGCCGCGAGCACCAGCGCGCCCCCGGCGTCGAGCAGAGTGCGGTCGCCGGGCCCGCCGCCCTGGCGGCTCACCGCGGCCTTCTCGCGATCAGCATCAGCGTGTGGCCGAACGGCGCCGCGAGCGGGTGCGAACCGAGCCGGTCGAGCGGTGCGAGCGTGCTCTGCAGCGGCTTCGGCATGCGCCGCCATGTGTAGGTGACCGCGTGCAGTTCCGCGCTCAGCCCGGCCGCGCGTGCTTCGTTGCGAAGCGCTCGTGGCGACAGCGGCACGTCGTCGGGGGTTCCGTGCAGCGCGGTCGCGGCACCGGTGCGGTTGGCGAGCGCAAGCCCCGCTCCGACCGGGTGCCAGAGCCCGGGCTCGATCAGCACCAGCGCGCCGCCGGGCACCAGTAGCCGCGCCGCCTCGCTGAAGCACGGCGCCAGCGGCCCCTGGAAGACGATGTGGTGCATCGCCAGCCGGTAGAGAACGATCTCGAAGCTGGCGTCCGGGAGCGCGAGCTTGCCGGCGTAGCCGACGAACGCCTCGTCGGCGCGGCCGCTCGCCACGACGCCGCTAACGCGCTGCGGGTCGGCGTCAACGCCGACGAGATGAAACGCGGGTGCGGGGAACAGGTGCCGCCCGGGGTGCCAGCCGCAGCCGACCGACAGCACGCGTCCGCTCGTCAGCGGCAGCGCCTGCGCCAGCAGCCGTCGCTCGCGCTGCTCCAGATGACTGTAGTGCTGGTGCAGCGTGGAGGTGGCGCTGAGGCGGTCGAGCAGGTTGCGCGGGCTGTAGGGGGCGATTGCCGGCGCCGGCGCTGGGACCGACAGGGCGGCGCGGTAGGCGTCGACAGTCGCCTGACCGCACTGCTCCCAGGTGAACTCGCGCGTCACGTTCTCGCGCGCGGTGCGCCGCAGCTGCGCGAGCGCCGCGGGGTCGCTCAGGAGCCTGTCGATCGTGGCGGCGAGCGCCTGCACGTTGCCGACTGGGACCAGTTCGATGCCGCCGCCCGAGGCCGCGATCTCCTCCGGTCCGGCCTCACCGCGAGCGCCGATCGCCCCCACGCCGCCCGCCATCGCCTCGATGTACGCCACCCCGAACGCCTCGTCGGTGCTCGGCATCACGAACAGCGTCGCGGCGCGCGCGGCGGCGAGCGCCTGCGCGTGCGGCAGCGCTCCGCGCAGCGCCACCCGCTGCTCGAGCCCGAGTGCCACGATCTGAGCCCGCAACGCCTCGCGCTGGGGCCCGTCGCCGACGATCACGTAGCGGATCTGGGGGTGGCGCTCCCGCAGCAGCGCGAGCGCTGCCAGGACGTCGCCGTGGTGCTTGCGCGCGACCAGGTTGGCGACGGTCACGAGCGTCGGCGCCGCGGGCGCTTGCGCAGCAGCATCCGGGATGTCTGACCCGAGGTGCACGACGCGGACCGTGCGCGCGCCCGCCTGCAGGCAGCGCGCCGCCGTACCGGCGCTGTTGGCGAGCACGATGCGCGCGTAATGCAGTACCGCACCGACCCGTGCGCCGCCCGCGCCCGCCCCGAACACGTCGTGGCCATGCACGGAGACGACCACCGGCAGATCCGCTGCGGCGCGCATCAGTGCGTCGCCGGCGGGCAGCGCGTAATGGGCGTGCGCCAGCTCGAACGGAAACTCGCGCCGCAGCGCCGGTAGCCTGCGTGCCAGCAGCGGCGCTGCCCACGCGCCCCACGAGTCGTAGCTCCAGGGCCGCGGCGGCGAAACATAGCGTAGGTACTCCACCTCGATGCCGTCGAACCAGGCGCGTGTGGACTGGCGCAGCTCTCGCGCGGCCGCGCGTAGGTCACGTTCTCGCAGGCTCGCGATCGGCGGCAGCGGGCGATGCAGCACGAGCACCCTGACCTCGGCGCCCGCCTCACGTGCGGCGAGCGCCTGGCGGTGAGCCCAGATTCCGCGCGCCGGATCGCCGGCGCGCGGGTAATACTCGGCGAGCACGAGGACCTTCAAGTCGGCTACCAGCTCCGGTGGACGGCGAGCGGGCGCTGGATCTCGTTAGCGCGCACGTACGGGCGCTCGCGCAGGAATTCGCGCGCCTCGTTGATCGCACCGCCGGGGTCATATGACGAAGCGATCTTTCGCATGCCGTGCCCGACGGCTGTGGCGTCGATCACGCCGAGCCGCCAGCCGCGCGTGCGTGCGAGCGCCGACCAATGCGCGTCGAGGCCCCAGCCGACCCGCAGTGGCGGGAACGGCAGCAGCGTCTCGAACGTGCTGGCATGGAATGCGAACACGGGGCCGATCTCGACGAACGCGGTCTCCCGCACGACGCTCAGCAGCCGCCGCCGAGTGAGCGCCCAAGCGGCGTGGGATCGGCTGCGGTGCGCGGGCTGCGCGAGCCGCAGCTCGAAGCGCTCAGCGAGGAAGATGAAAGCGTCGAGGAAGCCCGCGGGCAACGACACGTCATCGTCGAACACGAGCAGCCAATCAAAACCACCTGGCGGGTGCTCGGTCAGCAGCGCGTTGAGGTTCTCGAACTTGCCCCGGCCGCCGGCGGGTGCGGTGACGATCTCGACGTCGTGGCGCGAGCTCGCCAGCTCGGCGCGCTCCGCTGCAATCGAGTTGGGGGCGTTGGTCCGCTCGATTCCGAGCGCCAGCACCCGCCTGCGCGGGCTTTCAGCGACTGCCCGGCGCAGGCGCCCGCGCCTCGCCAGCGCCACCGTATCGGCGAGCGCGTCCGCGAGCAGCGCGCGGCTGGTGGCGCGAATCCCGCTGACCTCGCCGCTGGTCCCCGACAGGAAGTCATCGACCGGCGCCGCGGCGGCGGGCTGGGGATCGAGCGCCTCTTGTAGCCGTCCGGCGCTGTGCGCGAGCATCACGACACCGAACGCGCAGCGGCGCCTGGCGGTGTGCCAGGCGCAGCCCGTCGCAGTGCGAAGCTCCTGCGCGATCGGCTTGGGGGCGCCGACGCGCTCGTCGTTGCGCCGTGCGGTCCGTCCGAGCGCGTATGCGGCGCGGGACAGCCTGGCGACTGTCGCGTCCGGTGCGGCGCGGCGGTGATGCAGACCGGCCGCCGCCAGATAGCGCACACGACCTCCGGCTGCCGCATCGCGCCGCAGCCACTCCTCCTCGTCGCCGCGGCCCCAGAGGGCCTCATCGAACGGGCCCGTGCGCTGCAGCGCACGCGTGCGTATCGCCATGTTCGCGCCCCACACAAAGGTCGCGTCGCGGTCGTGCAAGCCGAGGTCGAGCGCGGTGATCGGCGCCGGCTCGCGCCCGCAGGCGCGCGGCCCGCCGCCCTCGAGCAGCGGCCGTATCGGTCCTCCGAACACGTCGATCTCGGGCGCGCCCGCGACGCCTGCGATGAGCGCCGCCAGCCACCCGGCGGGAGCGAGGACATCGTCGTCGACGAACACGATCAGCGGGCTGCGCGCGGCGGCCACGCCGGCATTGCGGGCAGCGTTAAGGCAGCGCGGCGCCGGCAGCGTGACCAACCTCGCGCCGCGCCGCTGTGCGAGCTCCTGCGTCGCAGCGTCCGGCCCGTCGCTGATCACGATCACCTCCACCGCGGCCGCTCGAGCCTGCGGCATGATCGAGTCCAGTGTCACCGCCAGATAGCCGGCACGCGCACGCGTCGGAATCACAACCGAGGCCGCGGGTGTGCTCACGCGGGTGTCGCCTCGAGCGGTTGGATTTGGCACCGACCGATCGTGGCAGAGCTCACCGTTGCACGACGTCTCGCGGTTCAGCGAGCGGTGAAACGGCGATCGCGCGCGAGCTGTGCGCCGAAGGCGGCAACGAAGCGCGGGTTGTAACGGAAGTAGCGGCGCCACAGCCGGCGTGGCTCGCGCGCGAGCCGGTAAGCCCATTCGAGGCCGGCCTTCTGGAGCCACTCCGGCGCCTGCGGGACCAGCCCGGCGTGAAAGTCAAACGCGGCGCCGACACCGATCAGCACGGGCGCTTCGAGCTGCGGGCGTAACTTCGCCATTAGCTTCTCCTGCTTGGGCACGCCGATTCCGACCCAGACGACGTCAGCCTGGGAGCGGTTAATCTCCGCGACCACCGCCTCCCGCTCATCCGCGGCGAGCGGCCGGAACGGCGGTGAGTAGCCGCCGACGATCTTGATGCCGGGGAAGCGCTGGCGCAGGTTCAGCGCCAGCTGGACGAGCGCCCCCTGGTTGCGCCCGCCGTACAGATACATGCGCTGTCCGGTGTGCGCAGCGTGTGCGCACGCCCGCAGCATCAGCTCCGGCCCGTAGACGCGATCGCCGAGCGAATGTCCGAGCGAGTTCATCGCCCACACGAGCGGCTGCCCGTCGGGCACGTTGAGCGCCGATTTGCGCAGCGCGGCGGCCAACTCGGGATCCTCGCGCGCAGCCGTCACGGTGTGTACGTTGCACACGCACACGTAGCCCCGGCGGCGCTCTCGGACGACCGCGTCGATCCAGCTCACGGTGCGCTCATAGTCGATTACCGCGATCGGGACGCCGAGCACCTCGACGGTCTGCGGCATCTCGACCTGCACCGGATCGAGCAGCGGACCGTTGGAGGGTGTTTGGGGGGTCTCGGTGCGCAACGAGGGGATCTCAGCGGCTCTGATTAGTCAACTTGTCGGAAGGCACGGACATGGAACGCCGCAAACGGCTTGTGGTTTCGCAGTTGCCCAGATATTCGTGGAATCTTCATGAATTTTTCCCGAGAGCGACCCCCTCGGCGGTATCCTCAATCACGACACGGATGTCGAGCGGGCTCGCGAGTACCGCCCCCTTTCTCGCGAGCCCCGGACGGCCCCCAGCCCTACCAGGGCCGTCCTTGGGTTGGACCCGCGCCGCAGTAGCGGCGCGGGCCCCCCCTCCCGTGGGCCTCCCTTCTGCGCCCCGACACTCACGGACCCCGACACTCACGGACCCCGACACTCAGTCGGGCACGCAGATCACCCGCGCGCCCGACCCCGCCGCGCCCCGCGCCCCGCAGCGCCCGGCGAGGGGCCGCTGGGCGCAGCTGGCTAAACTGCCGCTCGGATGGATTGCCTGGTCACCGGCGGCGCCGGCTTCATCGGCTCGAACCTGGTCGACGCGCTGGCCGCGCGCGGCGACCGCGTGCATGTAGTCGACAACCTCAGCACCGGCAAGCAAGCGAACCTCGAGTCGGCGCTGTCACACGGCGCCACGCTTCACGAGCTCGACGTGCGCGACGCGCAGGCCCTGCTCGAGCTGTTCGCATCCGTCCGCCCCGAGGTCGTGTTCCACATGGCCGCACAGATCGACGTGCGCTACTCGGTGGCCCAACCGGCCGGTGACGCCGCATCGAACGTGCTCGGCTCGATCGCAGTGCTCGAGGCCGCGCGCGCGAGCGGCGCGCGCCGGCTGGTGAACACCTCCACCGGCGGCGGCCTGTACGGCGACGCCGACCTGCTGCCGACGCCCGAGCACCACCCGATCCGCCCGCTCGCGCCGTACGGCCAAAGCAAGTACGCATCGGAGGGCTACTTCGAGCTGTACGCGCGGCTGCACGGTCTCTCGACGATGTCGCTGCGCTACGGCAACGTCTACGGCCCGCGCCAGGACGTCCACGGCGAGGCCGGCGTGGTCGCGATCTTCTGCGGCCATCTGCTCGACGGACGGCGCCCGACCGTGTACGGCGACGGACGTCAGACGCGCGATTGGGTGGACGTCTGGGACGTCGTGCGTGCGAACCTGCTGGCAGCCGACAGCGAGCTTGGCGGCGCGATCAACATCGGTCACGGTCGCGAGACGTCGGTGCTCGACTTGATCGACGCTCTGCGCGAGGTCGGCGACGAGCTCTCGCGCGGTCCGCTTGGCGACCCCGCATTCGAGCCGGAGCGTTCAGGCGAGGTGCGGCGCAGCTGCCTCGACGTCTCGCGCGCGCGCCGCGAGCTGCACTGGGAGGCAAGCGTCGAGTTGCGCGAGGGGCTGCGCCGGATCCTCGAGGGCCTCTGATCGTCCGGGCCGCGAGCGCGGGGCGCTAGCGGGTGCTGGCCGCCGCAAATCTCGGCACGCGTTTGGGCAGCGCTATGCGGCTGCGCGCCGAATTAGTCCGACACCGTGGCGATGCGGTTCTCTGCCCAGTGTGCGGGCGGCGCTTTGACCGCTTCAAGGACGACTGGAACAGGCCGAACGCTGTGTGCTGGCGCTGTGGATGCCATGAGCGCCACCGTACCCAGTGGCTGCTGCTGGAGCGACGTCCCGAGCTGCTGGCCGGCGTCGGTTCGCTGCTGCACTTCGCGCCCGAGTGGGGGCTGCGCCGCCGGCTGTCGCGGATCCCGAACCTGCGCTATGTGACGTGCGATCTGATGGCGCCTGATGTCGAGCTGAGGCTCGACATCACCGCGCTCGAGCTTCCCGACACAAGTTTCGATGCAGTGATCTGTTCCCACGTGCTCGAGCACGTCGAGGACGACGGTCGTGCGATGTGCGAGCTGCGCCGGGTGACCAAGCCGGGCGGCTGGTGCATGGTGATGGTCCCACTTGACCTCGATCGCGAGCAGACCTACGAGGATCAGGCGATCAGCTCGCCCGAGGACCGCCAGCGCGAGTTCCTGCAGCACGACCACGTGCGGCTCTACGCGCCTGACATCGGTCTGCGGTTGCAGGATGCGGGCTTCAAGGTCGAGCGGATCCGGCCGCAGACCGAGTTCGGCCCCGAGCTGATCAGGCGCTGCCAACTTCTTTTCTGCGACGAGATCTGGCTATGCCGGCCCGACGCTCCAGGAGTCAGCCACGCAGCTTGCGGATAGCAGCCTGCGGTGATGGGCAGATTGGTCACCGTCGCGATCCCAACGCTGAACGGCGCAGGGACGCTCGAGCGGACGCTGGCGGCGGTGCGGGCGCAGCAACTCCAGGAAGGATCCGAGCTCGAGCTGCTGGTCTGCGATTCGGGGTCTCGGGACGGCTCCGTCGCCTTGGCCCGACGCTTCGGCGCCGAGCTGATCGAGATCCCGCCGCAGTCGTTCTCGCACGGCGGCACTCGCAACCTGCTCATGCAGCGCTCCCAGGGTCAGCACGTCGCATTTCTCACGCAGGACGCGGAGCCGGCGGATACGCGCTGGCTCGTGGGCATGCTCGGCGGCTTTTCGCTCGCGGACGACGTTGCGCTCAGCTTCGGACCGTATCTTCCGCGCGATGACGCCAGCTTGATGGTGGCGCGCGAGCTAACCGACTGGTTTCGCTCGTTCTCTCCGGACGGCTCACCTCGCATCGATCGGCTGGCGACCTCGGAGCGTGGCTTGCCGGCTCGCGCGCTGCTCGGGCCCCGGGGCTTCTTCACGGACGCCAACGGGTGTCTGGCTCGAGCGGCCTGGGAGTCGGTGCCGTTCAGGCCAGTCCGCTATGCCGAGGACCATGTCCTAGCCCACGACATGCTGCGCGCGGGCTACGCGAAGGCGTTCCTACCCGAGGCAGCGGTGATCCACTCCCACGACTACGCCGCAGGCGACTGGCTGCGGCGCAGCTTCGACGAAGCTCGCGCGGTGCACGACGTCTATGGATACGTGCCGCCGCTCAGTGTGAGACAGGTCACGCTTAGGATTTGGGGGCTGGTCGGTGCCGATTGGCGCTGGCGGCGCGCTGCCGGGCCAGCGATCGGGCTTGGCGAGTCGCTTTCCCTGCTGGGACGCTCCCTTCAACATCACATGCTGCGCACCGCGGGCACGCTGCTCGGGGCGCGGGCGGACGGCCTGTCCGAATCAGCCGTCCGGCATCTGTCGCTGGAAGGCCGAGCCGCTGCGGTTCCCGGCTAAGCTCCTGTGCGAATGTATGCGACGCGAGATAGGCGCGCGCCCGCGATCCTGACGCGGAACGTGAGCAAGACCTTCCATGTGCCGGAGGAGAAGCGGACCACGCTCAAGGAACGGGCTCTGCATCCGCGACGGCGCATCCGGGCAAAGGACTTCCGCGCGTTGCACGACATCTCGTTCGACGTCCAGCAAGGGGAGTTCTTCGGGATCGCGGGCCGAAACGGCAGCGGGAAGAGCACGCTGCTGAAGTGCGTGGCAGGTATCTACGGCGCCGAGGGGCAGATCTGGCGCCGCGGAAGCATGTCCACGATGATCGAGCTCGGCGTCGGTTTCAACATGGACCTCGCCGCCCGCGACAATGTGATCCTCAACGGGATCATGCTGGGCTTGAGCCCGCGTGAGGCTCGCCTGCGTTACGAGCGCGTGATCGAGTTCGCAGGGCTGGAGGAATTCCAGGAGCTCAAGGTCAAGAACTACTCCTCCGGCATGCTGGTGAGGCTGGCCTTCTCGGTGGCCGTCCAGGTCGACGCCGACATCATGCTCGTCGACGAGATCCTTGCCGTCGGCGACGCCTCCTTCCAGCAGAAGTGCTTCGACGTCTTCTACCGGATGCGCGACGAGGGCAAGACGATCGTGTTCGTCACCCACGACATGGGCTCCATGGTCCGCTTCTGTCACCGTGCGATGCTCCTGGAGCAGGGGGAGATGATCCACGTCGGCGATCCCCAGGAGGTCGCCGATCGCTACCTGGAGATCAACTTCGGCCGCGATCCGGTCGCCGAGGCGAAGGCGTCCGTAGACGAGCGTTCCGGTGACGGCGAGGCGCGCGTAGTCGAGGTCTGGGTCGAGGACGAAGCGGGCGAGCGAAGAGCCGCCGTTCCGCAGGGCGAGCGGATCACGCTGCGGGCCCGCGTCGCCTTCAAGGTACGCGTCGAAGATCCCGCGGCCAGCATCTACGTGCTCAACGACGAGCACAAGGCGGTCACGGTTGCCAACACGGAGGCACAGCTGCAGCAGACTGGCACGTTCCTCTCAGGCGACGAAGCGATCTTCTCATTCAGCTTCGAGAACGTCCTTGCCCCAGGCAGGTACAGCCCGCTGATCAGCCTCGCGCACCGCGGGGTCGGCCTTGATGTGATTGATCGCTTCGAGGGCGGCTTCTCGTTTGTCGTGACCGCGACGCGGCCGACCGGGGGTGTCGTCGATCTTCCGGTCGATGTTGCCGTAGAGCGTGCGAGCGACCGGCAGAGCATCTCCGCATGACCGCCACCACCCTCGACACTGATGTCTTCGATGTTGGCGCTCTCGGGCCGCCGATCAAGGGCCCACAAGCGCTGTCAGGCGACTGGCGGCGTTTCTGGCATCTGACGTTCAACATCGCCAAGACGCAGTGGAAGATGCGCTTCTTCGGCTCCGTCCTCGGCTACTTCTGGCAGCTGATCCGGCCGCTGCTGCTGTTCGGGGTCTTGTACGTGTTCTTCACCAAGGTCGCTCACGTTGGCCAAGGCGTCGGGACCGGCCCCGGGCAGCCCGATCACTTCTACGGGGCGCAGCTGCTCGGGTCGATCGTGCTGTTCACGTTCCTTGCCGAGGGGACGTCCGGCGCGGTGCGCTGCGTCGTCGACAACGAGGTGCTCGTGCGCAAGATCCAGTTCCCGCGCATGGTGATCCCGCTGTCCGTGGTGCTCCTCGCCCTGTTCAACGTGAGCTTGAACATGATCGTCGTGTTCGTCTTCGCCCTCATCGAGGGCGTGCGTCCGATGCTGAGCTGGGTCGAGCTGCCGCTGATCGTCGCCATGATCGGGGTGCTGGCCGCAGGCTTAGCAATGCTTCTCTCGACGGCCTTCGTCTACTTCCGAGATGTGCAGCCGATCTGGGAAGTGGCTATGCAGATCCTGTTCTACGCCTCTCCCGTGATCATCCCAATGGTCACCGTGGCCAATCACCTGAGCCCGCTCATGCTCCACCTCTACATGCTGAACCCGTTGGCGGTGGCGATTCAGCAGTTCAAGCACGCGGTTATCAACCACGGCGCCTACGGCGCGGCGGCGTACGCCGGCGGATACGCGTGGGTTGCGATCCCGGTCGTGCTCGTTCTCGTGATCTTCGCTCTGGGCTTCTGGGTGTTCAATCGCGCCGCTCCGCAGGTGGCCGAGAACCTCTGAAGCGAGCGCCGTGCGCGCGGCGCCGTTAGCCGACGGTCGACGGTCGACGGTCGACGGCCGGGAATCAGCCGCCGGACTTGGTGGCGATCATCGAGAACGAAACACCGCCCACGACGTGGTTCAGCCACATCAGATAAGCGCGCCGGGCGGTCCGGCTGGAGCGCCGGGCGTAGTAGACGATCCGTCGTATCGCCTCCGAGTCAGACGTGCCGGGAGGCACGTGCAGTGCCACCGGGTCGAAGTACGGCCGGTACGCCGGCTCGAGTAACTCGGTTGAGAACCCCGCAAGCCGCGCACCCAGCCGGTACTGGAGCGCCCAATGGGCGTGCTCGTACCCCTCGAACTGCTCCACGGCCTCTATGTGCACGCCGCTCGGATCTTTGATGCACTTCAATGTCTCGTTGACGACAAGGAGCTTTCCGCCAGGACGCAGTACACGATGCGCCTCGCGGAAGGTCCGCCAAAGACCGCGGAGATCGTTGTGGTGGAGGACCTCGCAGCAGAACACGTAGTCCAGGCTGCCGCTGGCGATCGGCATGTCGTTCATCGTCCCGAGCACGCGCTCGAAGTAGCTCGCGCCCGCCTCCAGGAAGTAGTCAGCGGTGTAGAGCCCCTGCAGCTCGGCGGTGCTGATGTCGAGCGCGATCGCGCGCAGCCCGGCCTGCGCGAACCTGTTCGCCGCCCAGCAGGTGTTGGAACCGACGTCGAGCACCGATTGCCCGGGCTCGGGCTCAACGATGCCGAGCAGCTGCTGGAACGAACGGCCCTGTACGTACCAATATCCGTCCTCGATATCGGGCAGCTGCAGGATCCGCTGCCGGTCCCAGGAGTCCTCGCGCATGTGCTCGGCAAAGCGCTCCAGGCCGGCCGCCTCCTTTTGGACGTGCTCGGGCGGGTCGATCAGCAGGTGCGCGACGCCGCGATGCAGTCCGAAGCTGCGCCCGCAGCGCCCGCAGCGCAGCGCTCCCTCGCGAACCTCGAGGGTGTTCTGTTCGGTCGCCTCGAGCTTTAGTGCGCGGTCGGCGCCACACGCAGGGCAGCGGAGAAATTCTGCGGGAAACGAGGTTTGCATGCTGAACGCGGAGGATTGGGCGCTACCCGGCAGCGCGAGCCGGGGCAGCGGCCGGGACCACCTCCGTAGAAGGGGCTATTCGCCTGGGGGCCGCCACCTCCGTCAAGAAGCGTTCGAGGGCATCGATCCGGCATCGCCACGAGTAGTCCGCGGCGGTGGCGATGCCAGCTTCTCCGAGCCGCCGGCGCAGCTGTGGATCATCGAGCAGCCGCTTGATCGCACCGGCCACGGCATCGACCTCAGCCTCCGGCATCAGGCAGTTCTCGGCGTCGCTGCAGAAGTCGCGGTTTCCGTGAGCGTCGGTGCAGACCACTGCTCCACCGGTGGCCATCGATTCCAGCGGAGGCAGGCAGAAGCCCTCGTGCGAGGAGGTCTGGACGAAGATCGCGGCCTGATTGAACAACTCGTTGACCTCGGCATCCGAGGGTGCTGTGACGTAGCGAATGCCGCGATCCTCAGCCGCGACGCCGGGTTCGATGCCGAACAGGCAGAGCTCCGGCCGGGGCTCCGGCAGCGCCCGCCAGGCCCTGATCGTAAGCGCGAGGTTCTTAAGTGGATTCGATCGTCCGAGCGCCAGCAGCATGTCCTCACGCCGGCGCACCTCGGCGAGCGGACGGAAGCTCTGCAGGTCGATGCCCGGCGGGATCAGCACCGCCTCGAGCCCCAGCTCGCGTAACCGGTCGCGGTTCCATGAGGAGATAGTCATGTAACGGAACTCGTGCTTATAGGAGTCCAGCACCCGGTAGCGCATCGGCTCATCGTCGGCGTAGTAGCTCGTCTCGATGTCCTGTACGAAGTAGACGGGGATGCCGTGCAGGATGCTCGCCGACCAGACGCTGCTCGCCGTGTTCCACCACGTGGCGATCTTGATCGCGTCCACCGGAGACAGTGCCTCGGCCAGCTTCTCGTAGTCCTCGAAGGTGCGCACCGGCGCGCGCAGATCGAACCAGTCCGGCTCGCCGCCCAGGCTCCACAACTCGACCTCGTGTCCGCGCTCGAGTAGTCCGTTGAGATGCTCGAACACGTCGCGGTGCCCGCCGCCGACCCCGGTGCCCTCGGTCACGTAGATGACCCGTAACGCGCCGCTCGCGTTGCGCACGTCGCGCTCGTCGAAGAACTCGGCCCAACGCGCCCAGAAGACGCGCTGCGAGGCCCGCTCGCGCTCCCCCACCTCAGTGCCCCGGGTCGTCGATTCGAGGTGGTACAGGACCGCCGATGGTGCGTAGCGCACCTGGAAGCCGGCCTGCCAGGCGCGCAACGAGTAGTCGACGTCCTCGTAGGCCATCGGATAGGCCTCGTCGAACAATCCGACCCGCTGGAGTGCGTCGCGCGTTATGTACATGCAGGCGCCGGTCACGGCGAGCGTCGGGCCACCGACGCAGGCAGGACCCCAATCGGCGCGCTTGAAGCGGTAGCGGTGATCGAACCACTCGGGCGCGCCGAGGTTGCGGACCGTACCGCCGTACTGGATCCGGTTGTCGGGATACAGCAACTTCCCGCCGACGATCCCGACCTCGGATCCCCGCGCGGCGAACTGCAGGCACGCCAGCCAGCCTCGCTGGGGGATCACATCGGAGTTGAGCAGGACGATGTCGGTCCTCGTCCCCGCGGCCTGCAGGCCGCGGTTGACGTTTGCCGAGAACCCCCTGTTATCCGCCGCGGCCACCACCTCGATCCCCCGGATCCGGCGCAGTGCGGCCAGATGGTCGGGACCGCTGGCGTCATCGGCGACGATGATGCGCACGCGCCGGCGCGGTGTCGTTCGGCGGATCTTGCGCACGAGCGCAGCGACCAGCTCGGCGTCCCGGTAACTAGGGATCACGACCGTCACCGGCCGCCCGTTACGGCGGTACCAGGCGATCGCGGCGGCGGCGTCCGCGCTGGACCGGCCGCCGAGGTTCAGCAGTGGCCGCAGCGGCGTGAACCGGAGCGGGAAGGTGATCGCTCGGTAGATCAGCGAGCGGACGCCGCGGTATCTGTATGTCAGATAGATGCGCCGGCGGATGTTGGCGAGCTGGCCGCTTCGCCGGCCGTCCACCGCTTGCTCTTCCAAGGCATCTCCAGGATCGTTTCTCATGATCGGTACAGTGCGCGTCCGCTTGAGCCGCGCGTGCGTAAGTGTTAGGTTCGCAGCCGCTTCTTGGCGGCCCGCAACGGCTTGGTGAGCTTCCAGCTCGGCGACTCGAGCACTTCGAACAGCGTCCGCTGCGCCTTCATCAAGCGTTCGTCGAGCTCCCGCAGCTGCTCTCCACACCGCTGCTCCGACGCGCGCGCCTCAGCCAGCTCGTACGTCAGGTCGGCGATCTGCAGGTGCAGGGCAGGGACGTCGGCCAGGCGCTGCTCAGCGTCCAGCAGGAGCCGGTTGATCCGGTCTCGTTCGCTGACACGCGCTTGCAGCTCGCTGATCAAGTTGTCCTTGTCATGAATCGTCATGAATCGCCCTGGTCTGCTCGTCGAATACCGACAGCCACTCGCGTGCCGGCGAGATCGCTTTCCACGCTGACAGACTATCTACGCGGGCCTCGCCAGGCAGGCTTCCCCGGCCCTAAGCAGCCGCTACGATGGCGCGGTGCCGGAACTGGCCTTCGTCATGTCCCCGGGGCAGGACTGGTTTCTGCAGGAGCTCGTGGAGACCATCAGGTACGAGCTCGAGCTGCAGGGGATCCCGTCGTCGATGCACACCGACGGCTTCCCGAAGCCGCGTCCCGACCTTGTCTACGCGCTACCCGCGCCGCGCCAGTTCGTCGCGCTAGAAGGTCCGGAGGCGCTCCCTGATCAGTCGATCCTGAAGCGGACGGCGTTCATCTGCGCCGATCCTCCCAAGCATGCCGTTGACGAGGACGATTTCGAGCTGTTTGCGAGCGCGGGAGCGGTGTTCGACATCGACGTGCGTTCGGTTGTGGCCCTGCACCGCGGCCAAATCTCGGCACGCACGCTCAGACCTGGATACTCCAAGTTGCGCGACCGCTTCGACTGCAGCGTCGCTCGCCCGATCGACGTGATGTTCCTCGGCACACGCAGCGAGCGACGGACGCGCCTGCTCAGTCGCTACGCCCCGATCCTAGCTCGCCATAACTGCCTGGTGCAGATCGCGGACGCGGAGTACCCGAATGCCGCCGGCTCGAGCTCGTTCCTGACCGAGTCCAAGCGCGAGCTGTTGGCCCAGACGAAGGTCATGATCAACCTCCACCGGGATCAGGAGAGCTACATCGAGTGGCTCCGCGTGCTCGATGCCATGCATTGCGGAGCAGTCGTGGTCTCCGAGCACGCCACCGGGTTCGCTCCGTTCGTAGCGGGTCAGCACTTGCTCCTCGCCAGCTCCGACGCGCTGCCGTTCGTCGCCGAAGCGGTACTGCGGGACGACGCGCTGGCGCAGCGACTTCGCATGCAGGCGTACGAGCGGCTCAGCGAATGGCTCCCGTTCGCGCTTTCCATCGGCGTCCTCCGCGCGGCGCTCGTTGAGCTCGTCGGGCACCCGGTGCCGCCGGGAGCCTGGAGGGGTAGGTCCCCCGCTGCGCCGTTGGTGGCGGTGGGACGCTGGGACCCGGTTGTCGAGGCGCCGGATCCAGCGCTGCGCGGGCTGGAGCGCGAGCTCCAGCATGCGCGGGTCGAGTTGGTCGAGGTTCGCCGCCAGGTGGCCGATCTGCAGCGGATGATCCTGTCGAGTGCCGGTGCACCCGGACCGCGCGTGTTTGACGAGACCCCTGCATGGCGCGCGCGCCGTCGTCCACGGATCAGCGTCCTGCTGACTTTCCGAAACGAGGCGGATCGGCTTGTCTCGACGCTCGATTCGGTCGCCACCAGCTGGATGCATGACCTCGAGCTGATCGTGGTGGATGTCGCGTCGCATGACGGCGCGGCCGAAACGGCAGCGGCGTGGCTGCGCGCCCACCAGCAGGTGCCGGCGCGGCTGGTCGTACAGGATGTCGAGCTGGGACGCGGCGCTGCCCGCAACGTGGCGCTCGATCAGGCTCGCGCGCACTACTGCTTCGTGCTGGACCCGGGGTACGAGCTGTTTGGGCGATGCTTCGATGTGCTGCTCGGAACGCTCGATGCGATGCCCGATGTTGCGTTCGCCTATCCGATCGTGCAGGTCACCGGCTTGGCGGACGGCGTTGCCCCGCCCGGCGGTGAGCGGCTCTTGAACTTCCTCGGCTGGGAGCCGCTGCGACTGCGTCTGGGAAACTACATCCAGCCGCCGTACCTGATCCGGCGCGATCGGTTGCGCGAGCTAGGTGGGTTCGCCGAGGCGCCCCGCCTGCAGGGCCTTGAGGACTATGACCTCTGGTGCCGGGTCGCCGAGCGAGGCTGGCGCGGCCAGCTGGTCCCGCAGATACTCGTCCGCCAACGATCGTCGAGCTCGTCGGCGGGGTCGTCCGCGATCGGTCCGGCGACCAGTTTCGGGCTCGGCGTGCTGGCAGAGCGCGCACCCAAGCTGATGGCCGGATTGGGCTAGGCCTGCTGAGCGGTTTCGATTGCGTCGGCAAGCGCGTAGTCGCCGCGGTCGCGCCGGTAGTTGGGGCTGTAGTAGGGGTCGTGGGTGTGGGTCCTGCGCCAGTTGCGGCGTAACTGCCAGAGGCGTGGGAGGTCGTTGATCACGTGCTCGGTGGTTGTGACACGAACACGGGCGTCGGGGAGCGTCACAACGCGCAGCCCGGCGTCGCTTGCGCGCAGGCAGTAGTCGATCAGAGCGAGCTCTCCGAACGCCGGACGCAGGCCGGCCAGTTGGTCATATGCCTCGCGCGGCGTGATGAGTACGTCACTGACGGCGCTCAGGTTCATCACGGTAGGACCGCCAGCCGCAGCATGGAGCCCTTGAAGTAGGTGCAGCGGGATGCCTTCGGGGATCGCGATGCCGGCTTGAAGTATGCGTCCGTCGGATGCGAGGACGAGCGGTCCGGCGGCCGCAATGCCCGGCTGGTCGCTGTAGCCGAGGAGTCTGCGCAGCCAGTCGTGGGTGAGGCCGACGATCGGGGCCTGCATCAGCAGGAGATGGTCCATCTGGGCCGCCGCGGCGCCGGTGGCCAGGGCGTGGGCGCGGTCGATCCCTGCGGCGATCGGCACCAAAGTCCGACGCTCACTCTCGATGCCAGCCGCTTGCAGGGCGGCCGCGCAGGCGGCAAGCGCGTCAGGCGGACCTGCGAGCACCACCTCCCAGCTCTGGTGTGGCTGGGCGAGCCACGATCGCGCAGCCTCAGTGAGAGGTTCGTCGCTGCTCACGGCAAGCACCAGCGAGACCGTCCGTGTGTCGTTCACCGGGTAGACGATCCGGTGAACACCTGGATGCGGCCCGAACAGCACCTGGGCATCAGCTGCTCCGACTCGCGTGAGGTGAGCGGCGATGGCGTGCGGTTGGGTGATGTAGGCGTACGGCTTGGCGGCGTCGCCGCCCGCGGTGGAGCTGGCGTGCGCGCGCCAGTGGTAGAGGATCCTGGGAATGTGCGCGACGCGGTCGCTCCGCTCGACCAAGCGCAGCACGAAGTCGTAATCCTGGCAGCCGTCGAATGCCGGCTTGAAGCCTCCGATCTCAACTGCCAGTCGCCGTCGATAGACCCCGAGGTGACAGGTGTACATCAGGGCACACATGTTCTCCGGTGACCAGTCAGGCTTGTGGATCCGCGCGATCGCGCCGTCCTGGCTGACCACGGCTTCGTCGGTGTAGATCATGTCGAGGGTTGGGTCTTGGTGGAGTTTTTGCGCGACGAGTTGGAGGGCGTCGGGTTCGAGGGTGTCGTCGTGGTCGAGCAGGGCGATGTATTGGCCGGTGGCGAGGTCGATGGCGGTGTTGGTGGCGGTGGAGATCCCGCCGGCGGTGTCGCGTCGCACGAGGTGGATGCGGGGGTCGCCGGCGGCGTGGCGCTGGAGTGCGGCGATGATCTCGGGTTTGCGGGAGCCGTCGTCGACGAGGCACAGCTCCCAGCTGGTGAACGTCTGCTGTAGGACGGAGGCGATCGCCTGTTCGAGCATCTCCAGCGGTGGGTCGTGCACCGGGGTGAGCACCGAGATCAGCGGCTCGCTCGTCTGGGTCGGCAGGCTCGCTTGGTGATCGGTTGCGGTGCCTTGCGGTGGGATCGGATCGGCGTCGTTTTGTCGCGGGAGGGTGTCGGCGTTGGTTTGCAGCGGAGCGGTGTCGGCGCCGGTTTGCTGCGGGAGTGGGTCGCTGCCGGCGAGCGGGTCGGTGATCTGGACGTCGAGCCACATCGCGCGTCCGACGGAGCGTCCGTCGCGGGCGTTGTGCTGTTCGACGTTCAGTAGCAGTGCGGTGGCGCGGGCTGGTAGTTCGCAGTGCAGCGCCAGGCCCTCCGGGTAGCCGTGTTCGGTGGCCGCGGGCAGCAGTCCGGACCACAGTTCTTGCTGGGTTCCGTCCGCTGCTGCGATCGCCACTGAGGCGCGCGCGGCAGCGCTGCCGTCTCGCCAGTCACGCGGCACCAGCCTGACCCGTCCGCGTAGG
>JBKQKK010000224.1:0-9517 GCA_052147535.1 Solirubrobacteraceae bacterium | reverse complement strand
GGGAACGCTGACAGGTCGCTGTCGGTTCGAGCCTGACGCTGTGCGACTCCTCTGCGCTCTGTACGGCCGTGGCCAGCACAAGCCAGAGGTGGCGAGCGAGATCGAGGTGGTCGACGGGCCAGCGCCGCGGTCTGTGCGCGCAGCTTCACTTGGAAGCTGCGCCGCGCGTAGGCTGCAGTCGTGGCCCACTGGTCGACCGCGATCCAGCTTGTCGGCGCCGGCGGCGAGCCGGTCGACTTTGCGCGCACGCTGCTGTCCCACGGCGTCGCCGAATTGCCGCCGAACGAGATCGCGCCCGACGGCACGCTTTTGAGCACGGTGCTGATCGCAGGCGAGGGCGCCTGGCTGGTGGAGCTCACGTCTGACGGTGCCGGACGCGCCCGGCTCGGCGCGCGGGCGGGCGCGGCTGACCCGCCGGCGGCGCACCGGCCTGCGCTGGCGGCGCAAATCCGCCACATGCTGCGGCTCGACGAGGATCTGAGCGCCTTCTACCTCGCCGCCGCTGCTGATCCGGCGCTGGCCTGGGTCGTCGCCGGCGCCGGGCGGATGATGCGCAGCCCGACGGTGTTCGAGGACCTCGTCAAGACGATCTGCACGACCAACTGCGCATGGTCGGCGACCGTGCGGATGGTCAGCGCGCTCGTCGGCGAGCTGGGAACGGCCACGGCGGGCGCCTGCGAGCGCCGCGCGTTCCCGCCACCGGCGACGGTCGCGGATGCCGGCGACGCGTTCTTCCGGCATGTCGCCCGCGCTGGCTACCGCGGGCCGTACCTGCGTGCGCTCGCCCACGACGTAGCCTCAGGCCAGCTTGACCTCGAGGCGCTGCGCGACCGGGCGCTGCCGGATGAGGAGGTGGCGGACCGCTTGTTGCGGATCGCAGGCGTTGGGCCGTATGCGATGGCGCACATGATGATGCTGCTCGGCCGCTACCGGCGGCTGGTCCTCGACTCGTGGACGCGGCCGAAGTACCGGCGCGTAAGCGGCCGCGCGCGGATCACCGACAAGGGGATAGAGCGTGCCTTCCGGCGCTACCGCCAGTTCGCGGGCCTCGCGTTCTGGCTGATGCTGACCGAGGACTGGCTACCAGCCGAATGAGCTCCGCCGCGTGGGTTGCGGCGCTCCAGCACAACCAACGGCCACAGCCTAGCGGCCGTCGCCCCGTCGAGATGCGATCGCCGGCATCCAGCGGTGCACGCGGCAGAGTTCACTGACCTCCTCGCCGATCGCAGGCACGCCGCCCCGGTCGCTCTTCTATCGTCGGAGCAGCGGTGGGTCTAGGCGTCATCGTCGAGTCCTTCCTGTTCGAAGACGCGCTTCATCGCGGGGCGGTCCTTGACCTTCAAGTAGTGCTCGGCGAGGGCGGGCGCGTCCCACCAGCGGTGCTTGAGTCTCCGGCCCCACCGGGTGAGCATGAACAGGAACAGGTCGGCGCTGGAAAACCGCTCCCCGAGCAGGTACGGGCCGCTTGATGCCAGGTAGGTGTCGAGCGTGGTCCGGAAGCTGTCCAAGCTCTCGATTGCGCGCGCCTTGACCGCGTCCTGTGCCTCGACCGGCGCTGAGCGGCCTGGGGCGATGAAGCCGTAGAACGTCGATTGAACGGGGTTCACGAGGTAGATGAGCCAGCGGTACCAGCGCCCACGCTCAGGCGTCCCGGGGGTCGGTGCGAGCGCGGCATCGGGGTAGAGGTCGCTGATGTGCATCAGGCAGGCCACCGATTCGGTCATCGCCATGCCGTCGAAGGACATCGTCGGCACCCGTCCGGCCGGGTTCAGCCTCGCGGCCTCGGGCGGGCCGAACACGCCGTTCTCGCGTGTGGCGCGGATCAGGTTGTACTCCGCGCCTGCTTCTTCGAGCGCGGCGTGCACCGGCAGCGAGGCGGCGCCGGGGCGGTAGTAGAGATCGATCACTGACCAGGCTCCTCTTGACTGTGTTGCGCTGCCAGGTTAGACGGCGACTGGCGACAGGGCCGCCGATCCGGGCCGGTTCACGCAGCCGGCGCCGCGCAGCACCCGCTATGCAGACGCCCATTGCACATAATCATGTGCTGGAGTTCATTTGTGAAAGCCGAGGAGGCGGTGTTCGCGGCCGTATCCCCGCTGAGCGCCGTTGGCCGCATGCCGGTCGCGACCGTTGGGCAGCGGGCGCCGCATCAGCTGCCGCTGCCGCTGCCGAGCTTGACCGGACACCCGTCATACCCCTTACGCAGTTGTGCGAGCGACGGCGGGTCCTCGGCGATCAACTGTGGCACGGTCACGGCCTCCAGATGGCGCTGCTGCAGGGCGGCGAAGATCACGTCCAGCGCACGGATCGTCTGCCCACGGTTCTCATGCATAAGGATGATCGAACCTGGGTATAGCCCTGCGATCACGTTGTGTTCGATGCCGAGGTAGTTCGCGCCGAGCGAGTCGGCGCTGTCGACGTCCCACAGCACCTCGACCATCCCGAGCCGTTTGACCTCGGCGTCGATCGCCGGAGTGTGACCCTCGTACGGTGGCCTGAACAGCAGCACTGGCTCATCCACCGTCCGCTCGATAAGCCGCTGATCGGCGGCGATCTCCTCCACCGCCTCGGAGTACGGGAGCGCTGGGAGGAACGGGTGCGTCATTGTGTGATCGCCGAATGCCGCGACCGATTTCTCCCGCTGGGCGAGCCCCGGCCAGGCGACGATCTCCTTACCGACGAGGAAGAACGTCGCGTGCAGGTGCGCCTCGCTGAGCTTCTTGATCGCGTAGTGCGTGTACACGCCTGGGCCGTCGTCGAATGTCAGCGCGACCATCCGCTTCTGCGTACCACCGCAGTACAGCGGCAGCCCGTAGGAGGCGACCCGTCGCACCGCCGCGATCTCCGCGGCCAGGGCCGAGTGCTGCTTGATCGTGAGGCGAGGCGCGGGGCCGACCTTGATCGGGGTTGTCCTCGGGATTGCGGAACCGGTCGCGTGTGAGTTCGATCCGCTCGACGAGCTAACCCATACGATCACCGCGGCCCCCGCAAACGCGACCGCCAACAGTGCGAGGCCCGTCCCCAGCCGGCGCTGCCGGCGCCGGCGTTTCGCCTCGAGCCGCCGCGCCTGCAGCGAGGCATTGTCGTGCGCCATCGCGGGGATGGTGCCACGCGTCGCGGGTCGATGCAGCGCCGCCCGACCCGGCCGAGCGCGGCGCGACGCGTAGCGAGCTGCCCGGGCCCGCCGCTCAGACTTCGAGCGCATCGCTCAGCAGCCGATCATCGGGCAGCACCGTTCAGCGGCCTCCTCTGCGTCCGTAAGCTACGCGCGCGGCGTCCGCGATCTTCCTCGAGTCGATGGGTGACGAGCGCCGCCAGCAGGTCGCGCTTGGACGCGACTGCCGCCGATGGCGGGCGCCGGGGCGGCAAGCCTAGACCCCGTACGGTCTCCCATGCCCGCGCGGGCACGAATGCGAGTCGCGACTCGCGCAGCGCGCCGGACCTGCTGGTCGCCAGCAGCAGGAGCGCCGCCGCTGCTAGCTACGAGCCGTGATCGCGACCTGCCTTGCCGTGGCATCCATCGCCCTCGTCGCGGGGCAGCTCAACTCGCGCTTGTCAGCAGGAACTCAGACGCCAGCAACACAAGACGCACAGCCCGCACCCAGTGACGGCGGCGGAAGCGGCGTTCCGCAAGAGCTGAGAGATCGATCATGTACGCAAACACTTTAGGGAGGTCACGCATGCAGCTCGACGGCATCCATCACATCACCTGCATCACCGCAGACGCACGTGGGAACGTCGACTTTTACGCGCGCGTACTCGGGCTGCGACTGGTCAAGAAGACGGTCAACTTCGACGCGCCCGAGGTCTACCACCTGTACTACGGCGATGAGCGGGGCACCCCCGGCTCGATCTTGACCTTCTTCGAGTTCCCGAATGCGGCCCCGGGCCGCGCTGGCGCAGGGATGATCCACCGGCTCCGCTGGCGAGTGGTGTCCGAGGATGCGCTGGGGTTTTGGGCGGAGCGCCTGGCGCGCGAGGGGGTGGAGCTCGACCCGCCGACCGACGAGCGGTCGCTGGCGTTCCGTGATCCCGAGGGACTCGGGCTGGAGCTGGCCGTCGTCGACACCTCCGATGAGCCGCTCCGCGCTCTCGCCGACGGGATCCCGGCCGAGCACGCGCTACTCGGATTCGACGGGGTGCGGGCCTACAGCCGAGCCTGGGACCACCAGGAGCGCGTCCTGACCGAGGCGATGGGTTTCACCTTGAGCTCCCCAGGCAGCTATCTCCTCAATGGCGGGCGGCGCCGGGCCCGTTACGACCACGACGAACCGCCCGCCGACGCCGGCACTCAGGGCGCCGGCACGGTGCACCACATCGCGTGGTGTGACCGAGACGAGGACCATGCCGTGTGGGGCGGTGAGCTGCGGATGGACGGGATGCGTCCCACGCCGATCATTGACCGGCAGTACTTCTTGAGCATCTACTTTCGCGAGCCCCGGGGAGTGTTGTTCGAGCTCGCCACTCCGAGTCCGGGCTTTGCCGTCGACGAGGATCCCGAGCACCTTGGGGAAGCGCTGCGCCTCCCACCGCAGCACGAGCACCTGCGTGAGCGGCTCGAGCGCACCCTCATCCCGCTGAGCAATCCCCGGCTAGGGGTCGCCCGGGCATGACCAGCGACATCGAGCTGCTCGAGCACCAGCTGCGACCGGCCCGGCGCGCCCCTGAGGGTGCGCTCGTCCTGCTGCATGGCCGCGGTACCAATGAGTTCGACCTCCTGCCATTCCTGAACGAGCTCGATCTCGAACGCCGGCTGGTCGGCGTCACCCGAGGGCGCCACTCGAACCCTCACCGGGAGCATTTCACTGGTATGTCTCGCGCGCCGCCGGCCACCCGGACCGCGACACGTTCCATCGGACGTACGGCCTCCTCGGCCGCCGGCTCGATACCCTGCCGAACGCGCTGGGCGTTCCCTGGGCCGGGACTGTGCTCGGTGGGTTGTCGATGGGGGCGGTGATGTCGTACGCGCTCGGCCTTGGCCGCGACCGACCGGCGTGCGCCGACGTCCTTGCCCTCAGCGGATTCATCCCGACGGTCGAGGACTTCGAGCTCGACCTGCGGGGACGCGACGGCCTGCCGGTCGCGATCGGCCACGGGACCCTCGGGCGCGGTACCGCCTTGGCGACGCTTCGATCCTGCCGGTCGCCGGCGCCGGACGACTGCTCCCCATGGAGGCAATCGCAGGCTCGGAGCGTGTCACGACGTACTCGCTTGGGTGCCTGCTCACAACGGAGGTGCGCGTAGCGCGAGATCGGCCGGCGGATCCGTTCGAGCCCGGTTCCTGACGACCGCAGCGGCGCCGAACATGTTCGGACGACCAACCCGGTGCCGCCGGCGGCAGATATGGCAGGCGAGCGCGTCATACGTGCGCCCGCGGCCAGTCTGCGCAACCGTGACGCGCTTTGGCCGTTCACACATGCCAGGGTGCGCGCCGCGTTGCGGCGAGCAGGGCCGCGGCCCGAAACGAGCGCGACCGCGGGTTCCCCGCTGGCCCGAGCCGGCACTCGGAGACCAGCGTCCACGAGTGGCCTGTCAGACGTCCTGTCCAGATTCATACACAGACGGGGCGCGATTTCGGCATTCGCTCAAGTCGCGGCGCCGAGCTTCCGATCACTCGCTCAAGCCGGGTGTCACTCCTCCCTTAGGCCGTTATGGAGCACGCACCATGATCGTCTTCTCCCCCCGCAGCCGCGAGGCCCTCCCCCAGGACAAGTGCGGCCATAACCACCACGTCGGTTCCTGCCCGATCTGCCAGCGAGCGCAGCTGGAACGCTGGCGGGCACAACTGGCGGCGGTGACCCCGCGCCGTCCCGCCTGAGACTCGGCCTGCCGGCCGGAATCTGAGCAGACGTCCGCATCGGAGACCCGCGCCGCCGGACGCCGTCAGTTCCACGATCCGGGAGGGCCGGCCACTGCCTTCGACGCGCCCGGAGCGGCGGTCGGCGTTTGCTGGAATCGAGCAAGCGCCGGCTCTTAGTTGCGCGGTAAACCAGGGCTCCGAGCTGATCGGTGCGGCCGCCGGTCGGCCGACGCACCCGGCGAGTCTCGCGTTTGGCGAGATACAGGTGCGCGTGCGATGTCCGCCACAGACCTGCTCTGTGGCGGACGCGGTAGTTGTCGCGGGCGGATGGGTGAGGGTTCCCGGTTCGACGGGAGACGGCCTATTTGCAGAGTGTCTTCTGGCTGGGTTCGGGAACGTTCTCTGCGCCCGTTGCGTCTACTCGTGACCGGGTAGCGGGTTGTTGCTGTTCCAGATGTCGCGGGCCATCAGCCATGAGTGATCGGTCTGCCGCTGGTAGATCGTCAGGTACTTGCCGGTGTCGTGGATGGGTGTTCCGCCGGCCTTCGGGTTGAGGGCGATCGTGTACGTGCCACGCTCGAAGGCCCAGTCGTAGCCCGCGAGCTCGACCTCGTCACTGTCGAGGGAGAACTCTGCGCGGAAGGCGGCGAGCATGCCGCTGGACCACGCCCGGATGTCATCTGTGCCGATGTTCGGCGGGTCGTTCGGTGGCATCTGCACGGCGTCGGGGGCGAAGCACGCCACCCAGGCGTCAGCGTCGTTGGCGTTGAGCGCCGCGACGTGGGCATCGCGCGTGCGGTCGAGGTCTTCTAGCTGGGCTGCTCGTGCGGTCATCAGGATCTCCATGTCAGGCTTGGCGTGGGAACGATCAGGCTGGGTCCCGGGAGGCGACGGTCACGCGGGGATGCCGGGAGGGCCGAGGATCTCGATGCCGTACTCGGCGGCGAGTGCGGCCATCGCCGCGACGTCGGGCGGTTCGGTCGCCGGTGGCGGGATCACGAGTTCCTGGGCGGGCTGCCCGAGCGCACGGACGAAGCCGTCAAAGTCCGCCGGCTCGACCACCAGCAGGAACCGTGCCTGCTCGGAGCTGACCGTGAACGTGTGAGGGATGTTCCGGGGTCCGTAGACGAACGATCCGGCGCTGGCGGTGATCACCTGGCCGCCGACCCAGAAAGTCAGCTCGCCCTCGGTGATGTAGAACCACTCGTCCTCGTTGTGATGCACGTGCAGCGGCGACCCGCTGCCGCGCCGGGCGAGGTGCTCGATCACCGCAACGCGTCCCGCAGTGGAATCGCTCGACGCCTTGATCGTGACGAGGATGCCAAGGAACCACAGCGCCTCTCCCTCGCCGGCCGTGAGCGCGATCGGTGCCACCGCGGAGGGCTCGCTCACCGAGTCGGTGCCGCTTGTCGTTTGTGTCGTGTCAGTTGTCATCGCGTGCCTCCTGGGCGGTTTGCTTGTCGGGAGGTAGCGTGCTCTGACGGCGTCCAGTTGTCGATCCCTCGGCTGCAGGGATATTTCGCGCGCGACGTCGACGCCCGGCCACGAACGGGTCATACTCGGTTCATGCCCGCAGGACGCTGGGCCGTGGATCGGCTGATTGACGACGTGGCGCTACTCGGACGCCAGGCGCTGCCCCGCGAGGAGTACTTCGGCGAGGTCGCGGCGCGGCGAGGTCGCGGCGCGGCTGCGGCGGGTGATTCGACGCGACGTGCTGGCACACGCTCGATCCACAAACGGGACTAATGACCAGCGACGCGCCACAGGAGCTGATCAGCGAGGGCGTGTTCACCCGCGAGACGGCCGCCGATGCGGGCGCGGGCATCGTCGCCAGCGAGTACTTCGTCACGGACCTCAACACGTTCGCGAGCCTCGCCGCGCGCCGGGTTCCGGTCGGGATCCTCAGCCAAGCGACCAAGGGGCGTCCCGAGCGCAGCGCCCGCTACCGCGACGTGCTCGAGCCAGCGGGGATCCCGTTCGAGCTGCGCGCAGCGTTGGTCAATCGTGGAAGGTGCTGGGGCGCGGTCCACATCGCCCGCCGCGAGCACCGGCGGGACTTCACCGCCGAAGACGCCGCCGCGCTCGCGAGCATCACCGCTGCGGTCGCCGATGGGATTCGCACCTCGATTCGCTTCGACGCCGCGCGCCAGACCGGAGACGGCAATGCTCCGGGACTGGTCGTGCTCGGCCCCAGCAACGACGTAGAGCTGATCACCCCGCCTGCCCAAGAGCTCCTCGCCGCGATGCGCAGTCCGGCGCTCGCAACCGTGCCCAGCCCGGTACTGGCGCTCGCCGGGTTCACCCGCACCCGGTCACACCTTCCGGATCGGCAGCCCGACACCGTGGCGGTCCCGACCCCATCTGGCTGGATTACGCTGCACGCCTCCCTGCCCGAGGGCGGCGCCGACGGTCGCGTCGCGATTGTGCTCGAACGCACCGCCAGCCCCCAGACGACCGCCGTCCGTCTCGAAGCGCACGGCGTCACCGCTCGCGAGCGCGAGATCGCGACACTGCTCGCCCACGGCCTCACCAACCCCGAGATCGCCACCAGGCTCGTGCTCTCGCCCTACACCGTCCAGGATCACATCAAGAACCTGTTCGAAAAGACCGGCGTTTGCTCACGCCAGGAACTAGTCGCCCGCATATTCCTCGACGACTTCCTACCCCAGCTAGCCCAGCGAACACCACTCACATCCAGCGGCAGCTTCGCCCGGCAAAACGACCCGTAACAGACGCCGAACCCCACCGAGTTCTGCTCTCCGCCGGTAAGACCACCCCGCCATCCGATGGTCGAACGTTGCGGTGCGGCTGGTTCCCCCGTCGCGACGAGGACGAATCGAGATCCCTGCTTGACCAAAGGCAGCCTGACAGGCGGCTCTCGGTGCTCCCGCTTTCCTTGCAGAACGCGCATCCCGCCGGGCGGCAGCGAGCGCCCCGCATCGCGCGGAACTCGAGCGTGTCGAAGCTGACGAGCGGCGAGGGCCGACCGGGACATGCCCGCTTCCCGCGCATAGGGGGACCGCCGACCTCTGCGCCGACAGGCGCGTCCAGATATCAAGCGGGTCCCGACGGGGAGGCGGGTGGCGGGATGTATGTGACGGGGTGAACTGTGCCTGTCCGCCGTCGCGATGCGGCGCGATGACGTTCCAGCGCGCCAGATCGCGTGCCGCAGCGGCGCCGAGTTCTCGGCGGACGAGATGGATGCACAGGTCCAAGCCGGCTGCAAGCCCGGCGCTCGTCAGCACGTCGCCGTCGTCGACATACAGTCGGTCAGGCCGAACGTCGGCCCGCGGGAAGTTGCGCGTGAGGTCGTCGGTGTAGGACCAGTGCGTTGTGACGGGTCGGTCGTCGATCAGTCCGGCCTGGCCGAGGACGAACGCGCCGATGCAGATGCTCAAGATCCTCGCGCCGCTCCGGTGCGCCGCACCGAGCGCGTCGAGCGCTTCCGGGGCGACCGGTGCGTTGTGCGGAATGCGCCCTGGGCGACGACGAGGTCAGCGCTGCGCAACGCATCGAGCCCGCGCGGGACGAGCAGGTCGAATCCGTCAGGCGTCGGCACGCAGCCAGGCCGTACCGCGCAGGTCTGCATCGTGAACCCCCGTGGCGTGCCGGACCGACCGGGCCCACGCCGGAACGTCTGGACCGCACACGCGAGATCGAAAGCGACGACCCCGTCAAGAGCGAGCGCGACGACACGCAAGTCGGCCATGACCGCAA
>JBKQKK010000223.1:0-19924 GCA_052147535.1 Solirubrobacteraceae bacterium | reverse complement strand
AGCCCCTTCTGAACGTCGCGGCTTGCCAAGCGCGACGCCATTGGGGAAGATCCGCATCGTGGAAGCCGCGCGGACATCGAGAGCCTGGGAACGGTATGCGTGGGCGGCGGGCATCCTTTACGTCATCGCGCTGCTGGCGGAGATTGTGGTCGCGCTCGGAGTCGGACTAACCCAGAACGACTCGGCAGCGAAGATCGCGAGCGGGCTCCACGAGCACAGCGACCGGCTGTTGGTGATCGCATACCTCTCCGTCGTCTACGCCACCGCGTTTCTGATCTACCTCTGCAGTCTCTACAACCTGCTGCGCGGAGACACCGGCAGGCCCCGGATCCTCGGCTCCCTGGTGCTGGTCGGCGGAGTGCTCTTTATTGCCATGCATGCCGTCAGCGACATCGGCATCACCGGACTGGTCGGCGCAAAGATCGCGTCGTTTGGGTATCGACACGACCCTGGTGTCGCCTACACGCTGTACCTGATGACGTATGCGCTAGAAAGCGTCGGGGACGTCTTCGGCAGTCTCGCTGCTGTCGCCGCAGGCTTGCTCGTGATCAGGAGCGGCGTACTGTCGCGCTGGCTCGGGTGGGTTTCGATCCTCGCCGGGATCATGCTCTTCCTTCAAGGCTTCGGCCTCGGCGGCGTGATCGCCTCGTTCGGGCTGATTCTCGACCTCATCGGGTTCGTGCTCTTCCTGATCTTCGTCCTCGTGAGCAGCGTCATAATGCTGACGCGCGAAAACGCGGTCCCGAACACCGCGGTTCAGATCAAGTAGACCACTACATCTTCGGGGTCGGGTGCAGGCCCCCGCCCGAGCGGGGCGGAGAAGCAGCCGAGGATCGGCTAGCCCCAGGCGCGGCGCTTGCTCGACGCGGTCGTCCGCGCCGCTCCGCAAGCGCTCATGGCGCTCGACTCGACGAGCGGAGCACTCACCAGCGCTCGAGCGGTCGCGTGATCCCTATCGCGTGAACCCGATCGTCGGCTCGTGCGAGCCGGAGCGATCCCAATCGCCAGAGCAGCGGCTCGAGAGCGCGCTCGTGCTTGCAGCGCTTCAGCAAGCACCTCGAAGAGAAGCGACGACCTCAAGCTGGGGCGAATGCGCAAGTTACGCACCCCTGCCGGAGCTTGCGTGCGCTGGCGTTCAGTCTGGCGGCCTGCTGGACTTCACGCGGTTGAGCTCAAGCTTCATCCTCGAAATCTCGGCGTCAATGGACCCGCCTGAACTCAGCTTGCGCAGCTGTCGATCGATGTCGTCCTCACCCGTCCCGACAGCGGCTAGCGTTCCCGCGCTCTCGAGCTCCTGGATCACGTCAGCCCGGAGATTCATGTCCTCGACCTTTTCTTTGGCTCGCTCAATCCTCAACCCAGCCTCGCGCAGTTGCGAGGACAGACCAGCGACGGCATCGGAGATCGCGAGCTGCGCTTTCGCGGCCGCGTACTGCGCTTTGGCGAGCTCCTTGTCCAAGCGAAATCGCTCGACCCTTACGCGGGCCTCACGCCCATGCACGAGCATCTGAGCCTGCTGGCGCTCCAGATCCGAGACCAGCTGATTGAGACCGACGAGCTCCTGCCCCACGAGCCGCTTGCGCTCAAGCGCCTGGCGGGCGAGGTCTTCCCGGCCGAGCTCGAGCGCTTTGTGAGCACCGGCATCGAGCCTCAGAAACTGCTCCTGCTGGCGATCGCGCTGATGCGCGACACGCTTCTTGGCGGTGACGAGATCGGCCACGTCCCGGCGCAGGCGGCCATACAGCTGCTCCACCTGCCGCTCATAGCTGTAGTCGAGGATCTCCACGGGATCCTCGGCCCGGTCAAGCAGCCTCGAGAACCTCGCTTTGACCCGGAGCGTCAATCGGTTGAACATGGCGGAATGAGCGAACCTCCCGAGCAAGGATAAGCCGGTTCAGACTCTCCATCGGCGACGGCACGCGGAGCCACGCCCTGGTTGACGCCGGAACTGGGGTGACCTTGCGCCGAGCCGGACCGACCTTGGCGCTCCAGTTCGTATCGAGCGCACGTTGCTGTCGGTCGCGCGGACGATGCGGAGCCTATGATTGCGTCGTGGTCGTGGATGCCACGAGCGCGCAGCGGCCGACGTGCGCGGCCCCCGCAGGCTTGACGTACGGCAGCGGTTCGAGAGGAGATTGATGCCTGGTCTTGAGGGTCGTTTCAACACGTTGGTGAAGGCGAAGGTCTCGGCGGTGCTCGATCGCGCTGAGGATCCGGCGGAGACGCTCGACTACAGCTACGAGAAGCAGCTCGAGCTGTTGCAGCAGGCCAAAAGCGGCATCGTCGACGTCGTCACGTCAAAGAAGCGCCTGCAGCTGCAGGAGGGCCCGCTGCGGGAGCAGACGGCGAAGCTGGACGGGCAGGCACGCCAGGCGCTCGCGGCGGGCAACGAGGATCTCTCGCGCCAGGCGCTGACGCGCAAGCAGGCGATCGAGGATGAGCTCGGCTCGTTGGACCAGCAGATCGCGGACCTCGAACATCAGCAGCAGCAGTTGACCGACAATGAGAACAAGTTGCAAGCCAAGGTCGAGGCGTTCCGGACCAAGAAGGAGGTAATCAAGGCGCAGTACTCGGCGGCTGACGCGCAGGTGCAGATCTCCGAGGCGGCCACCGGCGTTGGCGAGCAGATGGCTGATGTCGGCTTGGCGATGCAGCGGGCGATCGATAAGACCGAGAACATGAAGGCGCGCGCTGACGCGGTCGGAGAGCTCGAGCACGCGGGCACGTTCGACGATCCCACCGAACTGGGTGGTGGCGGGGATGATCTCGATCGCCAGCTGGCGCAGGTCACCAGCGCGGGCGCTGTGGACTCAGAGCTCGAGAAGATGAAAGCGGAGCTCGCCGCCGGAGCGGCGCCGCAGCAGCTGCCTAGCGGCGGTGAGAAGGAGGCGGGATCGTGATTGTGCGGATAGCTACTGAGGGGCAGTACCGGCTGGCTGAGGAGCAGCTGCCCCGGCTGCACGAACTTGACGCCGAGGTGGTCGCGGCGGCTGAATCACCGGACGCGGAGCTGTTCGAGCGGCGATTCGCCGAGCTACTGGAGTTCGTGCGCAGCGGCGAACTGCTGGAAGACGCCCACCTTGGCCCGTCAGGCGCGATCCTACCTCCGCCCGACGTCTCGCTCGCGGAAGCCACCAGCGAGTTCAGCACCGAGGGCCTGATCCCGAGCTAGCCAAGCGTCGCCCGGCGCCCGCTCTTGGGCCAATCCGATCGTGGCTCCAGCGCAGGACGTGCTCGATCCGAACGAGCGCTTCGCCAGGACGTGTAATTTCCCCGAAGACAGGGAAGCCCTGAGCGAAGCGCGCCGCCGGCTTTCGCCGCGTAGCGTTTGCTGGCCGTGATAGGAACTCCGTGGTAGCGCCGATTCGGAGCGGGGCGATCAACCACGAAAACGGGGCGGGCGGGTTCGCATGAGCGACCTCTGTGTGTCGCGGCGAGTTTCGGTCTCACCGCAGCGTCTGCAGCACCTCGATCACCCGCGCCGGCCGTGTGTCTGGGTTCACGAAGGCCAATCGAAGCACCGTGCGCCCATGCCATTTGGTCGGCACGCACAGGATCACGCCCTTCCTCGCCAGCGCATGCGACCAAGCTGCGTACGCGTTTTTGTCCCAGCCGGGCCGCTCGAACAGGAGCACTGAGAGCTCTGGATCGCAAACGAGGTCCAGGTGGTCGGAGGCCCGTATCGCCTCGGCGACCGTACGCGTTGTCGCCAGCGTCCGCTCGATCGCCGCGGCATAGCGGCTGGTGCCGTGAGTGGCAAGGCTGAACCAGAAAGGAAGCCCGCGCGCGCGCCGGGACAGGTGGATCGCGAGGTCCGACGGGTTCGCGGCCTCGCGATCGATCTGGTCCAGGTACCCTCCAACCTGTGAGTGCGCGGCGCGCGCAGGCTCGGGATCGCGGTAGAGCAGCGCGCCACAGTCGTAGGGGGCGAACAGCCACTTGTGCGGGTCGACGATGAAGCTGTCCGCGAGTTCGACGCCGTCGAACAGGCGACGAACGCTGGGGGCGGCGAGCGCCGCGCCGCCGTAGGCGCCGTCCACGTGCAACCACACCCCGTAGTCGGCGCACGTCGCAGCCACGCTCGCCAAGTCGTCCACAAGTCCTGCGTTCGTCGTGCCAGCGGAGGCCACCACGGCAACGATGTCGTCGCGCTCGTCCGCCAATGCGGCGGCCAGCGCTTCGCCGGTGAGGTGGCCGCGCGCGTTCTCAGGCACCTCGACGATCGCGACGTCGAGGACGCGCGCGGCGACCCGGATGGAGGAGTGCGCGTCAGCGGTGCAAGCCAGCCGCCAGCCGCCGGGTGGCCGCTCCCCGCGGCGGACCAGAGCAGCATGCCGCGCCGCGGTGAGTGCGGAGAGGTTCCCGCTCGTGCCCCCTGCGACGAAGCAGCCTGCCGCGCTCGGCGGCCACCCCAGCAGCTCGATGATCCACCCCAGCGCCTCGTTCTCGGCGTAGATCGCGCCCGCGCCCGCCTCCCACATCCCGGCGAACACGTTCGCAGCGCTGGTAACAAGGTCGAAGGCCACAGCGGCGCGCGTCGGCGACGACGGGATGTAGGCGAGATTCATCGGATCGTCCTGCGAGCGCGTCGCCGGGAGGAGGATCTCGCGAAAGACACGAAGCGCTTCGGTGCCCCCGATCCCCGCCGGCGTAACTGTGCGCCCGGCCGCCGCGGCAAGCTCCGAGGCCGGGCGTGCCGTCGTCTTCGAGTCAGTTGGCCGTACGACGCGCTGCGCCGCCCACTCCACCGCGGCCCGCACCAGCTCGGCCTCGTCACCCCATACCTCGTGACCCACGCCACCCATGATGGCAGCGCGGGGCCGGCACTTAACCCCGGCGGACTGCGCTGTGGAACGCTGGACGCTCTCCTCCCAGCAGGCGTCACCTCTCTGTCGGTTTCGCGTGGGACGAGCGCCGCGCGGAAGGGGCCACGGAAACGGCCGCGCTGCACAAGGAAAGCGACGGCCCCCGCCCCAGATCCAGTGCTTCTTTCGCACAGAACAGAGCGTCACGAGTGTGACCGCGTGAACCGGCCCGGATCGGCGGCCCTGTCGCCAGTCGCCGTCTAACCTGGCAGCGCAACACAGTCAAGAGGAGCCTGGTCAGTGATCAATCTCTACTACCGCCTCGGCGTCGCCTTTCTGGTCGCGGCGGTCCTGGCTGCAGCGGGGGGCCAGGTGAGCAGCGTAGCGCTGGCGGCGGGGAGCGTGATCGGATAGCGGCCTGACACCGGGGTGAAGGTGGTCGTCTGCGGGGTGCCGGTGAGCGTTCCGGTCGTGGTACTCGGCTGGATGCTCTGGCCGGCGATGGTGACCGACCGCGTTGCGGTGAGGCTGGGTGCCAGGAGCTGCTCGATGGTGGCGGGGCCTGCGGTTCCGGGCGGGGATTTCAGCAGCAGCGGTTGTGGTGTGCCGTCGTCGTTGATCAGTACGATCCTGATCGTTTTGTCCGGGGCGATCGGCGCCCAGATTTTGACGGTCGGGGTCGCGACGGCATTGACGGGCAGTAGTTGGGAGCCGGGGGGCGCGGCCTGGTTGAACATCAGCAGTCCGTAGTACTCGGGGTGTACGGTCGCGACCCAGTTGCCGTTGATCTCGAGCGTCGAGAACAGCGAATAGTGCGCGCCCGGGAACATGTGAATGTTGACGCCCGAGACGCCGGCCTGATCGAGCGCGAACAGCGTCTGCAGCGCCCACAGTGCCGAGGCGAACGTGTCGTTGACCCCGATCGTGCCGCCGCAGGTGGCGGAGTTGAGCTCGTCGACCCGCAGCGACAGGCGATGGGACTGAGCGACCGTCACCAGCGGGGCCAGGCTGTGCGCGAACCCGGTCGTGGCAGACGCGCTGAGCAGGTGCACGATCGTCGGATACTCGGCAGAGCTCGGTGGCGCCAGACAGCCGGCCAACGGGTACCCGTGCACGGTCACGAGCGAGAGACTGGGCTCGCGGGCGATGAACGCCCCGAGATCGCCCGACCACCCCGACCCCGACCCAGACCCTCCGAGCGCGGGCCCGGCGGCGGGCAGCGCCCCCAGTGCCCGGCGGACCGCCGCGAACTGGCGGGTGAACTCGCCGAAGTCATAGCCCTTCCCGCGGACATGCACGAGCTCGCCGTGCGCGCCGGTATAGGCGGGGAACACCTGGTAGACGTCCGGCTCGTTGCCGATCTCAAACGCCGCGATCGACTGGCTCCCGATCCCCGCTAGCAGCGCCTGCGCCTCAGCCGCCGCGAGCCTCGGACTGTCGATCGCGAGGTTGATCCCGAGAATCAGCCTCGCACCCAACGCCCGCGTCAGCGCCGCGGTCGTCGCCACCCAGCCTGGCGTCAGCGCATAGGTCACCACCCCCGGCCGCGCGACCCCCGCAACCGGCCACCATGTCTGATCGGTGCTGTCCCCGCCGATCCGCAGCACCGGGCTCTGCCCGGGCGCGAGGTTGCGGATCAGCTGCTCGAACACAGGATTGATCGCCGCCGGGTCGCCCCCGGCATACAGGGGCACCGAGCCATATTCGAGCGACAAGCCGACGAACCCCACCGGCAACGGGACCGAGAATGGGACGTTCCCGACCGACGCGACAGGCGCGCCCGAACCCGCGCGCGCCGCCTCCCCGGCGCCCAGCGATCTGCCAGACGCGAGCATCGTGAGTACCGCCACGACCGCGACGACCCGGCCCAACCTGTGACAGCAGCGGCTCACGGTTCCGGCGTACTCAGGCCGCTGCTGCAGGCCTCTCGTGCATCTCAGGTGTCAGCTGCGCAGGAAGCGCTGCGGATCGAGGCCGATACGCCGACAGGCGGCCGTCTGTGCGGCTGTGTGCGAACGTGGCGGCGCGCCGGCTGCGGGCTGGTCGGTGGTCACGATCCAACCGTTGTGCACGGGGATGAAGTTGACGGTCGCGTGCGGGTCGTGGGGGTCGTTGTACGTATCGCCGACGTTGAACCCGAGCGTCCAGGCGAGGATGCTCTGGTATTCGACCGGCGCTGTGGGCCGACCGCAGGCTTTGATCCGGGCGCTGCCGCCGAGTGCCCGGACGGCTCCGCCGAGGCGGTCGATCTCCTGGGTGCGCTGGCGTTCGTGCGTGAGGTCCTGATGCTCGGCCTGGGCGGCATCGACGGCGTCGGGGATCACGGCGCCGATCAGAAGTCCGGCGATCAGGATCGCTCCCCAGCGTCCGATCACGGGTGCGAGGTGTGGAATGTCGACGAGGATCCGGCCGACGGCGACGCCAGCGAGGACGGCCACGACGCCGGCTGGCTCGAACAGGTAGCGCGGAACGCCTGGCCAGCCGTGCAGGACGAACGCGATCTCGATCAGGACCCACCCGAGCGCCATGCCCGCGAGCGCGAGCACGACCCGGTCGCGCCGGTACGCCGCCCACGCGACGACGAGCAGGGCTGCGAGCTCCACGGGCCACGGCTGTAGATCCGCGAAGCGCTGGATCGTGCCGGTGATCAGGTTGTTGTGGAGCGCGCGGGGGGAGTTGAGCGCGAGCTTGCCGGCGATCAAGAAGCTCTGGGCGGTGAGCGCCGGGATCCCGAACCACAGAATCGGGATCAGCGCCAGGCTACCGGCGATCAGAACGCGCGCCTGCGGGTCCCGGCGCCACAGCCAGATCGCATAGAGCCCGGCGAACGCCCACGCCTCCGGCCGGCCGAGCGCCGCGAGCACAAGCAGCGCGAACGCGATCCGGGGCCGCCGGGAGAGGTGGCAGTCGATCGTGCCGAGGCACAGCGACACGATCATCGGGTCGGACTGCGCGCTGAGGATGTAGTGCGCATAATCGGCGATCCCGACCAGCGCCACCGCCGCGATTGCGCCTGCGAGCAGGCTCGCGCGACGGTGCGCGTGGCCGCCGGTGAGCCGGTACGCGATCCGGGCGGCGAACACGACCCCGCAGAGGGAGATCGCGACGGCACTGACCATCCACAACTGCAGCGCAAACCGGCCGACGAGGGCGTACGGGACCGTGAACAGGTACGGGAGCGGCTTCCATGACGGCGCACCGCTGGTGTTGAGGTCCCAGGCGAGCGTCTGGTGGCCCCACACCAGCCATCCGTAGGGGTCATAGCCCGGGCTGGTCCCCGCCCACAGCACCAGCACTGTGGAGACGGCGAGCAACACCACCGTGCCGAGCGCCCACCGGTAGCGGCCAGCGAGCTTGAGCCTGGATGCCTCGCGCGACGCTTGCCTACTAGCTGCCGCCGTGAGCGGCGGCACGGTCACGGGCGCTTCAATCGTGTGCTCAGACACTGACGGCAGGCTCAGACACTGACGTGGAGCACCCTACCAGCGAAGAAGTAAGATTCCGGTAAGAGACATCTTCTATCGAGCTGCTTGGTCTTCTCGCTTGGTTATCCTCGGACGGCACGCACCTCAGCTGTCATCAGTTGAGCCGATTTGCACGGTGTTGTTCATATGTTCATACGCGGCCTGACGTCTTGAGCATCCCTAAGAGAGTGAGTCACTGGAGTGTCGGTATGCGAATCCTGGTTTTAGGTGCAGATGGGTATCTCGGGTGGCCGACGGCCATCCATCTGTCGGCCGCGGGCCATGATGTTGCAGTGTCGGACAACTTCGCCCGCCGGGGGTACGACGAGGAACTCGGGGTCGAGAGCCTCGTCCCGATCGCCACGCTCCAAGAGCGTCTCGGGGCCTGGTCGGAGCTGACCGGAAAGACCCTCAGGAGCTATGTCGGTGACTTACGCGACGCCGGGTTCGTGCACCAGATGGTGGCTGATTTCCGGCCTGACACAATCGTGCACTACGCCGAGCAGCGCGCGGCGCCCTACTCGATGATCGACCAGGCACACGCGGTCTATACACAGACGAACAATGTCGTCGGGACCCTGAATGTGATGTACGCGATCGCGGATATCGATCGCGATATCCACCTCGTCAAGCTCGGCACGATGGGCGAATACGGCACCCCGAACATCGACATCGAAGAAGGGTGGATCACAATCGAGCACAACGGCCGCAGCGACCGCATGATCTACCCCAAGCGGCCGGGTTCCTTCTACCACCTCTCGAAAGTGCACGACAGCCATAACATCGAGTTCGGCTGCCGGATCTGGGGCCTGCGCGCGACCGACCTCAACCAGGGCGTCGTCTACGGCGCCGACACCGAACACACAAAGCTCGACCCCAGGCTCGCGACCCGCTTTGACTACGACGGCGTGTTCGGAACCGTGCTCAACCGGATGGTCATCCAGGCGGTCCTCGGCCATCCGCTCACGGTCTATGGAAACGGGTCACAGACCAGAGGCTTGATCAACATCCTCGACACGGTCGAGTGCATCAGGCTCGCATCGGAGACCCCCGCGCAGCACGGCGAGTTCCGCGTCTTTAACCAGTTCACCGAGTCATTGTCGATCCGGCAGATCGCCGACACGATCGCGGCTGAGTACCCAGGCCCGTGCACGATCGAACACGTCGAGAACCCCCGCGTCGAGGCCGAGGACCACTACTACAACCCCACGCACACGGCGCTGGTCGATCTCGGCCTGAAAGCGACCCTCCTCAGCGCCACCCTGATCGACCACATGTTCGACGTCGTCGAGCGCCACCAGGACCGCGTCGACCTCGCGGCGATCATGCCGACCGTGAACTGGCGTGAGACCTCCAGCGAGATCACCCGACCGACCGCCGGCTTGGCAGGTGAGCACACCGCCGGGCAGCCGAATCCGGTGGCGTCAGGAGGGTGATCGACGCGAAGATCGTGTCCGGCCTGTTCGCAGATCGCGTGCGATCCACGCAGAGCAGCCAGTCGGGGGTCCTGGGGCGTGAAGCTCAGCGGGCGCTAGCGTCGGCGTGTCCTTCTGCGACAGCGCCCTGATCGCGGCCAATCTCATCCGCTGGCCAGCGATCAGCGCTGCGGACTGATGCGCATGGCAACCGAGCTCGTCGAACCCCGGGCTCCTGAGCGCGCGCCTGAGCTGCCAGTGTTCGCGCCGCGCGCCGCGCCGCGACGCGGTCTGGACTGGTGTGAGCGCTCGGTGCTGGTCGCGTTCGGGATCGTGTCGGTCTGGGTGCTGGGCCTTGACCTGTGGCAGGTGATCGTCGATGGCCGGACGTGGACCGGGACCGACGGGCTGTTCCTCACCGACCAGATGCAGTACCTGGCATGGATCCAGTCCGCATCTCGGCAGGTGCTGGCATCGGACCTGTTCGTGGTGCACGCTAGCGCGGCTGACTATCTGCAGCCGTTGATCGCGGTCTCAGGCGCCCTGACGGCGTTTGGGGTCGCGGCGTGGCTGTCGCTGCTGTTGTGGCAGCCGGTCGCGGTCCTCGCGATGTTCTTCGCGGTGCGGGCGTACGCGCGGCGCAGCCTGAGGGGCCGCTCAGCCCTGCGCGCAGCGCTCTTGATCGGCCTGTTCGGCGGGTCGCTGCCCGCGATCGGGGACCTCTGGCCCGGCTTCTGGTCATGGGGCTATCCGTGCTCGCTGCTGTCGATCGCGGCGATGGCCTACGCGCTCGTCGTGTACGGCCGCGCCCACCAGTCCGGGCGGGTGTCGTGGACGGCGGCTGCGCTGGGGGCGCTGGCCGCGTGGCTGCATCCATGGCAGGGGGAGGCGCTGATCCTGATCGTGATCGCCGCCGAACTGATCCTGCGCATCGGCGCCAGCCGCGACGTGCTGACACGCACACGCATCGCGCTGCCCGCCGCGACCGTGATCGCGACAGGGTTGCCGCTGCTCTACTACCTGGTGCTCGCACACGCCGACCCGCAGTGGGGGATGGCGCAGGCGCAGAGCAAGCACACCTTCTCGTTGGCGGAGATCGTGCTGGCGCTCGCGCCGCTCCTGGCCGCCAGCGCGCTCGCGTACCGCTCGTGCCCGCGGAACTTCCTCGCGGTCGCGACGCGGGTCTGGCCGCCGGCGGCGCTCGTCGTGTTCATCGTGTCCGAGACCGGCCTGAGCGCCACGCCGCTGCACGCGTTCGCAGGTATCACCGTCCCGCTCGGCGTGCTCAGCGTCGAGGGCCTGCAAACCGCGGGCTGGGAGCGACTCCCGAAACGGCGGATGCTCGGAGCGCTCCTGGTAGCGGCCGTGACGATCCCCACCACCGTCGCTGAGCTGCAAGCCGCCGACGCGTACGTCGCACCCGCCGCTGCGGGCGCGAACTTCATCGCCGCTGACGAGCAACACGCGCTCGACTATCTCGCCAGCAACACGCACCCCGGGGGCGTGCTCACACGCAGCCACCTTGGGCTGATCACGCCCGCTGACACAGGCCGCCACACCTACCTCGGGGCATGCCAATGGTCAGAACCCAACTGCGAGCGGCGGGAAGCGCTCGTGCACAACGTCTTTGAGACGCCAGGCACCCCGCCGCGAACGATCCGTGCCGACGTACTGGGGACCGGCGTACGGTTCGTGCTCGCGTCCGACTGCACGCTGCCCGGCAAGAACCTCGACCCGATCCTCGCGCCGATCACAAGCTCGCTGCACCACTTCGGCTGCGCGACCCTCTACGAAATAGGCCCGCTCCTTGGGTTCGTGTCCCCAGGGGCAAAGTAGTAGCACCCGAGACCTGTCGACTGAAGGTGTAGCCGGCCGCGGCAGAACTCGGGTCGCATACGATCGCTCGGCATGGCCGTCGCCGATCTTGGGCGCTCGCTCTTCCGCTTCGCCGGGCCAGAGCAGAAGCCGAGGAGGCGGGTCAGCGCGCTTCTGCGTTCGTTCCGAACCAGCAGTCTCGGCCGCGCCAAACGGCTCGCCGAGACTGCCGCAAGTAGCCCCGGTCGAGGTCGCTCACGAAACCAGCGCTGACGTGATCGTGCTCGCCTGCAGTCAGGACCTGCGCCTCGAGCGCGGACACGTCGTGGCCGGAACGCTCGCGCGCAGCAGCATCCCCGACCCGAACTGCTCCTTCCGGGCGATGAGCAACCGCCGCTGCGGCCGCTTGGGCGATCAGTAGATCCCGCCAAGCAGATTCGGCGCCTGATCCGAATGCTGGCCGGCACCCCGTAGAGTTAGATGTTCGATGGAGAGGGAGGTGAATACCATGCCGACAGCCAAGACAACAAGCAGCGCGCACGTAGGTGACTCGATCGAGACGCACGGGCTGCGTGGCAAGCCGGCTCGGCGGGGACAGATCGTCGAACTACTCGGCCATGAAGGACACGCGCACTACCGGGTGCGCTGGGACGAGCGGCACGAATCCATCCTCTATCCGGCCGACGGAGTCATCATCACACCCCGGCACGTGCAATAGCAGTCGCCGCGCCAGCCGCCGAGCCAGACCGACGGCGCTCTACACGACCGCTGGATCCGTCGGGGTGCCGGTCTCCCCGGCGCCATCCACAGCAGTAGCGTCGGTTTCATGTGGGATCTGGATCTGGTAGCCGCGAGCGGCCTTGGCGATCGTGCGGGACGTCGCGAGCTTGGAGAGGGTGGTGCTGACCGTCGCGCGGCCGAGTCGGCCCAGTGCTTGGGTTCGTGTCCCAGCCCGCAAGGTAGCGTTCAGGTGTTCAGGTGGGGCAGCATGAAATCGGCGCCTGCGCGACGGCCGGCGGGATCCAGGCGCTGCGCAAACTCGGACAGGAGCGCGTAGAGCTCGGCGCTCGCCGCGGATTGATCGTCGGCTTGGTTGTGCGCTTGTAGGGGTCTCCCTAGCAGCGGAGCAGAAGTGCGGGGTTTCGGTTAGTGGAAGTCGTCGCTGTTGCGTTATGGGGCGCCGGGAAGTTTCGTTCGGATAACTGGGTTAGGCCGCGGCGGCCTCGCCGGTGGTGTTGAGAGCGCGGTAGGCGCTGCGGTCGTGTAGTGGGGCTGGGAGGAGGATGCGGTAGCGGCCGGTGAGGGTGATGTGGTCGCTGCCGAGCGGGCTGAGGCGCTCGATGTCCTCGTCGTGGGGTTCGCTGCCGGTGCTGGCGGCGATGTGATCGAGGGCGCGCTGCGTGTAGATCGTGTTGTAGAGGACGATGCTGTTGACGATCAGGCCAAGTGCGTTGAGCTGTTCTTCTTGGCCTTGGCGGTAGGGCTGGCGCAGCTCGCCGCGGCGGCCGTGGCACACGTCGCGGGCGAGGCCATGGCGACCTTCGCCTCGGTTGAGCTGGACCAGGACGCGGCGGCGGAAGTGCTCGTCGTTGCAGTAGTCGAGGAGATGGATCGTTTTCGGGGCTCGGCCGATGTGCTGCAGAGCACGGGCGAGCGTCGCGAGGTGCCGCGTGTGGCTGCGGAGCGCGCGAATCAATTGGCTTGAGGTGGTGTGGCGTTGCAACAGGCTGCCGGCGATCCTGAGCACGTCGTCGTAGTGCTCGCGGATCAGCCGCCGGTCGATCTGGTGGCGAGCGAGCGGATCCAGCGGCCCGTAGTCGGTCGCGTTCAGACGCCAGAGGGTGGCGGCGCCGGCGTCCGCGAGCCGTGGCGAGTATCGGTAGCCGAGCAGGCGGTAGAGCGCGAACATGATGTCGGTGTAGCCGGCGGTGTCGGTCATGATCTCCCGCGGCCGGACGCTCGTTTGTGGGTCAAGCAGCGCATCGAGGGCGTAGGGGGCGTCGGGCTGGGTGCCGGGGATCACGATCGTGCGCAGTCCGGCGTAGTGGTCGGCGGTCGTGCCGAGCGCGGTCACCCCGCGGCGGCGGTCGAAGTAGCGACGGTTGAAGCCGGCGTGGATCGTGCGGCGCGGCACGACGAACCGCAGTCCGTCGATCGAGGCGACCTCCCCGCTGCCCCACCGCTCGGCGAGCACCAGCTTGGCGTGGTAATCGACGATCCGAGTGTTCGCCGCGGCGAGCGTGTCCGCGCGTAGGTAGCGCTGCGCGACGTACCGCAGTCGTGATTCGCGCAGCGCCGGATTGCCGTCGTCGACCAACGGCCGGTACCCGACGTTGCAGGCCTGCGCGACAAGTACCGCATACAGGCTGACGTCGAGGTCATGCAGCTGCGCGTTGGGTTCGTGATCGTTGGTGAACGCGTCCAGGAACTCGGTCTTGGCCGCCATCTCGAGCACGAGGTCCGGCAGATCCGCCGGGGGAATCAGCGCGTCCACCCGCGCCCGCAGCGTCGTGAGCGACGACGGCTCGGGGAGCGCGTCGAGCCGGTCGACGGGCAGCTCGCCGCGCTCGGCGAGGGCGTGGATCGCGTGGTCAGCGGTCAGTCCCTCGCGGGTGCGCTCGTAGGCGTCATCGAGGTCCTCGGCAAGCTGCTCGATGAACGCGTCAGCCTCAATCGGGAGCGACAGGGCGCGGCAGGTGTCCTCGCGCGAGGCGTCCCACGCAGCGTCGGAGAGCAGGCTCGAGCGCGCGTCGGCAAATCGCTCGCTCGGGGTCACGTAGACATCGCGGCGGCGTAGCCCGTCGCGGAGCTCCTCGAGCGCGCACATCGTGTACGCCGCGCGATCGATCCGGCCGGGTTCGGGCTCGACCAGCGGCTGCCAAGGTCGCGGCACAAACCGGGTGGGCAGCAGTTCTGGCGTCAGCTTGCGCCGGCCATCGGTCTGTTTCAGCGCGATGAGCGCTTGAAGGATTGGCGCGCCGCCGTCGGTGGCGTGGAACTCGATCGTGTCCAGCAGCAGCGGGAGATACCGGCGCACGCCCGGGTAGCTGCGGGTGACCAGCTCTCGCGCGCGATCATCGGGCGAGCGGGTGAGCTGGCCGATCGCGGTGACCGCGGCCGCGAGCCGTTCGCGCGCGACGGCTGCGAACACAACATCGCGTAGCGGCTCGGTGATCGTGTCATCGAGCAGAACGCTGCACGCGCGCGCGAGGGTCCGTCCGGCGTCATCGATCGCTTCCCCGTCGCGCAGCCGCTCGCGCTTGCCGGCGGCCGCGGCGCGGAGCAGCAGATCGCCGTGGAGGCGGTCGAAGTGCTCAAGCGCTTCGTCCTGGCCGCGCTCTGCGGCGGTAATCGCGAACGCCATCAGCGTCGCGAGCCGTCGCGACTCGCGGAGGTCCACCAGCTCGCCGCCGCGCTGGCGCTCAGCCGCGACCATCAGGCCACGCAGCCGCGCGTGCGGGAGCGCCTCGAGCCCACCGAGGCCGTCGGCGAGCACCCGCAGTTCCCGCAACCGCTCGAGCGCGGCGATCAGACCTTTGATCGTCGGTTCGACCGATACCATCCGCAGCCGCTCGAGGTCGGTCAAACGATGGCCGGCGGTGACGTGCAGCAGCCGCCCCAGCGGTTCGCGCTGCTCGTCGGTCAGCGTGGCTGTGAGCATGTTCCAGCCGCGTTCATCAGCGCTCTCGCGGGCTGCGCCCACGAGTCGCCAGAGGGTGCTCCACCCTGGCAGGAGAACCCGCCGGCCCATCAGCAGCTCGCTGGCGCGAGCGAACAGCACCCGACTGCTCTCCGCGGTCACCCAGGCCCGGGCCCGTAGCCACTCGAGGAGTTCGGGCTCGACGCCCTCGCTGCTGAACGGCTGGTAGCCGTAGATGCGACGGATCTCGGCCTGGTGCGACCAGCGCCATTCACCCTCGCCGTAGCCGGCCAGCTCGGTGCTCGGGGAGACGCCGATCTCCCGTGCCGTCCATGCAGCGACTTGAGCTGGGACGGCTGCCGGGTTCTCGAGGAACCGGCCGAGGTAGCGCACGGTCCCGAGCTGGACGGCGAACCCCAGGCGGTTCGCATCGCCGCGCCGGCGAGCGATCGTGCGCCGATCGTCGTCGCTGAAGCAGAAGTAGCCCGCGAGCTCGTCCGGCGAGAGCTCGCGCGTGAACTGCCCGTAGTCCTGCGGGCGCGTCGCACCGCTCGGCGGGAACTGCAGCACTCGCGCGTCGGGCGTCATGCGTTCACCGCCGCCGGCGCTCGGGATCATGCTCGGCCGTGAGCCGAGCGACGGCCTCGGGGCCTGGGCGGGCGTAGCGCTGCAGCGACCGCAGCGACGTGTGGCGGCTCTTGGCCATCAGCAGCGCGAGCCCGACGTCGGCCTCGGCGAGGTGGGTGATCGCCGAGTGGCGCAGCTGATGTAGCGTCCACCCGCCCGACGCCGCTTTGAACAGCTCCTCCGCGCGGCGGTAGGACAACCGCGCCCTCCCCGTCACCGGACACAGATCCGTGGCCGCCGGCATCCGCGCCGGTGCCGGCCGGCGATCCGACAAGAACAGCGGGCCACGCGACCGGCCCGCGATCAAGCGCGGAAGGAGCCGCGCGGAACCGGCCTGGAGGTGCAGCCACTCGACATTGCCGCCCTTGGACCGCACGCGAGCGCGCTTGTTCTCCAGCTCCAAGTCCTCGACGTTCAAGGACAGGACCTCGCCGGCCCGCGCCGCGGTCTCATACAACAGTCGCCACAGCGCCTTCTCGCGCACCGCGACGTCATCACGGCGCCAGAGCCGCTCGAGTTGCGCGAACGGGATCGCCCGCGTGCGGTCCGCCGGCTCACGTCGACGCGCGAGCACATCGGCGAGCGGCTCGCTGATCCAGCCCTGGCGGGCGCAGAACGCCGAGAACGACCGCAGGGTCGCGAGATGACGATTCCACGTCGCCGGTGCGCACGCGCCCCACGCCGCGACGACTGCCCGCTCGAGCTCGCGGCCGGAGACCCATTGCAGCGGACGCTCGGGCCCGAGCTCGCGCCGCAGGCGGCCGAGCGTCTGCGTGTAGGAGCGCCGGCTCGAGTCGGCGAGGTCGGGCTGAGCGAGGAACGCGTCGACGGCCTCAACGAGCGTCGGAGGCTGCTCCTGCGCCGGGCGCAACCGCCGATCAGACCCCCGCCGTGCGGTCATCGCAGGGAATGCGTAGTCGACACCGGCTGCGAAGGTGATGCCGCCGCCGATGGACGCTGGAGAGCCCGGAAGCGATCTCGCGGGGAATAGGCCATTCCCCGCGACACCCTACGAACCGGCCCGGACGTCAACCGAGAGCGCGGACGCTCTCCGCGAAGACTGCCGCTTCCAAGCCCAGCAGCAGCGCGACTTCGGTGCGCAACGAGTGCTCCTCGTGCTCAGGAGCGGGAGCCTCGATCCTGCGGCCCCTTCTCGATCGCAGCGACACTCTGGCGTGCTCGCCCGGACGTCGCGAATCAGGCGAGTTCGGGGTCTGGGTAGCGTTCGGTGAGCCAGTTACCGAGCGCATGAACAACGGCCAGGCCAACGACGAGTATGCCGATGCCGATGAGGATCTCAGAGCCTCGATGTGCTGCCTCGGAGCCAGCGTGGGAGGGTGGTGCGATCGCCAGAACGAGCGCGAACGTGTACAGGGCGTAGTAGAGCCAATAGCTCTTGGAGTAGGCCGCAAACGAGAGTAGGAACGCGACACCGGCGATCACCGAGGTCGCTAACGCAGATGGCGCGGCGATCGCGACGGGTGTCACGGCGATGACCCCGACGGCGGTGCCGATCGCCTTTTCCCGTATCCGCTCGCGCTTTCCCATCAGCACGTAGAGGGTGAGCAGCAGAACCGGTTCCGGGACCCAATAGGGCTCGGTCCATCCGAGCGCCACGCCGATCGCCGCGCTGGCACCCATCGCGATGCCAAAAACGATCGCGACGAGAATCGCTGCTTGGACGGGGACACGTTGGCCTTCGACGATCTCCGGAGCTTTGAAGCGACGAGCAAGAACGATCCCGTAGAGCGTGCCGATCCCAACGATGAGCCCATACTCGACCGCGTTTTTTCCCGACGACGTCGCGGTCGCGAACGTGGCAGCGAACCCGATCATCAAAAGCGGAGGCATCCACCCAAACCGGATCCCGGCGCCCATGATCACGCCGACGACCGCGAGCAGAGCCACCCACGACCAGTCGTATGCCGTGATCGCTCCGAGTCCCGCCGCCACGCCGACCGCCGGGGCGATATACAGCATTCGGCGGGTGCCGCCGATCTTGCCGCCCAGCACGCCCCACAGCAGCCCGACGATCATCGCTGAGGAACCCAGCTTTCCGGCGAGCGCGTGCATCAACCCCACGGGCAGGACAACGACCACAAGCACAGCGCCGAGAATCTGAAGCACCCGCCGCGGGCCGGACGGTTTCTCCGAAACGCTCGCGGGATCTACCGCACCCGGCATGGAGCTTGGCCGCGCTCCGGGCTCGGGAGCTGTCGCAGTCACGGTTACATCATCCTCCTCTATCGAGGCTGACCCGGTACATCCGCGCGATGGTCGCTCCAAGCGTCGCCGGACAAGCCATGAAGCGGGCGAATCCACTCCCCCGCAACGCCGTCCTATACGCCGCGATCGCTGCCGGATTGGGCTAAACGTGGGCTAAACGTGGGCTAAACGGAGCAGTCTCGCCGGAAGCTCCGGTGCGACCGTGAGACTCCCCAACGGAGCGAGAGTACGAGCGCTCCGCCTGAGACGCGCCGCTGTCGCTATCCGATCGCGAACCGGAAGAGGCCGAGTGCGGTGCCGGAATCGATGCCGCCGAGAGGGCGTCCTCCAACGCAACAGCTCGCCGCGGCCGCCGCTACTGCTGCTGGCGGACGTCCACAACGCACGGCACCCAGCCGCTCCGATGTCTGCCGCCGAGCTGGCTGCGACGACGCCGAGTTCCACGGCGTCACCTTTGGCCTGCGCGCGCTAGCAGAGCCACCCACGCGAGCGGCGTCCTTACCCCGGTTTTCCGCACCAAACTTCTCGCCGCCCCGGAGGCTCGAAGGCCGAGCCGCCTATGAGGGGCCGCTGGCACGCGAACTCACGAGCGAGCGGCGCGCTTCGAGGGCGAGGCGGTTCTGATCTGAGATTCGGGATAACTCTTATGCGGATCTCGTGCGGCTCGGGGTGACGATGCCGGTTTCGTAGGCGAGTACGACGGCTTGGACGCGGTCGCGGAGGTTCAGTTTCATCAGTAGTCGTGTGACGTGGGTCTTGACGGTTGCGTCGCCGATGAACAGTTGGGCGGCGATCTCGGCGTTGGACATTCCTTTGGCGAGGAGGCGGAAGACCTCGAGTTCGCGTGGGGTGAGATCGCCGAGTGCTGCCGGCGGCGTGGCGGGTTGCGCGGCCGCGAATTGCTCGATTAGGCGTCGCGTGATCGAGGGCGCGAGGAGCGCGTCGCCGGCGGCGGTCATCCGGACGCCGTTGATGAGTTGATCGGCGGGGACGTCTTTTAGGAGGAAGCCGCTCGCGCCGGCGCGGAGGGCTTCGAATACGTACTCGTCGATGTCGAAGGTCGTGAGCACCAGGACGCGAGTGCTGGGGTTGCTGTCCTTGGCGGTGATCTGTCGGGTGGCTTCGATGCCGTCCAGCTCGGGCATGCGGATGTCCATCAGCACGACGTCCGGGTGCAGTTCGTGCGCCATGCTGACGGCTTCGAGCCCGGTGGTGGCCTGGCCGATGACCTCGATGTCGGGCTCGGTGTTGAGGATCACTTGGAGGCCGGTGCGGACGAGGTGCTGGTCGTCGGCTATGAGGACGCGCGCGGTCATGGGAGCGCTTGGTCGAAGGTGCTCGGTAGGCGGACGCGTAGCCGGGTTGCAGTGCTCGGCGCGGTGTCGACATCGATGGCGCCGTCGCACAGCGCGACCCGCTCGCGCATTGCGGGGGTGGGCCACGAGAGCGAGTTTGCAGCGGTTGTGGTCACGGTCAGCTCGACATCCTGTTCGCCGAAGCGAAGTGTGACGTTGGTCGGATGCTGGTCGTTCTTCGGTTTGCTCCCGAGAGCGTCCTCAAGGATCCTGTAGAGGCCAAGATTCGCGCTCGGGGGAAGTGGCCCGGGTTCGCCCTGAACCTTCAGCTCGACCTGCCCCTTGTCGCCTCGCGCGTTATCGATCAACGTATGGATCTGGCCGACGCCGGGCTGCGGGGCGAGCTCGGCGGTCTCGCTCTCTTCGCGCAGCACGCCGAGCACACGTCGCATCTCGGTCAGCGTTCGGCGGCCGGCTTCCTCGATGCTTTGCATCGCTTCGTCCGCTCGCGCCGCGTCGACGGCGAGCAGTCGCTGAGCCGCGCCGGTCTGGACGACCATGGCGCTGACCGCTGTGGCGACCACGGCATGAAGCTCGCGAGCGATTCGGGAGCGCTCGTCGATGACCGCCAGCCGCT
>JBKQKK010000222.1:0-10127 GCA_052147535.1 Solirubrobacteraceae bacterium | reverse complement strand
GGCGATCGCTGCAGGCAGATCGCGCCACGCTGATGTTGGGGTCGTCGCCGAGGTGGTGAACACGTTCGAGAGTCCGACAGTCTCGCCGCTGCGATTGATGATCGCTCCCGCCGTGACAACGTGCTTGTGGCGCACGGCGAGAACGCGGACGGTCCGGTCGCGCAGGAGCTCCGGACGGATGATTCCTTTCAGGTCAGCCGCGCGGGCCCATCGCTCGAGATCGTCGTCAGTGGTGATCGGCTGCCAGCCAAGACGCGAACGTGTTCGCGGTGGAGCGGACTCTCGGTAGAACCAACGCGCGTCGAAGAGCACGGTGAAGCCATGCTCTGAGCGGTCAAGGTCGGCGAAGCTATCCTTCACCGAGCAGCCCGGACCGGCATCGACTTGGCTCAGCACGGAATCCGCAGGCAGTCCCGGCGCGAGCGTCACCGCATCCGGATACAGCGGTAGCGACCCTTCCGGTGCCATCCACATCTGCTCCGAGCGCACCGTCGGCAAGCCATGCGACTGGCAGACGGATGTCGCACCAGCGAGCGCTGTTCTGCACCGCGGCGATGACGCGATCATCCATCCGGGCGATGTTCCCAGCCGTGAGCGCACCGACGCAAGCCGCCCCCGCTATGGACGAAGTCCGGTCGCCCGATCCTCCGTGACTAGTGCGAGCGCGGGCTCCGGCTCGGCGCAGCAACAGGGCCTGCTGCAACTCCTCCGGGGCGGTCGCCTACACGGCGCTCTGTTCCAGCGCGCGCTTGAGCGTCGATGGAAGCGACGGAACGCCAGCGCGGTCATCTGCTCCATCGCGCGATTGGCGATGCGCGCCCGGCCGGGCAGGTGGGCGAGTGGCGTGAGCGTCACGCGCGTGCCGCCGTCCGGCGTCGGCGCGAACTCCCAGCGTCCGTCGACGGGCGGCCCCTCGACGACGCGGATGTGAAACAGCCGGCCGGGATCGTACTCGACCACCTCGGTGAGCTCGACCCGCCGCTGGCCCATGGCCTTATGGACCTCGCGGAAGCGCGTTCCGGCGCGTACCGGCCCCTCCGTGAGCTGCTGCACCTCCTCGGCGTTCTGCCAGGCAGACAGCTTGGTGGGATCGGTGACGAAGGCGAAGACCTCGTCGGGCGGCCGGGCTATTTGGACTGTGGTGCTCGCCATGGCGCGACTCTACGGCGACCCCGCGGCGCGCGCAAGGACGTGCCCAGACCGCTCGGTGCATCGGCGCGTGCGACGTCCTCGACGGCGCTGAACGCGGCGCAGCAGTGGCTTCGCTGGGCAACCGCGCTACCGCTATGGACGACGAGCGACGACCGGTAGCGCCCGTCTGCTGCCGCTGTGTGTAGCGGTCGCCTCTAGCTACCTACCTGGCAGGGTCCGAGCAGCGCGAACGTGGCTTGGATCGTTGCCGTGACTTCCTGCTCGCCCGTCTCGACGGGCATGTCGTGACCGTGACCGGCTGGAGCGCTTGCCGCGCGAATCATCTTGCGCCCGCCCGGCCATCCGTGGTCGGGTTCAGCAAGCGCGCGAATCGGTCCCAAGCGCAGCTCGACTCCAGCGGCGTACGCGGCCGCCTGAGAGGCTGCCTCGAGCCAGACGGGGTTGCTCGCCGACACGCGCCAGTTCGGGCCGGTGGTCCGCGCGTCGAGTTCGTCGCTGCAGCGCATGATCAGCGCTCCGATGAGCCGGGTATCGGTCAGGCGAACGGACACCGTCGCTGCGGCGCGATGCCCGAGAGAGTGCCGGCCCCCGGCGGTGTGGTCGAAGTCCTCCTGGACGGTGATGCCGGTAGTCGAGCGGTCTGTGCGCGGGATTGCGAGCTCGTCGAGCAGCGCCACAAGCGCCTCCGTCCTTTTCGCCACGTCAACGGGCGCCGGCGCGGGCGCCGGGTCGGTCGTCGCGATCGTGATCCACACGAACGCCTCATCTGGCTCGGTGCGAATCGCCGCTTCCCCGCGGACGCTCACGGTCGGACCGTCGGCGACGATCCCCCGATCCGGTGAATGCTCGCTCACGACCAGATCCTTTCAGGCCTCGTTCATCGGCGCGGTCGGAACGCACGGCGGCGCGGACCCGTGCCCTTCCGCATGTCGTCCCATTGCGGCACTCTGGGCGGCGGGCCCGCGGGACGAGTGCGTCCACCCCAAGACGATGGTCCCACCGCTCCGTCGCCGTAGCGATAGCGCCCCGCCAGCCGGCCCTAGCGAGCACCAGGCGCCGCGGGCGCGTCTGCTATGCCATCCATCTTTGGTCGCTCGCCTTGCGACGCGTGAGAGGCCCGGCATCGTACCCCGCTCGTTCGCCTGAAGCTGGATACGATCTGTCGAGATCAAGCGCAGTGCGGTGCCGGCGTGCTATCTCGGTAGCCACTCCCACGGATCCGTCATGATCCGCGCCTCCAGCAGATTCTGGTCGGCCTGGTTGTTCGGCCGTGCGATATCCGCTAGCCGCCAGCACAACTGATCGCCCACGAGCGCTCGGATGCCGGCACGCGTGTCGCTAATCCAGGCCACTTCAAGAATCTTGGTGGCCACTTGTCGCAGTTCTCGCGTGGACCGGGGAGCACTCCCAGCGGACAAGCATCCCAATCCAGCTCCTGCTTGCGCCGGACGCCCTTGCTCGAATTCAGCTGTATCTCTAACTTCCTGAAACGCTACGGTCGAGGGAACAGGCATCTGACATCCAGCCGTGGCATAAGTATCGACGTCTCCTCGACCAGATCGGACGTCAGCGTGACCCTGGAAAGGCCCCTCGACTTGTCTGAGCACAAACGCCGGTGCGAGCGCCCAGACTTTGCTCGCGGCAAACAGCCAGTTGAATCGCTTCATGCTGTCTCCTTTGTGTTTTCGCCTCGCGATGGTCAACGACGCGGCGACCGATAGGTGGGTCGGGATCCGTGGGCTTGGATTCCAGCTTCGGAATCAGGATGTCCCAAGGCCAGTTTGCGGTCTTCGGCCCCGTGGACAATGTTCGCTTCGCTCGCGCTGTCCACGTGGGAGGCGACTCGCAGGGACGCAAGCGCAGATGGGACGCGGTGGCGCTGACGATCGCGTTGGCGACGGAGCGATGTCCGGATCAGACCTGATCGGCGCCGAGCATCACGATCCCTTCCGACGGCTAGCGATCACGCTCAGCACCCGCGCCGGGTGAAGGCTTCTATGTCAAGCCCCTGCTCGTGAGACGATCACGCGTGGCGTTATTGGGGGCCCGATTGGGGCCTGGAGATTGGCAGCGAAGGGGCAAAGGCAGGGGCTTGAGGTTCGTCGCGAGCGCGTTCGCGCACGGAGAACGATCGGGTGACCTCGCGTCCGTGGTCGGTGAAGGTTCCGCGCGCGCGCCGAAGCCGCCCCCGGGGGGCCGGGGGTTTGGGGTCGTGCTCACGCTGAGTGTCGGTTGTGGCCCGAAGCATGGCTGCGGGCCGGGCGCGCGGTTATGCAGCGAGGAGCGGCTCGGTGGTGTGTGCGGCGAGGTCGCGGGTCATGCGGCGGTAGACGACATCGGAGAGGTGGCGTTTGAGGACGCGGCGGGCCTCCTTCGTGGTATGCGGCTTGGCGCGCGCGTTGGCGTAGATCGTCTGGGCGCGTGGCTCGCAGCGCAGCTGCGTGATCGCCATGCGGTGCAGGACGGCGTTGATCCGGCGGTTGCCGCCGGGGTTGTAGCGGTGGCGGATCGGTTCGCCGGGTCCTTCGCCGGTGGAGGCGGGCAGCGGTGCGGTGCCGTTGAAGCGTGCGAACCCGCCCTCGGTGAAGCGGCGCACGTCGCCGACCTCGACCAGCATCTCGGCGACCGACCGGGTCTCCAGGCCACAGAGCTCCGCGAGGGTCGAGCCGCTCTCGCGCACGAGCTCGCGCAGGTGGGCGACGACCTGCTTCTCCTCGCGATCTAACGCGGCGATTCTGCGCGCGGTACTCGTCGAGCATCCGCAGTCGCAGTGTGGTCGGCGGGTCATAGCGCCGGCGGCGGTTGCGGGCGGCTAGAGCAGTGAGCCGGGGGCGCACGGCCTTGCTCGAGGGCAGCTGCTCGCGCAGCACAAGCGGCAGCTCGCAGAGTAGGGACTCGGCCTCGTTGACCACGTGCTGGCGGCTCTTGAGGGTCGACTGGCGGCGGTTATGCCAGATCGCCAGCAACTGGTGGCGCTCGTCGGGCCCCTGGTCCTGGCCGGCGCGCTTGAACGCCTTGGGCAGCAGCGGATGCGCGAGCACCTCGCGCGCGATCCGCTCAGAGTCCAGGGTGTCGGACTTCCCGCGCTGACGGGCACGATCGTTGCGAGCGGTGCGGCTCGCGCACACGTCGCGGACGTCATAGTCCCGTCAGGAACATCGCGGTGTGGCGCCCCCAGCCAGAGGTGCCCTCCACCCCCCAGCGGGCGATCGCCCCGAACTGCTTGGCCCACGCTTCGAGCGCGCGATGCCCATCGCCGGACACGCGGAAGTGCTCGCTGGCCACGATCCCGCCGCGGGGATCGATGACCGTCGCGGTCAGCGTCTGCTTGTGCGGGTCGATCCCGACAACGTTCCCCGCGTGATCCGGCGCGATCAGCAAGTGCGATGGTCCCGGACCGCGTTTCGTTCCTGTTCTCATCACTTTGACCTTTCCTCGGACGGTTATGTTGTGGGCGGACCGGCCGACAACATCCCGGTGAGCGCCCCGGGAGAAACCGGGGCGAACGCTCCTTATCAGGTCAGGTCGACCCTCGAAAACAAGAACCGAGGCCGACACTTCGTGCGCAAGACACCCCTCGCGGGGAGTCAGATTGCTTTTGAGCCAGGCCTCGGTTCAGCCTTCGACCCTACGCGAACCGTCGTTCGCTCGGGCACCCCAAATTCAACACCGGGATCGCTTTGCGCGGAACGCGATCGTGCCGCGCCAGCGACCCGGACGACCGCTTTCGCGGTTTCGCCGGCGCGCGGCGCGCTACCGCAAAGTCGCCATAGGAATCGTCTCGCCCGCACCTGCGCAGCAACGACGATCGGATTCGTCCACAAGCAGGCACACACCGTCGTTCCGACCCAGCGGTCCGGTGTCCTTCGAGCCGGGCAATCCCACCGCAGCCAGCGGCGGATGCCCGCTCGCGCGCGTTTAGCGCGCGCGCCTCGGTTCGGGCAGACTCCGGTTGTATGGCCAGCACAGGACTGCAGCCGCGCAGCGCCGGCACAGCTCGACCAGCCGTGCTCGGGCGCCTGCCGGACGGAACCCCGTACTTCGCGCCGCCCGGCCAGGTGCACTATGACGCTGCCCGGACTGCCAGCACGTTTGGTCAGCCGCTCCGCACGACCGCGCCCGCGGCAACGGCTGCCCCGTGTGCGCGATCGCACGACGCGCCGAATCGAACCGGCGCGTGCGCTACCAGCGCTCGCTCGCCGCCAAACACCCCGACCTCGCCGCGCAACTGCACCCGACCCTCAACCCAGGCCTCGACCCGTGCACGCTTGAGGCGGGCTCCGGACGCAAAGTGTGGTGGCACTGCCCCGAGTGCGGCTTACGACTGGCAGACCGCCCCCGCAAGCCGCGTCCGGGGTCACGGCTGCCCCGCCTGTGGCCGTCGCCGCACAGCAGCTGCCGTCCGCGAGCACCGACGCCGCGTCGCGCCTGAGCGGTCGATCGCCGTCCGCCGAGCCGACCTTGCTGGCGAGCTTCACCCCGCCCTCAACCCCGGTGTGGACGCGACGACGCTCGCTGTGTACTCCAACCGGCCGGTCTGGTGGCTCTGCCCTAGCTGCGCCAACGAGCGGATCGCCGCCCCGAACGCCCGCCACAGCGCCGGACGATGCCCAGCATGTCGGAGTCGTGTCGGCCGACGTCTCGCCCCACCGGATAGCAAACCGATATCAGCCGGCGACACCAGCTCTGTGCAATCGAGGCGATAGGTTGCCGAACCATGCGCCGGCCCGCGCTCTGCGGGCGCTTGCTGCCCGTGTGATCCCAGGCGCCCGGTCTGGAACTCCGGCAAGTGGCTCACAGCCTCCGTGGTCGAGGACGCCGCCACGGTCGTGGCCGACATCTTCGACGAGGCCGAGCGCCGTGACGGCGAGCACGAGCGCACATGGGTGGCGCTGGTGGACGGTAACAACCATCAGATCGACCGGATCAAGGCCGAGGCCAAAAACCGCATGGTCAAGGTCACGATCATAGTCGACCTCGTGCACGTCCTGGAGTACATCTGGGGCGCGGCGGGGAGCTTCTTTGCAGAGGGCGACCCGGCCGCCGAGACCTGGGTGCACGACACAGCACTCGCCGTGCTCGACGGCACCGCCGCGTCGCCGCGTCGCTGCGCCGCAAAGCCACGCGCCTCGCCGGCGAACATCGCGTTTCGGTCGGCGCATCTGTCGTGTCTGGGGGTGAGCACGAGGCTGCTCGCTTCGGTGGCAGCAGTTGTAGACGCCAATCGGCTCCACGCCGCAAAAGCTGCCCTGTCGGTCGGGGGGAGCAGCCAGTTGGCTGGGCCTTGCAGGGTGACGTGCCCAAGCTGGACGGCGTACGTGCTATCGCAGCGTCGAGAGAAACGCGACCAAGTCCCGGAACTGCTGCGGGTCGCTCAGCGCAAGGCCGGCAAAGGAGGGCATGGGCGCGGTCGGGTTGCGCAGCCACGACGCGATCGCGCGAGCGCTGAGATAGCTGCCGATGTGTGAGAGCGGCGGTCCCGGGCCGTTGTTGCCGTATTTGTCGATCGTGTGGCAGGCTAGGCAGCCGGTGCGGCCGATGACCGCTTCACCGCGCTTGAATGCGCCCTGATCGGCCGGGCTCATCGTTCGCGGCGGGCTGATCGCGACGACGTTGGGCAACCTCAGGTCGGATTTCGTCTGCGACGATCCCCCCGCCGCCACACGCCGCCAGACCCATCGACGCCAGCACGAGCGCGAAGACGGATGCGCGAACGCGAACCACCGAGCAAGTATCAACGATCCGGACCTGGGGACCGCGTAAGCGTTATCCCTCTGGCCCGCCGGCCAGGGATGCTGGCGCCAACTGCGACAGGTCTTGCCAGGCTGGCCACAGCGGCGCCAGGTCAGCAGGATGAGAGCACGGCCTCGCGGCGGGTCCGCTTGACTGCTCCACCAACCGGGCGTGCTTGGTTCGTGAGCACGCCCAGATCGAGCTCAATCCCCACGGTCGTCGGCGTCCTCGCGCATCCGCCACAGCCACCAGATCGACGGGACGCGGTCTCTCTCAGAGCGTTTGGCGAGCCACAGGCGAGTGGCGAACAAAACAGCGAGGAGGAGGCCCAGAGCTAACAATGCCGCAGCCTCGCCGAAATCGACATTTGTGAGATGTCCGAGCAACAGCAACAGAGTCGCCGCGAGGCCAAGCATAAGCGGGTCGAGTGCCTCATCCGGGCCGGGAGTAAAGAGTGTGTAAGTCAGCTCAACCACGGCAGCAGCTGCCAGCGTAATTCCGATGCCGCCGAGAAGTTGATCGATCGTGTCGCTGATGCCCGAGAACCCACTGAACACACTTTGACGATGAACACTCCGGCCACTGAGATGACTCCCCCTACACCGATCGCCATCTGCAAGAGAATCTTCACATTCTTCGCGAAGCTCCCGACTGCGTCGTACAACTGGTCGCCTTCATAGCGCAGCGCCCGACTGATCCACCGCCGATCCCCGGAGCCTCGTTGCGCGTCGGCGGCGGCTTGTTCCTCGGTTCGAGGCGACTCCATCGCTTCACGAGGCTCTTCGCTCACAACTGGCACATTACCGTCACTCTCGGCGTCGGACAGGCTCGCCCCTTTGGTTCCGGGGCGGACGGTCCGGCTCCGGATCTCGCCTGGATGCCGCGCCTTCATCACACCGTGCTGCTCGTCGTCGTCCAAAGGAGCAGCGACAGCCTGACCATCGTGGGCGCTGCGATCATGCGATCGGCGTGCCCCGCTCGCTTGTGCTTACGTGTGTAGTCAGTGGGCGCCTGGCCCGGGTTCGGGGATGTGCTGGGCGCGCTTGATCGCGATGTCGATCGCGTCGCTGCCGATCAGGTTGTGGGAGGTGGCGATGAGAGGTTTGACCACGGCAAGGCCCAGCCGCGCCCGGCGGTCGACGGCAGACACCCGGGTCTCGCTCACGAGTGCCGTGACATGAGAGCTGGCCGGCTCGACCCAGGTAGCGAACAACACGCGGACGGTTCCACGGGCCATCCAGCGGCGGAACTCGTCCGGCTCGGCGAGAGCTGGATAGTCGCGTTGGAGTGTCCAGATCCGCCCGACCAACCCCGACAGCAGCGCGCCGTCGTCCGTGTGGAGCACGGTGAACGGCGGCGACCGGAGCAGATCGTCGAATACGGCACCCGCGGACACCCCGGGTATCCGCAGCCGAACGAGCCGTCCGAGTGCACGTGTGTCGGCCAGTCGAATGGATCGAGCCGCTGCCCACAGCGCCGCCGGCTCGACGTTCGCCTCTCGTCGGTGGTGGACGCGAACCAATGGCCGGTCGAGCCAGCTGTCGAGGTCGGGCCTCACGTGCCGCACCTGCCGACGACTGATTCGATCCGCACCTTTCGTAGTGTTGCGCGGTCCGGCTGGCAACGAATCCTTCCAAAGTGGCCCCTCCACACATCTGTTCGATGCGGCGCTGCGATGGACCGAGCGCGCGAGCGCCTCGGGCTGATATCCGTGGTAGTCAAGCTGGCGTGGCTGGCAAAAGGTATGTTCGCGACATGGCACGCGGCTGCAGAGTTGAATGTTTCGCGTGCAAGCGCCGGCGGCTCGGCCGCAGGGCTGAACGTTACTCGCGCTCGTGCACGAGTTTCGTCGCGGGTTGACGCCATGGCTCGTCGGCTCGATCCCAGGGCACGATCGTGGTCGGCACCGCGATCGGATCGAAGCGACCTTCGGCGAACAACTCGAGCACGGTTCGCAGCCCTACGGCGTGAATCATCCGGTGTCGAGCGCCGTAAGCGCGGCGACTGGTCGAGTTGTGCCCTCGGATTCGATCGACACGATCGTGCGTCGTGATCGAGGCTAGCCACTGGGAGCCTGTCCCATGGAAGACGCTGGGTCGCAAACGCGCTGACCTCATGACCCGCGCGTGCTCGAGGTCGGAGGCGAGGACTGCGGGCCGACCGCACCGCTGTGGCGGTGCTCGGCATGCTTGGCCACCAATCCGTGCTCCGATCGGGTCTTGACGTACCAGGTGCCGATCTGGCGGGCTGTCTCAACGAGGACCCCGAGTCCGATCAACACGTAGAAGGCGGTGAAGACCCGGATCGGCTCGTTAGTCAGGACCAGGCGGGGGTCGGACACGTTGGAGGTGGTTAGCGTGCAGACCGCGAAGTAGAAGCTGTCGAAGACGCTCCACCCCTCGCTCGCCGAGTAGACGATCGTGCCCAGTGCGATCAGCGATATCGCTGACGCGAAGACCACCCGGAAGCCCTGCTCCCGTGCGGCATGTCGGATCGGGTCACCGGGCGGACAGTGCAAACACGAAGCCGATCACGCCGAGATCGTCGCATCGTGCTCGGATGTCCCCGGCGCGCCAAGCATCACCGCAGCATCACCGACGCGTCACGCCGCCGCGGCGGTCGAGCCCGAATAGTCGTTGCGGGTCGGGGCCGCGTGGCGTTTGGCCGACCATCCACCGCCAACCCAAGTCCTGGCGTCCCCTGAGGCTTCCCGCGCCGGCGCCGGCACGACCACGCCGAAGCATGCCGCCGTGCACGCGTCAGGACGAACCCAGGGCGAGCGCCGGCTCTGAGGCGAGACCCCTCCTCGGCAGAACCGCTCCGGATGCAGGTCCTCACCGACCTCAAGCAGCACTAGGTCCAGGACATGCTGTTCGCGTGTGTCGACTGGCTCAAAGGATTCTCTAGACCCCAGAGCAGCGCGCCAGCGCGGCTGGTGAGGGCCGCGTCAGCTCTTCCGATCGGGCTGGTTTCGTCGGTCAGCGCGCAGTCGGCGACGTACGACTAGCGTGGGCCGCGCCGTCAGCGGCTGGTGCCTGGTGCGGCGTTGAACGAGGAACGTGCCCGTGCCCCACATCGCCGGGATCCAGACGGAGATCGCGTGGTAGGCGAGTGTCGCGGCGGCGGCGGGCGTGGCGGCGACGCCGTAGAGCACAAGCATTCCTATCATGCTGCCGTCCAGGATGCCGATGCCGCCGGGGATCGGGATCAGGTTGGACAGGTATCCGATCTGGTAGGCGAGC
>JBKQKK010000221.1:0-53646 GCA_052147535.1 Solirubrobacteraceae bacterium | reverse complement strand
AACGCCTACAACATCTTCGACGCCGCGCTGCCATTCGGCGGCTACAAGCAATCAGGATGGGGCCGCGAAATGGGCGAAGAAGTAATCCACGAATACACCGAGACCAAATCAGTCTGCATCGGTCTCTAGGCATTTTGGTTGGGGCGGACCCGCGAGAGCTGGTCGGGTCGGGTCCGCCCCCGCCGCTGCGCGATGTGGGTAACGTTGTTCTGCACCAACCGACGCGCAGACCAGATGACGGATAACAGCAAGAGCTCTCCCACAGACCAGGTACGAGCCCTGTACGAGCAGGCCGAAGCGAACACGGCGCAGACGCTGGAGGATCTCGTCGCCAAGCGGAGCTTCGGCAAGCTGCTCGCGATGGCCACCGAGAACGTCGCGGCGATCACGCGGATGTCGGCGGACGGCACCGATCTCGTGCTGCGCAACCTGCGGGTCGCCGGCCGTGCCGACATCACCCGGCTCGCGCGGCAGCTGCACCGCAACGAGGACAAGCTCGAGCGCGTGCTGCAGGAAGTCGAGCAGCTGCGAGACGAGCTTGCAGCGGCACGGCGCGAGGCGGCACGGCGCGCGGCGGCGCCGGATCAGGTGAGCATCGAAGCGTCGTGAGCATGCTCGGGCGCATCGTGCGGGCGCCGGCGACCGCAGCTGAGCGCATCGTGCGGGCGCCGGGCGACGCGGTCGAGCTGGCGAACATCCTGCTGACGACCGATGACGCGACGATCGGCGCGACGCCCCGTGATCTCGTCTGGACGCATCGTGGGGTCACGCTCTACCGCTACCGCTCCAGCCAACGACTCCACCCGGTGCCGTTGCTGCTCGTGTTCGCGCTGATCAACCGGCCGGACATCTTCGACCTGCGACCGGGCGGCTCGCTGGTGGAGTTCTTGCTCGACGAGGGCTTCGACGTGTACCTCGTCGATTGGGGGTATCCGGACGAGGAGGATGCCGACTTCGGCCTCGACGAGTACATCTGCGACGAGCTTCACTGGGCGATCCGCGAGACGCTCCGCAGCAGCAGCGCCGACGAGCTGACGCTCCTGGGCTGGTGCATTGGCGCGACCATGTGCGCGATGTACTGCGGGCTCGATCGTGGTGGCGAGCAGACGCCGGTGCGCAACCTGGCGCTGCTGACAATGCCGGTTGACGGCCGCGACTCGACCTACGCGCGCTGGATCGGTGGCGAGGAATTCGACTCCGATCGCGTCGCCGAGCAACTACGGGTCCTGTCCGGCTCGATGGTCGACTTCGCGAACAAGCTGCTCAAGCCGGTCACGAACTTCTGGACGACCAACCGCCGGCTCGCACAATCGGTCAGCGCCGGCTCGGCGAACCCCGCCGTCTACCAGCCGATGGCCAAGTGGGTCGCTGACAACCCGAACTTCCCCGGACGCGCCTGGGCGCAGTGGATCCAGATGATGTACCGCGACGGCTCGCTGCTGTCCGGTGACGTGCGACTGCGCGGGCGCGGGGTGGACCTGCGGCGGATCGACCAAAACCTGCTGGTCGTCACGGCCGGCGCCGACCACATCGCGCCGCGCGCCGGGACGATGCCGATCTTCGACCTGGTCGCCAGCGAAGATGTAACCCACATCGACAGACCGGGCGGCCACATCGGGCTGATCGCGGGCTCCGCGGCCCGCGAGCAGATCTGGCCCGACATGGCCGCCTGGCTGGCGGAGCGCTCAGACAAATGACGAACGCCATCGGACACGGCAACGACGACGAGCTCCGCGGCAAGGCCGCGCTCGTGACCGGCGCTGCGAGCGGGATCGGGCGCGCGGTGGCCGCACGGCTTGTGCAGGCTGGTGTGGACGTGCTGGCCGTTGACCTACGCCCCGATCCTGACGGCCCAGGCGTGCCGTTCGAAGCCGACCTGACCGACGCGGACGCCAACGCGCGCGCGGTCGAGGATGCGCTCGCCCGCTTCGGCCGACTCGACATCATCGTCGCCAACGCGGGCATCCAGCACGTCTCGCCCGTGTATGACTTCCCGCTCGAGCGCTGGCAGACGATCCTCGCACTAATGCTCACCAGCCCCTTTCTGCTTGCCAAGCACGCCTGGCCGGCGCTGCGAGAGAGCCCCGGCGGGCGGTTCATCGCGATCGCGTCCGTGCACGGACTTGTCGCCTCCCCTTACAAGGCGGCGTACGTGTCGGCCAAGCACGGCGTGCTCGGACTGGTCAAGACGCTCGCGCTGGAGGGCGCACCCGACCTGATCGCGGCTACGGCTGTGTGTCCCGGCTACGTCCGCACGGCGCTCGTCGAGCGGCAGATCGCCGACCAGGCGCGGCTGCACGGAGTGCCCGAGGAAGAAGTAATCGAGCAGGTGATCCTCGCCCCCCACGCGGTCAAGCGGATGATCGAGCCCAGCGAGGTTGCGGAGCTGGTCGCGTTTCTCGCGAGCCCGGCCGGACAGGCGTTCACGGGCGTTCCGGTGACGATGGACTATGGCTGGACCGCGCGCTGAGGCGGTGCGGGCCGGACGCGACCGGGCGGGCAGACCGCGTGCTGGTTGGAAGTGGGGCGAATAAACGCGAAATGAGGGGGGTTTGACACCCCGCCGCGCCCCAAGGCCCCCGATGAGCACTTAGATTAGGGCTTCCACCCTCATCGTCGGGCTATCCTCCCGGCGATGGCGAACCGTTCGGCAGCCGCGCTGGGGGAGATCATCCGGCGCCAGCGAGAGCTCGCAGAGATGTCGATGCGCCAGTTCGCCGAGCTTGCGGGCATCTCCAACCCTTACCTGTCGCAGATCGAGCGTGGACTGCGCGCACCCTCCGAGCAGGTGCTCGACGGGATCGCGCGGGCGCTGAAGCTCTCGGCGGAGGCGCTCTACGAGCAGGCCGGCGTTTCGCCGCCCAGTGAGCCGGATTCCGCCAGCGCGGTGCTCGAGGCGATCGCCGCCGACCCACAGCTGACCGCACGGCAGCGCACGGCATTGCGCGAGGTCTACGACGCATTCGTGGCAACCGGACCGTCGATGCGCAAGCGAAGCGCCTGAAAGCAGCCGGATGCCAGATCAGCACGCGGGCAGTGGCAGTGGCGGTGGCAGTGCGCCACGGACGTTCGACGAGGAGCTGTTTCTGTGGCTCGGCGACGAGCCCGAGGCCTACCGGGCAGCGGACGCGCAACGGATCCACCGGATTGCCGCCGAGTTCGCGATGGGCTTCGACGCGCTTGCCGACATCGGGCCGGCGGTGACCGTGTTCGGATCGTCTCGCACGCCTCCCGAGCACCCTCACTACGAGCTCGTGCGTGAGATCGCGACCGCCTTGGGCCGTGCCGGCTACGCGATCATCACCGGCGGTGGCGGCGGCCTGATGGAGGCAGCCAACCGTGGCGCTCATGAGGCCGGCGCGACGTCGGTCGGCTGCAACATCGAGCTACCGCGCGAGCAGAAGCTCAACCGCTACGTCGACATCGGGCTGCGCTTCAGCCACTTGTTCGTGCGCAAGGTGATGTTCGTGCGCTACGCGAGCGCGGTCGTGATCGGACCGGGTGGATTCGGGACGCTGGACGAGCTATTCGAGTCGCTGACGCTGATCCAGACCACGACGATCCGTCACTTCCCCGCGATCCTCGCCGGCGACGGTGAGTGGACCGGGATGATCGACTGGCTGGCGCAGCGCGCGGTGCCGGACCACCGGATCGAGGCAGCCGACCTCGAGCTGCTGCACGCGGTCAGCGACCCGGACGAGATCGTCGCGATCGTTTCCCGTGCGCGCGGCCGGCAGCGAGAGCTCCGACGCGGTTCCGCGGGTTGACCGGCAGACCGGCGGCGGACCGGCGGACCGGCGGACCGGCGGACTAACGATCGCTCAGCGGAGCGCGCGCTCGAACACCGCTCGGTGCTCGAGCACGAACAGATGCTCCCGCATACATCCCACCAGGATCCTCGAGGCGTGCTCCCGGACGCGTTCACTCTCGTAGTCGTCCGCCAGACACCGATTGGCCCAGCGAACGCTCTCCAGCTGGCGGGCGCTGAGAGCGTCCAGCAGTTGACCGCGACGCCGTCGCGGCAGCCCGTAGCTATCGGTCAGGAGGCGCAGTTGCCTCGCCTGCTCGGCGAGTGGCGCCGTCTGCAGCCAGGCCGAATTGACGCAGCACAGCCAGGCGGAGTAGCCGATGTCGTCCAGCGCCCCACCCGGACCGGCGAGATCGAAGTCGATCATCGCGTAGGGCAGGTCGTCGTCTTCACCGAAGATCATGTTGTGCGGGCCACAGTCGTGATGGCAGACCGTCTCCAGCCCACCGGCCAGTGCGCTCCCGCGCGTCGCGTCGTGAAACGCCCGCAGCAGCCTTCCGGCGGCCGCCACCTGCGGATCGGAGAGATGCTCGTTAACCGCCGCGACCCGGCCGGGCAGGTAGCTGAACGTGTCGCGTCCCTGGTCGTCGACTCCTCGCCACCGCGGCGCGCCGGCAAACCCGACCGCTTCCAGATGCGCGAGCAGATGCTCGGTGAACGGCGACGCCTCGCCGCGAGGGCGGCGTACCGTGTCGCCGGCGCGGACCACCCCGGAGGTGACGTTCCCACCGAGGAGCGCGATCTCCTTCCCGTGCCGGCGCTCCGGGAGCGGCAACCGGCACCAAGCGAGCGGCAGGCTCGTCCACGGACCGTTGACCAGAGCACCGAGCGTTCGGGCAGCATCAGCGCCGGCGTGCCGCGACTGAGCGATCAGCAGGTCCGCTGGCAACCGGGAAGCTTCCACCAACCGGGCCCCGGAAACCGGCCGGCGACGGTGATGCTCAGGTGCAGATTTCACGCCACCCATGGCCAACAGAGTATCTTGCCCCAAGTGGTTGGCCACTTCATTAGCACTTCTCCGCGTCGCTTCGGGACAAACTACTGAGGGCTCGCGGGGAAATTAGTGCGAGCCCTTAGCACGCGCTACCGCTCCGGGACGCACGCGGCTCACGACCCTCGCTCGGTCGGCTTTGACGCCTGTCCTCAGGGTGTAGTCATAGCCGTAGGAGGAGCCGATGTCGTTGCTGGCCACGAGGCGGTAGTGATAGGTGGTCAGGGGCGTCAGGCCCGTGAGCGTCGCCGGGACGGAGACGGCGGCCGTGCCGGCGACGAGGCTGACCGCAGCGCTGCGGTGGCCGTAGGCGCTGCCGCTGCCGTATTGCCAATAGGCGGTCGTGTAGGCGCCGTTCGGGTAGACCCCACCGAGCAGCGTTGCGGCCGTTGCGCTGACCGTTTGCACGTAGGTGTCCAGGTCACTATTGCCGGCGCCGCCCACGGCACCAGTGCCACCGCCGGCGCCGGCGCCGGTCGAGATGTCCGGCCCGCCGATCCCGGGAGCGCCGGCGGCGAGCGCTCCGGAGATCGAGCCGGCCCCGGTGGGGCCGTCGTAACCGACCCGACCGGTGCAAATCTCGCTGATCGACGCCGCGCACCTACCGTTGGATCCCGACACGGGATCGTTCAGCAACGCGGAGTCTGCGTAGGCCCAGGCTGGGCTGGTGCCGTCCACGCCAGTGACGGCCTCGAAAGCAGCGATCAGCGGAGCGGAGAGACTTGTGCCGCCTGCCAGAAGCCAGCCGCCGGCGCCCGAGTCGTACACCGCAAGGCCGGTGCTGGGGTCAGCGTCGGCGGAGACGTCGGCGTAGGCACGTCCGGCACACGCGATCCCGTCCTGGTAGGAGGGCTTGGCGATCGCGGTGTCGCATCCGGAGCTGGTGCTCGACCAGACGGTCTCGGTGAAGCCGCGCGGGCTCGGAGGGCCCGAGGAGGGATGCAGGCTGGTCCCGCCGGCCGCGATCACACCGGCGAAGGCGGCGGGATAGCCGTCATCGCCCGGTCCCAGGTAGCCGCTGTCGCCGGCGGACGCAACGACCGACACTCCAGGGAAGCTGAACTGGCCCGCGGGTGGACTGCTCGCCAGTTCCATCCAGCTGTTCGAGATCTGGGTGGCGCCGAGCCGCGCCGCGGTGCCGACTGCCGCTGCCAGGTCGCTCCAAGCTGTCGAGTCCGCTTCGACCAGCAGGATGCGGCAGTCGGGGCACACTGCCGACACAGCGTCGAGGTCGGTCGCCTCCTCCACATTCCAGTCGCTGTTGCCCACCGGCAGCGGCGCACTGAGGCCGTCCTGGTCGACCTTCTGCAAGCAGCGGTTCGCGACCGTGCAAGGCGATAGCCCGTTGGCGGCACGGAAGCGCGCGAGGTCGGCCGCGGCGGCGGGATAGTCGTAGGCATCGATCACCGCCACCGTGTCGGTCCCACCGTTCGTCGCCGACAGGTAGCTGAGGTCGTATGCCTGCTGCAGGTAAGCCGGGGTGAACAGTTGCGGCGGCGCCTGGCCGTAAGCGGAGCTCGACGTGATCGATGCCCGGGCTCGCCCGGCATGCTCGGCACGCCGCGGGCCGCGCCGCACGACGGTCGTGAGCTGCGGACGCACGAGTGCGCCGCTCGAGCCCAGCCGCAGCACCTCCGCCGCGCAGCGGACGTGCCCGGGCGGCGCCGACGGGCAGACGTCCTGCGCGTAGACCCGGGCCGTCGCGCGCTCAGAGCGCTCAGAGCGCCCAGAGCCGTTGCCCGGCTCAGAGCGCCCAGAGCGCTCAGAGCCGTTGCCCAGCGCAGCCCGAGCCGGAGACACCGGCAGCAGTGCGGCCAGCAGGAGCCCCGCGAGCAGCGCACGGGCGATCGCCACGGCGGGCTGCAAACGGTCGCAGAGACGCTCCATGCTGTTCGCATCGACTCACCCGATCGCTGCTGCGTGATCAGGAGGCTGCTGTTGGACAGATAGATGGTGTAAGCGAGCTGCACGACGCCCCGAGGCAGCTCAGCCCCAGGCGCAGCTCACTCGACGAGATCGCGCCGCGCGAACAGCGCCAGCGCGAGCGGCACGAGGACCGCCGCCAGCGCCAGCATCAGCAGCGCCGCCCCGGTGCGAAACGGCGCCGCCGGAACCAGCGCCACGTGCGCGAACGGCGTCGCCTCGAGCAGCCAGTGTGGCGCTTGCACGAGCGAGCCGACCAGATCCCAGAGAAACGCGATCGAGACGAGCGTGTAGGCGATCGCCACGCTCGGACGTGGCAGGATCGCGTACAGCAGGGCGCCCACCGCGAGCGTCAGCAGCGTCACCGGCAGGCAGTTGACGCCGGCCAGCAGCATCGTCCCAAGCGAGATGCTGACGCCCTGCGAGACCGCTCCGACCCACGCCAGCAGCCCGCTGGTAATCGAGATGACCGCCGCCGCGGCGGCGGTCAAGCAGAGCCGCCCGAACAGCCAGCGGCGGCGGCCGACCGGCAGCGCCAGCAGCGTCTCGAGCTGCTTGGCGGACTCCTCGCTGCGGGCCGCGGCGATCTGCGAGCACGCGAACAGGCTCACGGCGAGCACGAACAGCAGAAAGCAGAAGCCGAGGTAACCCTTCGGCGTGATGATCGAGCCGGCCCCCACCCGCGACACTTCACGGTTCAACTGCCTCGAGATGCCCGCCGACTTGACGCTGTTGGAGACCGCTCCGAGGATGTAGGCGAACACGCCGGCGACCGCGACCCAGACCAGCATCGCGCCGCGCTCGAAGCGCAGCGCCTGAGCCGTCGGGGATGACAGCAGACGCAGGTGCGCCGGCGCGCTGTCGCGCGCGGGCAGCAGGGCGCTGCCGATGTCGCGCCGCTGCGCGATCCGCGCAGCCCACACCAGCAGCGCCGCACCGAGCGCCAGCGGTGCCAGCAGCGCCAGCGGCTGCGCGCCGCTGTACGGCCGCAGTTGCTCGCCCCAGCCCAGCGGTGTCAGCCAGCGCAGCCAGCCGGCGCCCGCGCTGGTGTCGGCGACCGCGCGCAGCGCCAGCGCGGCCGCGACGACGCCGTTGCCGATCATGCTGGCGACCCGTTTACGCGGCGCCAGCTGGCTGGCGAGCGCGCCGATGCCGACGAACGGCGCGATCACCGACACGATCGTCAGCGCCAGGTACGCGGATCCGCCGGCATCGAGCCCGCCGGCGAGCAGTCCCAGCCAGGCCGCGAGCCACAGCAGCACCGCGCCGGCGAAGATCGCGAGCAATGCGCTGAGGTGGACTTCGCGCCGCGAAACGCCGCTTGCGAGCACCAGTTCGGCGCGCCCGGCGTCCTCCTCGGCCCGTAACGCACGGACCGCGGCCAGCACGCCCCAGACGGCGGCGAGGATCGTCAGCGTACCGCCGACCCGCCAGGCGCTGTAGCCGCCGACGGTGAGCAGGTTGTGCGGCGCGCCGTAGAACAGTCGCAGCGCGGAGTTGCCGGCGAAGCTGCGAGCAAAGGCGAGCCGCGACTTGACCGTGGGGTAGAGGTTCGCGTAACCGGTCGCCTGGTTGTACGCGTACACGGCGAACAGGTACGCGAACGCGATCGTCCGCACGCGGCCGTCGGCGAACGCGCGCCGCGCGAGCAGCACGAGCGTACCGGTACCGTCCCGGCGGCTAGACCGAAGCTCCCCCTGCGCGCTAGACGCCGTCGCCACCTTCTGCCGCCGCGTAGTGGTGCAGGAAGATCTCCTCCAGCGAAGGGGCGCGGCTCGTCAGCGACACGACCGGATACGGGGCCAGCGCCGCGATCAGCGGCCCGACCGAGCCGGATACCTCGAACCGCATCGCGCTGCGGCCGACCCGAGCCGCACTTACGCCCGGCAGCGCCGACAGCGGCCCGAGCACCGGGCCCAGACCGGCGAACGTAACCTCCACGGTCTGCGTGGCGAGGTGGCTCAGCTCCGCGAGCGTGCCCTGGTCCACCAGCCGCCCGGACCGCAAGATCCCGATGCGATCGCAGACGGCCTCGACCTCGGTGAGGATGTGCGAGGACAGGAACACCGCCTGCCCGCGCGACTTGGCCTCGATGATGCTGTCGCGAAACGCGACCTCCATCAGCGGGTCGAGTCCGGCCGTGGGCTCGTCGAGCAACAGCAAGTCGGCCCGCGTGGCGAGCGCGGCGATCAGCTGGACTTTCTGGCGGTTGCCTTTCGAGAGCGCGCGAATCTTCTTGCTGACCTCGAGGTCGAAGCGCTTCACGAGCGCCTCGCGGTAGTCGCGGTCAACACCGCCGTGCAGCCGTCCGAGGAACTCGAGTGTCTCGGCAGCGGTCAGCCCGGCCCACAGGGACGGCTCGCCGGCGACGTAGGCGACCCGCCGGTGCGCAGCGACCGGGTCGCGCCACGCGTCAATCCCGAACAGCTCGGCGCGGCCTTTGCTGGGGCGGTGCAGACCCAGCAGCAGCCTGATCGTCGTGGTCTTGCCCGCCCCGTTGGGCCCGAGGAAACCGTAGACCTCTCCCGCCCCGACGGTCAACTCGAGCCCGTCCAGCGCGAGCGTATCGCCGTAGCGCTTGCTTAGGCCGTGCGTCTCGATCGCCGGCACCGATCCGGCGAGCGCGCCGCTCGCCTCCAGCACGGCGGGATCGCTGGCTGGCGTATTGTCGGAGGCGAACCCTCGCGCGCGGTTCACGTCACGAGCTTACGCCTAAGCGCGAAGATCTTTCCGCTAGGCTGGCCATAGATGCGAATCAGACCGACCTTCGCGACCTTCGCTGCCCTGCTGAGCGTGATCGCGTTGAGCGCATGCGGCAGTAGCGCGTCATCCTCCGGCAACGGTGTCGCCTCACAGTCCCCGCAGCAGATCCTCGCGGCCGCCTCGAAAGCCGCGGCGAGCCTGACCTCGGTTCATATCGCCGGCCGGTCGACCAGCTCGGCGACGCCGATCGAGCTGGACGTCACGCTGGCCAGCGGCGATGGCGAGGGCACGATCACGGTCAGCGGCGAGAGCCTCGAGGTCAGGTCCGTCGGCAAGTACCTGTACATCAAGGCCGGCTCCGACTTCTGGGAGCATTATGCGAACGCGGCCGCCGCCAAGCTGTTCTCCGGGAAATGGCTCAAGGCCCCCCAGAGCGGTCAGTTCGCCGCGCTCGCGGCGCTCACCGACAAGCAGCAGATCTTGGGGGAGATGCTCGCCCAGCACGGCCAGCTGGCGAAAGGTGGGACCTCGACGATCAACGGGCAGCCGGTCGTGGCCCTGATCGACAAGGCCAAAGGCGGTGGCACGCTGTACATCGCAACCACCGGCAAGCCGTATCCGATCCAGATCACGGGTAGCGGTGCGTCGGCCGGCAAGGTCGTGTTCGACGCCTTCAACGTGCCGGTCACGATCAGCCCACCAGCCGGCTCGATCGACCTCACCAAGCTGTCCTAGCGGCTCCGCGTCGAGCGCTCGAAGCTGCCACAGCGCCAGGCTAAACCTTGCCACAGCTGTGTCAAGGTTTAGCCTGGCGTTGATAGCATGATCGGATGCGCGATTTCCTCGGAGCCACACGCAAGCGGATCATCGTCTTCGACGGCGGCATGGGCGCGACGCTCGAGCAGTTCGACCTGAGTCTCGAGCGCGACTACCAGCTGCCCGGCCGCTGCCACGAGGCGCTGATCCTCAACCGTCCCGATGTGATCGAGAACGTGCACAGCTCGATGCTCGACGCCGGCGCCGAGGTGGTCGAGACCGACACCTTCCAGGCCTCGCGCCTGAAGCTCTCGGAATGGGGCCTCGAGGACCACACGCTCGAGATTAACGTCGCGGCGGCGCAGATCGCGCGCCGCGCCGCCGGCGAGCGGCGGTTCGTCGCGGGCTCGATCGGCCCGACCGGCTTCCTGCCCGCCAGCGACGACCCGACGCTCGGGCAGATCACCTTCCCCGAGCTCGTCAGCGTGTTCACCGAGCAGGCGCAGGGGCTCGTGCGCGGCGGCGCCGACCTGATCATCATCGAGACCGCGCAGGACATCCTCGAGGTCAAGGCGGCGGTGCTCGGCGCGCGCGAGGCGTTCAAGCTCGAGGGCCGCAGCGTCCCGATCCAGTGCAGCGTGTCGCTGCTGCCAAACGGCGGCAAGATGCTGCTGGGCACCGACATCAGCGCCGTGCTGGCGACGCTCGAAGCGCTCGCCGTCGACGTCGTCGGCCTGAACTGCTCGACCGGTCCCGAGGACATGCGCGACGCGATCCGCTTCCTCGGCGAGAACTGCCGGCTGCCGGTGCACTGCATCCCGAACGCCGGCCTGCCGCTTCAAGGCCCAAACGGCGAGACGATCTTCCCCGAGTCACCCGAGTCGATCGCGGCGGTGCTGGGGTCGTTCGTCGAGCGCTACGGCGTCGGCATCGTCGGCGGCTGCTGCGGCACCACGCCCGCACACATCGCCGCGATCGCGCGGCGCGTCAAGGGCCTTGCTCCCGATCGCCGGCCCGCGGGCCGGCCGCCGCATGTCTCCTCGATGATGACCGCCACGCCGCTGGCCCAGGACCCCGCCCCCACGCTGGTCGGCGAGCGCGTCAACTCGCAGGGCTCGCGCAAGGCGAAGGAGCTGCTGCTGGCCGACGACTACGACGGGATCGCGATGATCGCCGAGGACCAGGTCCAGGGCGGCGCGCACGTGCTCGACGTGTGCGTCGCGCTGACCGAGCGCCAGGACGAGCCCGAGCAGATGCGCCAGGTGGTCAAGCGGATCTCGCTGACGCAGCCGGCGCCGATCCAGATCGACTCGACCGAGCCCGAGGTGATCCAGACCGCGCTGCAGCAGATCCCCGGCGCCGCGATCGTCAACTCCGTCAACCTCGAGGCCGGCCGCGCCAAGCTCGACCGCGTGGTGCCGCTGGCGCGCGCCCACGGCGCCGCCCTGATCGCGCTGACGATCGACGAGATCGGGATGGCGAAGACCGCGCAGCGCAAGCTCGAGGTCGCCCAGCGGATCACGCAGCTGTGCTGCGAGGAGCACGGCCTGGACCCCGAGGTGCTGATCTTCGACTGCCTGACGTTCACCCTGACAACGGGCGACGAAGAGTGGCGCCACAGCGCCGTCGAGACGATCGCGGGCATCAGCCTGATCAAGTCTCAGATTCCGGGGGTGAAGACCTCGCTGGGCGTCAGCAACGTCTCGTTCGGCGTCGGGCTGCCGGCGCGCAAGGTGATCAACAGCGTGTTCCTGCACCACTGCGTGCAGGCTGGGCTCGACCTCGCGATGGTCAACCCCAACCACATCACGCCCTACGCTGAGATCCCCGAGCTCGAGCGCGAACTCGCCGACGACCTCGTGCTGGACCGGCGCGAGGATGCACTCGAGCGGCTGATCGCGCACTTCGAGGCCAAGGGCGCCTCCGGCGAGGAGGGCGCCGGCGCGGCGGCGGCCGACCCGACCGCCGGGATGGAGCCCGAGCAGGCGCTGCACTTCCACGTCCTGCGCCGCCGCAAGGAGGGCGTCGAGGACTGGATCGACGCCAGCGTCGCGAAGATCGGCGCGGTGCCGACGCTCAACGAGGTGCTATTGCCGGCGATGCGCGAGGTCGGCGACAAGTTCGGAGCAGGCGAGCTGATCCTGCCGTTCGTGCTGCAGTCCGCCGAGGTGATGAAGCGCGCCGTCGCTCGACTGGAGCGCTATCTCGACAAGCTCGAGGGCTACACGAAGGGCACCGTCGTGATCGCGACCGTGTTCGGCGACGTGCACGACATCGGCAAGTCGCTGGTCAACACGATCCTCACCAACAACGGCTACACGGTCGTCGACCTCGGCAAGCAGGTGCCGATCTCGACGATCCTCGAGGCGGCGGTCGAGCACGACGCGACCGCGATCGGGCTTAGCGCGCTACTCGTGTCGACCTCCAAGCAGATGCCCGCCTGCGTGCAGGAGCTGCACGAGCGCGGCCTGCAGTTCCCGGTGCTGGTCGGCGGCGCGGCGATCAACCGCAACTTCGCCTCGCGCATTCTGTACCCCGGCGGCGCCGGCTCCGATGCGGTCTACGAGCCCGGCGTCTACTACTGCAAGGACGCCTTCGAGGGGCTCGCGAAGATGGACGCTTTGATCGACCCTGACGCGCGCGCCGAACTGGTCGCGAGCACGCGCGCGGCGGCGCGGGTCCTGCGCGAGGCCCCGGCGGCGCTCGACGACGGCGCGCCGCCGACCACCGACGCGAGCGTGCGCAGCGCCGCCGTCATCGACAACCCCGTTCCGCGTCCGCCGTTCTGGGGAGTGCGTGAGATCCCGGTGGAGATCGACGAGGTCTACCACCACATCGACACGCACGTGCTGTTCAAGCTGCACTGGGGTGGGCGCGGCGTTAAGGGCGAGGCATGGCGCGCGCTGGTCGCCGAGGACTTCCAGCCGCGGCTGGAGCGGATGTGGCACACGCAGGACTACCTGCGCCCGCGCGCGCTGCTCGGCTACTTTCCGTGCAACGCGGACGGCAACGAGCTGATCATCTGGGATCCGCAGGCGCCCGGCGAGCGCGCGCTCGGCCGCCTCGGGTTCCCGCGCCAGCCGCGGCACGATCGCATCTGCCTGGCGGACTTCTACCGTCCGGTGACGGCCGGATCCGATGCATCGAACCCGGCTGACGCCGTTGACGTGGTTGCGATCCAGGCGGTCACGGCGGGCCACGAGGTGACTGAGCTGATGGCGTCGCTCGAAGCCTCAGGGGAATTTGCCGAGCAGCTGTTCGTGCACGGCCTCGGGGTGCAGTGCGCCGAGGCGACGGCCGAATGGCTGCATGCTCGCGTGCGGGCGGATCTGGAGATCGGCGCCAAGCAGGGCCGGCGCTACTCGTGGGGCTACCCCGCGTGCCCGGAGCAGTCCGAGCACGAGACGGTGTTTCGCCTGCTCGACGCAGACTCGATCGGCCTGCGCCTGTCGGACGGCTTCGCCGTCGAGCCCGAGCAGTCGACGCTGGCGATCGTCGCCCATCACCCGCAGGCGGTCTACTTCGGCATGAAGTCCGGCTTCCTGCCGAGCACCCGGCGCCAGGCGGCCGACGACACGATCGCCGGGAGCGACCGGGACCCCACCCGGCTGACGGAGCTGGCCGACGCTGATCCTCAGGCTGTGGTTGAGGGTGAGGGTGAGGGACAGCCGCAGCCGATCGTCTCCTAGATCCCCTGTGTGAGCGGCTGATCCTCCCGCCTGTTGGCCGACTCCGTGATCGGAGATCGCCGTAAAGTCCCCCGAGTGATCGGTCGATCGTGGGCGCCAGGACGGCGGTCGTCGTCTTACGACTACGTGATCGTCGGCGCCGGCTCGGCCGGCTGCCTGCTCGCGAACAGGTTGAGCGCCAGCGGCGCACGCGTGCTGCTGCTCGAGGCGGGTGGTTCCGATCGGCGCCCCGAGGTGAAGATCCCGGCGGCGTTCCCGAGCCAGTTTCAGACGGCGATCGACTGGAACTTCATGTCGGAGCCGGAGCCGGGCTTGTTCTCGCGGCGGCTGTTCCTGCCGCGCGGCAAGATGCTCGGCGGCTCATCGTCGATGAACGCGATGCTATACGCACGCGGCAATCGCCTCGACTACGACCGCTGGGAGCGCGACTACGGCGCGCGTGGCTGGCGCTACGACGCGGTGCTGCCCTACTTCAAGCGCCATGAGGCGAACGCCGAGATCCGCGACGGCTACCACGGCAACTCCGGTGAGCTGCACGTCACCCAGCGGCGCTGGCTCTCACCGCATTGGGAGTCCTTCATCGGCGCCGCCGAGGCGGTCGGGCTCGAGCAGAACCCCGACTACAACGGCGCCCGACAGGACGGCGGAAGCCTGCTGCAGACCACGACGAAAGGCGGCCGGCGCTGGAGCGCCGCCGACGCCTTCCTACGTCCGGCGCTGAAGCGCGGGAGCCTCGAGCTCGTATCGAAAGCGCTGGTGCACCGCGTCGTGTTCAAACGCATGCGAGCGGTCGGCGTTGACTACGAGCACGACGGCAAGCGCGTGGTCGCGCAGGCCGAGCGTGAGGTCGTACTGAGCGCCGGCGCCTACGGATCGCCGCAGCTGCTGATGCTCTCCGGCGTCGGCCCGCAGGCACACCTGCGCGAGATCGGGATCGACCAGCTGGTGCAGTCACCGAACGTCGGCATGCACCTGCAGGAGCACCCGGTCGGCTTTTGCAACTGGCGCTGCAACGATCCGCTCACGCTCGATGACGCCACCAACCCCCTCTACCTGGCGCAGTGGGCCTCGACCAGACGCGGCAAGCTCTCCTCGACAATCGCCGAGGCGGTGCTTCACTGGCGCTCGGATCCGTCGCTAAGCGCGCCCAACTTCCAGATCTACTTCGCGCCGGTGTTCTTCTGGGACCACGGGTTCCGCAAGGCTGGGATGCCCGCGATCTCGATCGGCTTTTCGCTGCAGGCACCCGAAAGCCGCGGCGAGATCCGCCTGCGATCGGCCAACGCGGGGGATCCTCCCCGGATCCTCAGCAACATCCTGTCCCGCCGGATCGAGGTCAGCGCGATGCTGAAGGCGATCGACCTGATCGAGGAGCTGGCGTCCAAGCGGCCGCTCGTGAGCCTGCTCGGCGAGCGGCTCAACCCCGGCCCGGCGGTGCGCAGCCGCGAGCAGCGGATCGAGTGGCTGCGCGCCACCTGCGAGCACCTTTACCACCCTTCCTGCAGCTGCCGGATCGGCTCGCCCAGCGACGGAGTCGTCGATTCGGAGTTGCGTGTGCACGGCGTCGAAGGGCTGCGCATCGCCGACGCCTCAGTGATGCCGCGGATCACCTCAGGCAACACCAACGCGCCGACATACATGATCGCGGAGCGCTGCTCGGCGTTGATGCTCGGACGGTAGACGACCGCGCACCGGTCAGTTAGGCCTCGACGCGGAAACCGCCGAGCGCGGCGTCTCGGACGCGTGACGGGCCGGCAGCTTCACCGGCGCGGCGTTCATCGCCCGTAGCCTGACCTCACGCCACGACATACCCTCCTTGAGCAGCGCGGGCATCCCCATCAGGATCGCGGTCGAGACCTCGACCGCCTGCAGGATCACGCCGTAGGCAACGCCCGTCCCCAGGCCGATGTGCCATCCGGCGTGGAGCACCGCCGCGCACGCCGCCTGGAACACACCCAGGTTGGCGGGCGTCGCAGGCAGGACGGCGGTGATGTTCACCGCGAACAGGACCGCGGCGGCGGCCGCGAACCCGGTGCGGTTGCCGAGACCGAGGGCTACCAGCAGCAGGTAGCAGGACAGCGCTTGCAGGCCCCACGCGGACAGCTGCGCCCCAGCTGCGAGGGCACCAAGTCGCGGCCGGCGGAAAACCGTCAAGCCGGCGCGGACCCTGGTCATCGCACCGCGCACCTGCACCGCCGCGCCGTGCAGGCGGGCGAAGCGGGTCGCGCCGCCGTAGCGCAGCAGGACCGGCGCGATCAGCACCAGCACAAGCAGGATCGCGGGCGCGCCCGCGGCGATCAGCAGCGCGCTCTGGTGGCCGCTGAAGAAGTCGACCGAGGAGAACATGATCACGCCGAGGATCGCGAGCGCGACGAGGTTCAGCAGCGTCTGCGAGACGAGCGTGCCGAGCACGACGGGCAGGTTCTCACGGGGGCGCCCGGTGCGCCGCGCCACGACCAGCGCACGCGACGGCTCACCGAGCCGCGCCGGCAGCGTCGAGGACATCAGCACGCCGATGAACGTGCCCTGCATCGAATCCACCAGCCGTAAGCGCGCGCGTGGCAGCGCCGCTTCCAGGATCGCGTACCACGAAACGCCGCGCATCGCCATCGCCGCGCACATCGCTCCGAGGCCGAGCAGGACGAAGGTCGGGCTCGAGTTGATCAGCGCGTTCGCGATGCTGCCGATCCCGATCTTCTGCAGCGCCAGGATCGCCAGCAGGACCCCGCCGAGCGTGACCGCCAGCATCCCGATGCGTCTGGCGAGCGCCCACGCGCTCCTGCCCGCGACCACCGGGTCGGGTTCGAGGCTGGCGAGCCGGCGCGCGCGTACGCGCGGCTTCAGATCGGCGGACCGCATGCCGATTCGTACCGCGGCGCGCTGCCCTGCACCCTCTGGCTGCGGTGTCGCGATCGCATCCTGGTAGGCCTGCATGACCTCGCCCGCGACGCGCTCCCAGGCGAACTTCTCCACGTTCGACGCAGCGGCCCTGGCGAGGGCCAGGCGGCGCTCGGGCTCGTGATAGAGGTCGCGCAGCGCCTCGGCGAGCGCCTGCGCGTCACCCATCGGCACGAGCACCCCGTCGACGCCGTCGCGGACGACGTCGCGATAGCCGGCGATGTCAGAAGCGATCACGGGTGTCCCCGCCGCGAACGCCTCGGTCAGCACCATCCCGAAGCTCTCGGCGCCCAGCGAGGGTGCACAGAGGACATCGGCTCGCTCGAGCTCGAAGCGCTTGCGCTCGTCGTCGACCTTGCCCAGCGCGCGCACGCCGCTCGGGTCGAGCAGCAGCGGGTCGAGCTCCTTGGCGGTCGGGCCGACGACCGTCAGCTCGGTGGGGATGTGCTCGCGCAGCGCCTCGAACGCGTGCAGCAGCAGCGGCAGCCCTTTGCGCTCGACGGCCTGGCCGACGAACACGATCCGTAGCGTGTCGTCGGCGGGGCGCTGTGCAGCGCGGGCCGCGCGCTCGCGGTCGAAGTGAACCCCGTTCGGGATCACGCGATAAACGCCGCCGTACCAGCGCTTACCGGTCCAAGCCGCCGCTTCGGAGACCGCCACGCGGACGTGCAGGCGGTTCAGCACACGGCGTGCGCCGATGGCGTTTGCGGCCGTGTTCGGCACCCACTTGGTGGAGTAGGAGTGGAACGTGCCGACCAGCGGCAACCCGCCGAAGCCGCATGTCGCCCAGCCGGTCACGGGCGCCACCGGCTCGTGGATGTGGGCGACGTCGAACTCGCCGCTGCGCAGCTCGCCCAGCAGCTTGGCGATGCCGAACGGCGTGATCGACAGGTTCGAGACCGAGCCGTTCGCCTTGAAGCCGACCGTGCGGCCCAGCGGTATCAGATATTCGGGGGCAACGATCGACTGCGGGCGCGCGCCACGGTGAAGAGCGGCTGAGAGACCATCGGGCGGATCCACCGGAGCAAGTACGCGGACGTGGTGTCCCTGTGCGATGTACTGCTCCGCGAGTGCCTCAATGTGTCTCGTCACGCCCCCGGGATACGTCCACGAGTATGGCGACACGAGCGCGATGCGCATCGTGTTCATGTTAGCCGGTAAACCGCCGTGGCAGTTGCGTTTGATTGCTCCGCCCGCGCGCGGATGGCATGATTCTCATGTGCCAGGATCCGCCGCGGCCGACCACCAGCAAGCGGTCGGCCACCTACGCGCCGCCGACGCCACGCTGGCGGCCGTGATCGATTCGGTAGGCGCCGACGGTCTCGGTGACCGGCGCCGCGGCCGGCCGGCTGACCACTACGGCGCGCTCGTGCGGTCGATCGTGTGGCCGCAGCTGTCGGTCAAGGCGGCCGCCGCGATCTACGCGCGGCTGACCGCCCGCTTCGACGGGCGCCCCCCGGCTCCGGCCGAGGTGCTCGCGGACGACCCCGAGGAGCTGCGCGCCGCCGCCGGCCTCAGCCGCGCGAAGGTGTCGTTTCTGCGCTCGCTGGCGGAGCACGTGACCGACGGCTCGCTCGAGCTCGGCGCGCTCGAGCACCTGCCCGACGAGGAGGTAATCGCGGAGCTCGTCGCGGTCAAGGGCCTGGGCGCATGGAGTGCGCATATGTTTCTGATGTTCCATCTGCAGCGGCCCGACGTGCTGCCGGTTGGCGACCTCGGGATCAGGCGCGCGGCGATGAACCTCTACGGCCTCGAGGCGTTGCCCGCGCCCGGCGCCCTGGAGGCGATCGCCGCGCCGTGGCGTCCGCACCGCACGCTCGCCTGCCTCTATCTGTGGCGCTCGCTCGACGCGACGCCGGCTTAGGTTCTTAGGTTAAGCGCCGCGATCGTCGCGGAGCTGACCGGACGCGCGACGCCGCGCTCAGTCACGAGCGCGCTCACCAGCGCCGCCGGGGTGACGTCGAAGGCCGGGTTGCGACACGGCGTGCCAGCGAGCGTCAGCAAGCTGCCGGCGACATAGCGCACCTCGTCCGCGCTGCGTTGCTCGATCACGATCGCCTCGCCGGACGGGCATGCGAGGTCGATCGTCGAGGTGGGGCCGGCAACGATCAACGGGATCCCGGCCGCAGCGGCGGCCAGCGACAGGCCGTAGGTTCCGACCTTGTTCGCGACATCGCCGTTGGCGGCGACGCGATCACAGCCGACGATCACAGCGTCGACCGCTCCCGAGGCGATCGTCCACGCAGCCGCGGAGTCGACGATCAGCTCGTGCGTGATGCCAAGCTGCGCAAGCTCGTAGATGGTCAGCCGCGCACCTTGGAGTAGCGGCCGGGACTCGGTCGCGATCACGCTTTGCAGCGCCCCGCGGCGGTGCAGCTCCGCGAGGATCGCCAACGCCGTGCCGCCGCCCGGCACGGCCAGCGCGCCCGCGTTGCAGTGGGTCATGATCCGTGGCTCGGGTCCGAGCAGCCCTTCGGCGCCGGCCAGCAGGTCAGCTCCGGCGGTGGCGATCGCAGAGCTCGCGGCAACCTCGTCGGCGTAGACGGCCTGCGCCTCGGCGAGCGCCGCCCCGGCGAGCTCGCCTGTGGGCGCGGCGAGTGCGGCCGCCAGCACGCGGTCGACTGCATAGGCGAGATTGACCGCGGTCGGACGCGCGGCTCGCAGGCGCGCCGCTGCGCTGCGGGCGCGCTCGGGGCTGGGGTCGGCCGCGAGCTCGAGCGCGAGGCCGTAGGCGGCGGCGGCTCCGATCATCGGCGCGCCGCGGATCGCGAGGCGCTCGATCGCCTCGGCGACCGCCGCGGCGCTACGCAGCTCGAGCTCGAGCGTGCGGTGCGGCAGCAGCGTCTGGTCGAGCGCTCGCAGAACCCCGGCGGCGGCGTCGAAGCGCAGCGGCACGAACGTGCCTCGCGCGCGGCCGGCGGGCGGCTCGGGCGGGTTCCTCGTCGAGGCCGCGGCCGGCACACTCACCCGAGCCCTGGCACCACCGACTAGAGCCGGCTCTCGATCGACAGCGGCGCGGCCTGATCCACGACGGCTTCCGGCTCGGCGGCGTCGACCTCGTCCTCGAGTCCGAGTGCCTCTTGCAGCTCGCCGGTCGCGTGCATCTCGGTGACGATGTCGCAGCCGCCGACCAGCTCGCCGTCGATGAACAGCTGCGGGATCGTCGGCCAGCCCGACACGGCTGAGAGCTCCTGGCGGATGCGGGGGTCCGGGAGCACGTTGACCGCGGCGAACGGGGCATCGATCGACTTCAGGATCGCGACCGTGCGTGCCGAAAAACCGCACGCGGGCTGGTCGGGCGTGCCCTTCATGAACAGGATCACGGGGTTCTCGGCGATCGCGCTCTCGATCGCTTCGCGCATTGTGACGGTCTCTTCGCTCATATCCCTAGTCTCCGTTCTCCCTGGCTTGGGTCTTGATGGACAGTGCATGAATGCGGTCGCCAACCTCGGCACCGAAGACGTCGTAGACGAGCTTGTGCTGGGCGATGCGGCTGAGGCCGGCGAACGCGGCGGCACTGACGACCGCCGTGAAGTGGTGACCGTCACCGCTAACCTCTGCTCGAGCGCCCGCGATCCCGGCTTCGATCCGCGCCTTCAGCTCCTCGGGTGTGGCTGACATCATGGTTGGAGCGTAGCGGGTCTGAGCACGTCGCTATACTGAATGAAGCAATGATTACACTGACTGACAAAGGCGCCGAGAAGGTCCGAGAGTTCCTCGACTCGCAAGCCACTGTCGCCGAGACCGCCGGGCTGCGCGTCGGCGTTCGCGGTGGCGGTTGCTCGGGCTTCCAGTACGCACTCGCCTTCGACGAGCAGCGGGATGGCGACACCGTATTCGAGGACAAGGGCATTCGGCTGCTGGTCGATCATCCCAGCCTGCCCTACGTAAAGGGTTCGGTGATCGACTTCGTGGAGTCGCTCCAGGGTGCCGGCTTCAAGGTCGAGAACCCCAACGTGGTAGCGGCCTGCGGTTGCGGGTCGTCGTTCCGCGTGGCGGACGAGCAGGAAGTCTCGGCGGTATAGCTACACAGATGGGAGCGGGCACTTGCAAGCGGCGGTTCGGACCTGCTGCTGCAGTCGCAGCCGCGCTGGTTGTGCCGGCGGCTCTGCTGGGAGGCTGCGGCTCGTCGTCGAGCGCCTCGCACAGTGCCACTGCACCGACGCTTTCGGCCGCCACGCTCACGCGCGCGGCGGACGTCTCGGCCAAGGTCGCCGGTTTCAAGACGGTGATGACGCTCAACGAGCGGATTCCCGGGGCCGGGAGTGTCTCGATCACCGGATCGGGGTCGTTCCAGTCGAGCCGGGTCGGCTCGATGGCGCTGAACATGAGCGTGCCGGTAGCGGCGTCCGCTGGGCTCAGCAACCTGCAGATGCAGCTCGTGCTCGCGCACACGGCGATGTACATGAAGCTGCCGGCGGCGCTCGCCTCCAAGCTCCCAGGCGGCAAGCAGTGGATCGAGATCGAGCTTTCGCAGGTCGGGAAGGCGGCTGGAGCGTCAGGTCTGTCCTCGCTGATGAGCAGCGACAGTCAGCTGAGCGACCCCGGCCAGTACTTCAATTACCTTCGTGCGGCCTCCTCCGGCAGCCTGCAGGACCTCGGCACAGCGCAGATCGACGGCGTGCAGACGACGCATTACCACGCTGACATCGACCTGTCGAAGCTGCCCGGGGTGGTGCCCGCCGCGCAGCGCGCCGCAGTCGAGCAGGCAGTCGCGACGATGCACAAGACGATGCCGGCCGGCGTCCCGCTCGACGTTTGGATCGACTCGAGCAATCTGATCCGGCGGATCGTCTTGTCCGAGGCGCTGTCGGTCTCCGGTCACGCGGCGACCGTCAACGTCCAGGAGGCCTTCCCGGAGTACGGCCCGCAGCCAGCGCCGGCGATCCCACCGGCTGGCGAGGTCACGAACCTCTCGTCGCTGATCTCGAGCGGCCTTTAGACTAAAGGGCCCGCCGGGGAATTCAGTCTAAAGGACGCGCGGGATGCGCCGGGCCAGCCCGCCCGCCAGGCGCCACGCGAACGGCTGGCGGGCGGCTGCGCCCGACAGCTCGACGTCCTCGCGCTCGCGATACCAGGCGACCGTCTCCTCCAGGCACGCCTCGTGCGCGGAGGGGCTCCAGCCCAGCTCGCGCTTGGCCTTCGCGTTGCTGAGCGCCCAGTTGAGCGATGCGGCTCTGACCTCCGCCGGCGGTGGAAACCCTAAGCCCGGCAAACGCTGCGCCGCGATACTCAAGCTCATCGCGACCGCAACGGGTAGCTTCAGCGCCGGCGGCTCGACACCCGACAGCCGGCCAAGGTCAACGAACAGCCGGTCCAGCGTGAAGTTGCGGTTGCCGAGGATGTAACGCTCCCCGACGATCCCGCGCTCATCGGCCAGTAGATGGCCGCGCGCGACGTCCTCCACACCGACGATGTTGAGCGTCCCGTCGACGTAGGCGGGGATCTGGCGGCGCAGGAAGCGCTGTACGAGCACGGTCGAGGAGCGGCCGCTGTCGCCCGGGCCCATCGTGTGGGCGGGGTTGACGATCACCAGCGGCAGCCCGCGGGAGCGCAGCTGCATCGCCAGCACCTCAGCCCCGTGCTTGCTGTCGATGTAGGCGATGCGGTAGCGACCTGCGTCCCAGACGCTGCGCTCATCGGCGATCTCGCCGCTCGGCGCAGGTCCGATGGCGGCGATCGAAGAGGTCAGTACAGCGCGCTCGACGCCGGCGCGCAGGGCCTCCTCGAGCACCACCCGGGCACCTTCGACGTTGACCGAGAAGAGCAGATCGCGCGGCTGTCGGAGGCTCGAGGAACCGGCGATGTGAAACACCCGGTCCGCGCCCTTCATCGCCCGCCGGATCGCTCGGCGGTCACAGATATCGGCGCCCACGGTCTCCACACCGAGCGCGTCCAGTTGGTGGGTGCGCGATCTGGGACGAACGGTGGCCAGCACGTCATCGCCGCGTTCGACGAGCAGCTTGGCGACGTGTGATCCTATGAAGCCGGTAGCTCCGGTGACTAGCGTTCTTCCTGACATCTTGACTTCGGAGTTGGTGAACCGGACGGGCGACCCCCCGCCGGACCAGACATACTAGCGACCGCGGTAGACGTTTCTCGATTACCTTGAGGAAACTTGATCAGTGCTCTACGAGATCGCCTACCGCTCCCCGCTAGCTAGAACCGCTCGCGGCGCTCCCACCGCAGTCGCTTGCGATTCCCCTGCTAGGGTGCGCTGGATGCCGGTTAGCCTCGTCACCGACACCTGCCACTACTTGCCGCGGGCGCTGGTCGCAGACAACAAGATCCACGAGGTCAGCCTGTACGTGCACCGCGGCGACGAGGTGCTGCGCGAAAGCGAGATGTCCGACTATGACGGCTACTTCGCACGGCTGGACCCCTCTGCCGACCTGCCGACCACCTCGCAGCCGTCGATCGGCGACTTTCTAGCGGTCTACGAGCCGCTCCTGCAGGCGGGCAACGAGATCGTCTCGATCCACCTTTCAGGCGGGATCTCGGGCACCGTACGCTCAGCCGCGCAGGCACGCGATCAGCTCGGCGCACAAGCCGACCGTGTGCACGTGCTGGACTCGACCACCGCGTGCGGCGGCGAAGGCCTGATGCTGCTCGCTGCCGCCGCGGCGGCGCGTTCGGGCGCGGACGCCGACGGCGTCGTGCAGCGCGCGCGCGAGGCGCGCGCGCGCCTGACACTGCTGTTCGCGATCGACACGCTCGAATACCTCCGCCGGGGCGGGCGCATCGGCGGCGCACAGGCCTGGGTCGCGACCGCGCTGAAGATCAAGCCGATCCTCTCCGTGGAGTCGGAGATCACGCCGGTGGAGCGGGTCCGCACCTCCAAGCGCGCGTTCGAGCGGCTCGTCGAAGTGCTGCGCTCGTGCAAGCAGCAGGGTCTCGACGGTTGGGTTGTGCAGCACATCCACGACGATCGGCAGGCGCAGGAGCTGGCGGCCCGCGGCCGCGAGATCTTCGGTACCGAGCCGATCTTCGTATCAGAGATCGGACCGGTGATCGGCACGCATGTCGGCCCCGGTCTGCTCGGCGCCGGCGGCGTCCCGCGCTCGCTGCTGTCGCCCGCCGCCGGCTGAGAATACGTCGCGTCGCGGTTATCTGAGCGCGCGGCGGCGAGCTCTGCGGCGCTTGCCGCCGAACAGCAGGCTCCCGAGCCCGGCGACGCCACCGCCGATCACGAACCCGGCGGCTGCCGCGCCGAGCGACAACTCGCGCTCGCTACGCCGGGCACGCGCCCGCCAGTCCGTCAGGACCGCGACCTCGACGCGCAGCTTCTCGAGCGACACCCCGAGTTGCTCCCGGTTCTCCTCGATCGAAGCGCGTATCTCCTCTGGCGTGCGCGCCGGCATCAGCCCTCGAGCTCCCTGTTGGGGCTGACCGTTTCGCGGATCTTCCGGGCCTCGTCGATCGCCATCGTCGGCGTCGGCGCGCCGACGCGCAGCAGTCGCCGCGCGATCAGCACGGACGCGAAGGTCAACAGCAGCAGCACCACCAGCACGACCGCGAAGCCCTGCCACAGCTCCCCGACGCCGCTCGTGAACAGCGAGTCGTAGCCGAAGGCGACGAAGAATAGAAAGAAGATGAACGCGAACACGCCGAACACCGCCCCGGCCGCGGACACACCCACACCCGTGGCGAGGCTCCTGACCTTGTCCGTCATCTCCGCCTTGGCGAGCTCGATCTCGTCGTGGACGAGACGCGTGACGCGGTCCGAGACGTCGGTTATCGCTGTCGCGATGTTGTCCGGTTGACCGTTGTTAGCGGGCATCTCAGCGAGCGAGGCGCTTGACGATCAGGGCCACCGCGAGACCACCGGCGAACGCGGCGCCGATCACCAGCTCAGGGCGCGCACGCACGAGCGACTGCAGCGACGTTCGGCCTGCCTGCAGGGACGCTTGACCTGCCTGCAGGGGCGACTGCCCCGCCGGCGCGCCGTCCGCCAAGGGATCGCTCGAGGGAGGCGGCGGCCAGGACGTTCCCGGAGGCGCGCCCGCCATCGCCCAGTTGGACAGCGATCCAGCGTCGGTCTGCTGCTGCAACCATGGCGCCGGTGGCTCGGCCTGATCGGTCGAACTCTGACTGTTCTCGGTCACTCGGGCGGCTCTTCGCCGAACACGCGCTTCCAGATCGCAGCGGCCACACGGGTGGAGGCGAGGGTGGCGAGCGCCCCAACCCCTGCCAGCAACCCGGACCACAACAGGCGTTTGACGAGTGGACTGTCCTTCATCAGTGATGATTCAATCAGAAGTACGCGTCTGGACGCCGGTGTTGTAGCGCGGGCAGGCGTCTACGCACGTCTTGGAGGGCCTGCAGATCCAGGTCGGCGACTATCACGCACTCCCTGTCGGGCGCGCACGCGAGCACGATCCCCCACGGGTCGGCGATCAGCGAACGTCCGCCTGAGCGGTTCCCCGGCGGGTGCTCCCCGATCTGGTTGGCCGCGACCACGTAGCACTGGTTCTCGATCGCTCGCGCCCGCAACAGCACCTCCCAGTGGTCTCGCGTGGTCGTCAGCGTAAAGGCGCTCGGTACCGCCACGATCTCCGCCCCGCGGGCCGACAGCGCGCGGTAGAGCTCGGGGAAGCGGACGTCGTAGCAGATGCTGATCCCGAGGCCGGTGCCATCGCCGCAGCGCGAGACGACCACTTCGTCGCCCGGCTGCTCGGCTGCGGACTCCGCGTACACCACCCCGTCAACCTCCACGTCGAACATGTGCAGCTTGCGATACACGGCCTGCCTGCGACCCGACGGCGCGTAGTGAACGCTGGTGTTGGCCGAGCGCTGCTGCCCGGGGATGCGTTCGACGATCGAGCCGGCGAGCAGGTCGATCCCGAGCTCACCCGCGACTGCGCGGGCCCACAGGCCCGCGGGCCCGTCGAGCGGCTGCGCGGCCGCCGCCATCGCCTCGCGCGTGCCCAGCACATTCCACTTCTCGGGCAGCACCACCAACTCGGCGCCACGGCCCGCGGCCTCGCGGACCAAACGGTCCGCTGTCGCGAGGTTGCGCTCGAGGTCCTCCGTCGAGTTCAGCTGAACCGCCGCGGCACGCACCGTTGTGATCGCTCTCGGATCAGACGGTGGTGACGACGACCAGCTCGCCGCAGGCGGCGCAGGTCTTGCCCACGAGCATGTGCGCGCGCGCGATGCTGGTGCCGCTGAGACCGCACGCCTGACAGCTGAAGATGCATTCGACGAACTGCCCCGTGTCGAGCAGCTGATCATTGACGTGCCGTCGCGCCTGTCTGTCGCGCGCCGTCAACCCCTCGGAAGGCAGCCCGTCGCCAGCGTTTGACTTGTAAGCGTTTGTGCGCTCAGACTCGGACATGTTCGAATCCCCTTGCCGGTCGAGTCCGTTCGACCGTAGATTTGCCAGCCGCGAGTAAATCGTAACGCAAGCGGTAGTCGACCTGCGCGCTCGGAGCTCGACACTCGATCAGCACCCCTTCCAGACCGCGGGGCGCTTCTCGAAGAACGCCGTTACGCCCTCGGTCAGGTCCTCGGTGGAGAACGCGAGCGCCAACTGGCCGCGCAGGTAGTCCAGCGCGTCAGCGAACGCCATGTCCTGCTGGCGGAGCATCGCGTCCTTGCCGAGCTTCATCATCACCGGCGACTTCGCCGCCAGCTTGTGCGACCAGTCGCGCACGACCGCGTCGAACTGCTCAGCCGGCACGACCCGGTTGACGATGCCGATCCGCTCGGCCTCCGTTGCCGAGATCTGCTCGCCCAGCAGCAGCAGCTCGTTGGTCTTCTTGCGCCCGACGTTGCGGTAGATCAGCGCCATGATCATGAACGGGAACACGCCGACGTTGATCTCGGGCGTGCCGAAGCGCACCCCCTCGCGAGCGACGATCAGGTCGCACGCGAGCGCCAGGCCGAGCGCGCCGGCGAGCACGTGTCCTCCCGCGGCGCACAGCGACGGCTTGCCAAGCTCGCCGAGCAGCCGGAACACGCGCGGGAAGCTGTCGATCTCGGCATGCTTGTGCACGAGCGGCAACTCGGCCGCGAAGCCGCTCAGGTTGCCCCCGCTGGAGAACACCTTCGCGTGCGTGGAGGCAAGCACCACGCAGCGCACCGCCGAGTCCGCGCGCGCCTGCGCGAGCGCCGCCTCGAGCTCCCCCAGAAGCTCGGTGGAAAGGGCGTTTCGAGTCTCTGGCTGATCGAGCGAGATCGTCGCCACGCCGGCGTCGTCGAGCTCGTAGCGAAGCGTTGAGTAGGACATGGCCGCGAAGCGTAAGGGCCCGCGGGCCCTAAGGGCCACGGTCTCTGATCGCGAGTGGCACGATGGCAAGTGCATCAGGGGTGCCCTAAGGTTGTGGGCCGCCCGACTCACATGACAAGAGGAGCATGACGATGACCGACGCTCTGGTTATGGCCACAAGCAACGGACCTTATAAAGTCACCGGACCGATCGAGATCGTCGACCACGACGGGAACCCGGTCGCCACAACCGGGAGGACTCTCTACCTCTGCCGTTGCGGCGCGTCCCTGAACAAGCCGTTCTGCGACGGAACGCATGCGAAGATCGGATTCGACGGAACGCTCGCGAGCGCGAGCTAGACCGAAGTTCGGGCTAGAACCTACAGGCTCGACTGGCACGATGACGACCGGCCGCGGAGCGCAACCGGGCGGCGGTGCGTGAACCAACTGCGAAGATCAGCGGCGTGGATTCGGTTCGTGGACAACTCCTGATCGCGGGGCCGAAGCTAGGGGACCCGAACTTCTGGCGCACCGTCGTTCTGGTTGTCGATCACAGCCAGGCGGGTGCGCTGGGGCTGGTGCTCAACCGCCCCTCGGAGGCCAAGGTCGGCGACGCCGTGCCCGAGCTTCAGGAGTTGATCAGCCCCGATGCTGACCTGCTTGTCGGCGGCCCGGTGCAGAAGTCCGCGGTGATCGTGCTCGCCGAGTTCGTGGATCCGAGCGAAGCGGCACTGATCGCGTTCGGCGACATCGGCGTGCTCGGCAACGTCCTGGCAAGCGATCTGCCGGGCTCCGGGATCCGTGAGGCGCGCGCATTCGCCGGCCACGCCGGCTGGGGCCCGGGACAGCTGGACGACGAGGTCGAGCGCGGCGACTGGATCCTTGAACCGGCGCGGCGCAGCGACGCGTTCGCGCGGCGGCCGGGCGGGCTGTGGCCGGCGGTGTTGACGCGCAAGGGAGGGAGCTACGCGCTCGTCGCGCGGATGCCGAGCGATCCCTCGGTGAACTAGTGGAGTACCACCACGCGCACCGCGAGCATGCGCACGAGCATCACGCGCATCTGCCGGCAGCGCACCAGCATGATCACCGCGGCGCCGACGCCCACGCGCTGAGGATCGCGCTCGCGCTGATCGGCGCGTTCATGGCGGTCGAGATCCTCGCCGGTCTGTACGCCTCGTCGCTGGCGCTGCTGTCCGACGCCGCGCACATGCTGACCGACGCGGCCGCGCTGGCGATGGCGCTGGTCGCGGCGAAGCTCGCGCAGCGCCCCGCAACCGGATCGATGACCTACGGGCTCGGCCGCGCCGAGATCCTCAGCGCGGCGGCCAACGGGATGACGATGCTGGTGCTCTGCGCGCTGATCGTTTATGGCGCGGTCGCGCACCTGATCTCGCCGCCGCCGGTCGACGGCGGCGTCGTGCTGGGCGTCGCGCTGGTCGGGATCGCGATCAACCTGCTGGCCGCGCGCGTGCTACGCGTCGGCGAGCACACGCGCAGCCTCAACGTCGAGGGCTCCTACCGGCACATCCTCACCGACCTGTTCGGCTTCATCGCGACCGCGATCGCGGCGGTCGTGATCCTCACAACCGGCTTTCGCCGCGCTGACGCGATCGCCTCGCTGTTGATCGCCGCGGTGATGCTGATCGCCGGCATCGGCCTGCTGGGGGCGGCAACCCGGGTGGTGATGGAGGCAGCCCCGAGCGGCCTGGACCCGCAGCAGATCGGCCATTCGCTCGCCGAGCAGCACGGCGTCGTCGAGGTCCATGACCTCCACGTCTGGGAGGTGACGTCGGGCTTCCCGGCGTTATCGGCGCACGTCGTGGTCGACGCCGACCGCGACTGCCACGAGTTACGCCGGCGCCTGTCGCGGTTGCTCGAGGACCGCTACGCGATCAGGCACTCGACGCTCCAGGTGGAGCACGCGCGGGCCACCCAGCCGCCGATGCAGATCGAGGTTGCACCGCCAGAACGGCGACGCGGCCGAGAGTAGACTCAGGTCATGCGGAGGCGAGCGTGAAGGTGATCAAGTCCGACCAGCGTCGCGACACCGCGCGCGGCGTCGTTCACGTCGGGGAGATCTCGCAGGTGACCGCGGGGGCGTTCAACATCTACATGGGCATCTTCCGCGTTCCGGCGGGCACGAGCTCACGTCCGCACTACCACGAGCACTGCGAGAGCGCCGTGTACATGCTGTCGGGAGCGCTGACCGTCAAGTGGGGCGACCACCTGGAGCACGAGCTCGAGCTGGAGCCCGAGGACATGGTGTACGTACCGCCGCGCGAGATTCACGTGCTCGAGAACTCGTCCGACACGCAGGACGCGGAGTACGTCGTCGCCCGCGACTCGCCGACCGAGGACGCCGTGGTGGTCCCGTGGGCGCGCGCGGGCTTGTGAGGGCGCGGGAGGGCTAGTGAGGGCGCGGGAGGGCTAGTGAGGGCGCGGGAGGACTTGTGAAGGAGAGCGGCGAGGGCACGCTGACGGGCGTCGGCACCGGCCGGATCGTGTGGCGCTACTGGGAACCGCAGGACGCACCGCTCGCGGTCGTGGTAATCGCCCATGGGTTCGGGGAGCACAGCGGCCGCTACGCGCAGGTCGCGCAGCGGCTCACCGGCGAGGGTCACGCCGTCTACGCGCTCGATCATCACGGCCACGGCCGCTCGGACGGGCCGCGCGGACGGGTCAGCGTCGACGACGCCGCCGAGGACCTCGACAGGCTCAGCGTCGTGGCGGCCGGCAGGCATCCCGCCCACCCGCTGTTCCTGCTCGGCCACAGCATGGGCGGCGCCGTCGCGCTGCGCTGCGCGATGCGCCACCAGGACCGGCTGGCGGGGTTGATCCTCACCAGCCCGCTCGCACAGGTCGACGGACACGCGGCCGCCAAGGCACTGTCCCGGGTGATCGCAGCCGTCGCGCCGGGCTTACCGCTCGCCAAGCTCGACCCGAAGCTGATCTCGCGCGACCCCGCCGTCGTGCAGGCTTACATCGACGATCCGCTCGTCTTGCACCGCCCGATCCCGGCCGGCACCGTCGCGCAGTTCATCGCGCTGGTCAACGCGCTGCCGGGCGAGGTCGGCGCGATCAAGCTGCCGGTGCTGCTCGCGTACGGCACTGCGGACCGGCTCTGCGCGCCGGCCGGCAGCGTGATGATCTCGCAGCGGATCGGCTCCAGCGACCTCACCACGACACCGTACGAGGGCCTTTACCACGAGATCCTCAACGAGCCCGAGCAGCGCCAGGTGCTCGACCAGATCTGCGGCTGGCTCGAGGCACGCAGCGCGGCACCTCCCGGACGCTCAGCTGGGACAGCTGGGTAGCTCCAGATCCACTTGTGCGGAGGACTGCAATAGGATCGGCGCACCAGAGTACGAAGGGAGAGGGACGATCATGCTGTCCTACGCACACGGCACCAGCACAGAGCCGCTGCTCGCAGAGACCGTCGGTAACAACCTCGAGCGCACTGCGGCCCGCGTTCCGGATGCGGATGCGCTTGTCTCCTGCCACCAGGGGGTCGCGTTCAGCTATTCGCAGTTCAACGCTGCAGTCGACGCGCTCGCCAGCGGGCTACTGGCGGCCGGCCTCGAGCAGGGCGACCGCGTGGGGGTATGGAGCCCGAACCGCTACGAGTGGGCGCTGGTCCAGTACGCGACCGCAAAGCTCGGCGTGATCCTCGTCAACATCAACCCGGCGTACCGTCTCAGTGAGTTGAAGTATGCGCTCACGCACGCGGGCTGCCGCTGGATCTTCACCACCTCACAGTTCAGGGGGACGGACTTCGAGGCGATGGTCGCTGAGGTCCGCGATGAGCTGCCGGCGCTCGAGCGCTCGATCAGCTTCGACAGCGAAGCCTGGAGCACGCTCGCTTCGGCTCCGACCGCTGCCGGGGCAATCAGCGCTCGCATGGCCGAGCTCGACTTCGACGACCCGATCAACATCCAGTACACGAGCGGCACCACCGGTTTCCCGAAGGGGGCGACGCTCACACACCACAACATCCTCAACAACGGCTACTTCATCGGCGAGGTGCTGCGCTACGACGAGCGCGACCGGGTCTGTATCCCGGTGCCGCTGTATCACTGCTTCGGGATGGTGATCGGCAACCTCGCGATCACCTCCCACGGCGCCTGCATCGTTTATCCGGCGGAGGCGTTTGACCCGCTCGCGACCTTGCAGGGCTGCGCGCAGGAGCGCTGCACTAGCCTCTACGGGGTGCCGACGATGTTCATCGCGGCGCTCGAGCATCCTAGCTTCGCCGAGCACGACCTGAGTGCGCTGCGCACCGGCGTGATGGCCGGGTCCCCGTGCCCGATCGAGGTGATGAGGCGCGTCTCGAGTGACATGGGCATCGAGCAGATGTCGATCGCGTTCGGGATGACCGAAACCTCACCGGTGACGACGATGGTGCGGATCGACGACACGCTGGAGCACCGCTGCGCCACGGTTGGACAGGCGATGGCGCATGTCGAGATCAAGATCGCCGACCCGCGCACCGGACTCACTGCGCCGCGCGGAGCGACCGGCGAGTTCCAGGCCCGCGGTTACCCTGTGATGCGCGGCTACTGGAACGATCCCCAGCGCACGGCCGAGGTGCTCGACGCGGCGGGCTGGATGCACACCGGCGATCTCGCGACGATGGACGAGGACGGCTACGTGCGGATCGTCGGACGCAGCAAGGACATGATCATCCGCGGCGGCGAGAACGTCTACCCGCGTGAGATCGAGGAGTTCCTCTACACGCATCCGGAGATCGCCGACGTGCAGGTGATCGGCGTCCCCGATGTGCGCTACGGCGAGGAGCTGATGGCATGGGTCGTGCGGCGGCCCGGCAGTTCGCTCAGCAGCGACGGGGTTCGCGATTTCTGCCGTGGACAGATCGCGCATTTCAAGATCCCCCGCTACATCAAGTTCGTCGACTCGTTCCCGATGACCGTCACCGGCAAGGTGCAGAAGTACAAGATGCGCGACTCGGCCATCGACGAGCTGGGACTGGAGCAGGCGGCCGCCGTGCAGACCGCCTGACGGGTCCGCCCCAGCGATGCCCGTGTTTGCGCGCAAGCTCCACCTTGGAGCGTTCGACCAGGCCGCGGACGGGTGGCTCAACACCGACGTGACGCCGCACCTGCTGGTGGCCCGGCTGGGCGTCCTGCCGTGGTTGCTGCGCCGCCTCGGCGTGGTCGGCGAGCAGCGCTTTGCGGGCTACCAGTCAGGCGCGTTTCGGTCCCTGCGCTATCTCGATGTCGCGCGGCGCTTTCGCTTCGACGACGCGACCTTCGACTGCGTGTACGCCTCGCACCTGCTCGAGCATCTGCACCCTGACGTCGCCGAGCAATGCTTGCGCGAGATCCACCGGGTGCTGCGTCCCGGCGGCTGCGTGCGGCTGGCGGTACCCGATCTGGACCAGGTCGTCGCCGACTACGACCCGGACGATCCGGACCGGTTCCTGTGGGGCATCTACCAGGGACGTGGGCGCCGCGCGAAGCGCACCGCGCGTCACTGGTGGCACTACAACGAGAGCTCGCTGAGCGCGCTGCTGTCAGCGGTGGGGTTCCGCGAGGCGCACCGCTGCGAGTTCCGTGAGGGCCGCTGCCCCGATCTGCAGCTGGTCGAGAGCCGCCGCTGGTCTCTGTTCATGGAAGCGCTCAGATAGGCCGGCCCGGCGGGGCCGCGCGCGGAGCGGGCTTTCCCGCACGCTCGACGAGCCCATCATGTAGGTCCCTGATCCTTCTCAGGATCTCGTCGGCGACAACCTGCTGCTGCTCGCGCGTGCTCGCCGCGACCCGCTCGTAGACGACCGGCGTGCCGTACTGGACGACCACCTTCGGGAACTTAGCCCGCTTCCAGTTGCGTACCTGGTGCGATCCGAGGATCCCGACCGGCACGATCGCGGCGCCTGAATCGAGCGCGAGCCGGCCGATCCCCGGCCGAGCGTCGGTTCCGACCTCGCCGGTGCGTGAGCGCCCACCCTCGACGTACATGCAGACCGCGCCGCCGCGCTCGAGGATCTCGAACGCGGTGATGAACGCCTCCTCGTCATGGTGCCCGCGCCGCACGGGGAACACGCCGCCGTGGTTGTACACCCAGCTCATCACGCCCGAGCCGAACAGCTGCGACTTGGCCATGAACTGTGCGTGACGCCGGATGCAGGCTGCGCAGAAGAAGTGATCCATGAACGAGGCGTGGTTGGGTGCCAGGATCAGCGGGCCGTCTGGCACGTTCTCCGCCCCGTAGCCGCGCAGCCGGAAAGCGCTCATCGCGAACGCCACCGTGGCGATCCGAACAACCTCGTAGATCCACTCGGGCGGGTGGTCGCGCACGCGCTCGTGGAACTCCGTGAAGACCTCAGCGGGCCGCGGGTCCTTGTAGACCTGCGGCTTGATCTCAACGTTGTCCATGCGAGTGCGAAGATAGCGCTCGCCCGCGCGTGCCAGCGCTACCGTCGCCGCGACCTCAGCCGGTGAGCGGCAGAACCATGGTCGGACGCTCGATGATGTGGTCGGCCTTGGTCGAGATCACACCGGTCGCGATCGCGAAGAACTCGATCACGTGCGCGCCCCAGCCGTGGCTGGCTTCCTGCAGTTGCACGCCGACCAGGCCACCGGCCTGTACCTGCTCGGCTTCCGCCTGCATCCGTCCCATCGCCAGTTCGCGCGCTTCGTAGAGCGCCTGCGTGAAGTTCGTCATCTCCTGGTTGCGCCCGATCTGGCGCCAGGTCTGCCGCATCGACTGATGCGCGACGTGGTAGACGCAGTTGCCCATCACCAGCCCGACCGGCCTGTAACCGGCGCGCAGCAGCGTCGAGAAGTCCTGGCCGCTGAGATCGGAGGTGAACGGCCGCCCGCCGGGCGCCCGGTGCAGCTCACCCTCGCGATGTTTGACCGCGGTGCCGACCGCGACGAACTCCGCCATGTCCGCACCCCAGGCGTAGCGCCCGATCTTGAGTCGCACGCCGACGACGCCGTCTGCCCCGAGCTGGTCGGCCTCCTCCTCCATCCGCGTCATTGCCAGCTCGCGAGCGTGGTACATCGCCTGCGTCAGCACGCCCATCTCCTGGCTCTGGCTCCACATCGCCTGCTGAAAGCCGATGTGGTAGATCGAGCTGCCGAGCACCAGCCCGAGCGGCTCGAACCCCGCCTCCTTGACGAGCAGGAACTCGTTGACCGACAGGTCGCTGGTGAAGAAGCCTCGCGCGACGTCCTGCCGCATGCGCTCGATGCGCTCGCGTCCTGACTCGGGCAGCCCCTCGAGCGAACCCGCGCTATAGGCCCCGGAGTGCGGCGCCCGCTCCGGCTGCGGCTCGATCCCCACGTCCTGCCCCGGTTGGACCGGTGCCGGAGGCTGGCCGCCGCCGGACCGGCCGCCGTCGTCGTCGCGCTTGAGAAATCCCATCGTCTCCCCTCCGTTGTCAGCCGAGCAGCAGCCGCTGCAGCGCCTGCCGGGTTTGTTCGTTGCGTGACGCCTCGCTCGCGAGCGCGTCCGTGAGCGCCTGCAGCCAGGAGTCGATGTCAAGCGGCTCGGTCTTCAGCACGATCCCGCCGGACATCCGGGCCCGGCGCACCTGCACCCGGTCGGCACCTTGACGCATCAGCTCCAGCCTGTCGCCACCCGCCTCGACGGCGATCTTCTTCACGACCTTCGGTCCGAGCATCCCCTGGCGCCCCCGCTCCACGCGGGCCAAGCCGCCAAGCGCCTCCTCCAGCTTGAGCGCGAGGCTTTCGACAAAGGTCGACAGATCGCCGGAGCCGGCGCGCAGCGAAGCCGCGAGCAGATCGAGCTCGAGCGGGCCGTCCGAAGTCATGCGCTTAGCCTACGCCACGCGCCTGATGGACCGCAAGGATCAGTTCGGGCATGAGGAATATCCTGTGAGCCGATCGCAATCGACCGCATCAGGAGGATCACTCAGTTGTCGGATGTCGAGGCCCACATCACCGGGACCGTGTGGAAGATCGAGGTGGAGGTCGGCGACAGCGTCCTCGAGGGCGACACGGTCGTGATTCTCGAGTCGATGAAGATGGAGATGCCGGTCGAGGTGGAGGACCCCGGCGTCGTCAGGGAGATCCGCTGCCAGGAAGGGCAGGCGGTCGCGGAGGGGGACACGCTCGTTGTCCTCGAGTAGCCCAGGCGCACCCCCGAGCGACCGCGACGAGGCTGCCCGCGGGCGCCTGCTGCTGGACGAGCCGGCGCCTGGCGTCGCGCGCCTGACGATCCACAACGTCGCCAAGCGCGGCGCGCTCGACCACGCGATCCTCGGCGCATTCGAGACGATCATGCCCGAGCTCGAAGCGCGCTGCGTGATCATCACGGGCGAGGGCCCGATGTTCTCCTCCGGCTATGACCTGCGCGGCGTGAACGCGCCGCTGACCGGCGACCAGGCCGAGCGGCTGGTCGCGCACCCGTTCCACGCTGCGCTGCAGGCGATTGAGGAGTACCCGTACCCGACGGTCGCGGTGCTCAACGGCCACGCAATCGGCGGTGGGCTGGAGCTCGCGGTGTCATGCGACCTGCGGATCGCGGCCGACACGATCAGGCTCGGGATGCCACCCGCGAAGCTCGGGCTGATCTACTCGCACACCGGGATCCGCAAGTTCATCGAGACCGTCGGCGCCGCGCGCACGCGCGAGCTGTTCCTCACCGGCCGGCGCATCGACGCCCGCACCGCGCACGCGTGGAACCTGATCAACGAGGTCACCCCGCCCGAGGCGCTGGCCGGGCACGCGCTGACGCTCGCGCGCGAGATCGCCGCCAACGCGCCGCTGGCGCAGGCGGGCAACAAGCGCGTGATCAACGAGCTGCTGCAAGCCGCCGGTCAGCTTGACCCCGATCTCGAGCAGGAGCTGATCGAGCTGCGCATCGCGTGCTTCTTCACCGATGACTTCGCTGAGGGCGTGAGCGCGTTCGCACAGCGACGCGCGCCGGAGTTCAAGGGACGCTGAGGGCCCGTGCGCCTACCCCACCGGGCGGCGCATATCATGCGGGCATGCCCCCGCTGATCACACCCGCTGAGGCCTTGCGCCTCGGCGCACTCGAACACCCTGGCGAAATCGAAGCGCTGGTCGAGCGCGCCTGGCAGGCGCGCGTCGAGCGCTTCGGCGACGCGACCGACCTCTGCTCGCTGGTGAGCGCCAAGTCCGGCGGTTGCGCTGAGGATTGCGGCTTCTGCGCCCAGTCGAAGTTCGCGGAGGCCGACACGCCGATGCATGCGATGATGGAGCCTGAGCAGATCCTCGAGCACGCGCGCGCTGCCGAGGCCGCCGGCGCACACCGGTTCTGCACGGTCACGCAGGGACAGGGCCTGTCGAACCGCGACTTCGAGAAGGTGCTGGCCGGCGTGCGCCTGGTCGCCGAGCACACGAACCTTAAGCGCTGCGTGTCGATCGGGCACCTGACGCCGGAGCGCGCGAAGGCGCTCAAGCAGGCCGGCGTGCAGCGCGTGCATCACAACGTCGAGACGGCTGAGTCCTACTACTCAGAGGTCTCCACGACCGTTCAATACGCAGGCCGGCTGCGGACCATCGACGCGGTCCGCGAGGCGGGCCTGGAGCCTTGCGTGGGCGGCATCCTGAACCTCGGCGAGACGCCCGAGCAGCGGGTCGAGATGGCCTTCCAGCTCGCCGAGATTAACCCGGCGAGCCTGCCGATCAACATCCTCAACCCGCGCCCGGGGACGAAGTTCGGCGACCGCGAGCTGATGGGCCCGTGGGAGGTCGTCAAATGGGTGGCGATCTTCCGTCTGGTCCTGCCCGATGCGCTGTTCCGGCTCTGCGGCGGCCGCGTGGAGAACCTCGGGGAGCTGCAGTCGATGGCGGTCCGTGCCGGGCTCAACGGCGTGATGATGGGCAACTTCCTGACCACGCTCGGAAGTACCCCCGATGACGACCGAGCGATGTTCGAGCAGTTCGGGCTGAACGTCGCGCGCCAGCCCGACAACGGCGCCAACCCGCGGCCCGATAACCGCTCCGGGTGGATGCAGGGGCAAACCCCGGAGCGCGACGGCGTCGAGCCGGCGGCCGGGCTCGAGGTGCGCCTCTGGGATCCCTCGACGCAACTGCGCTTCACGCCCAAGCGCTCGGTGCCGCCGCGTCCGGACGGGGCGCCGAATGCGGGCCAGGGTCGCCCGACGCGGGAAGCGGCCACGGCGGCCGCGGTGGCCGCGGTGGCCGCGGTGGCCACGGCCGCGCGCGACGCCTGCTAGCCAGCTAGCGGCGCGCAGCGGCGACGAGCTGCGGATAGGGCGGCTCATGCTCTCAGATTCGTACTGGACCGGGACGACGTGCTGCTGGCCACCGCTGGCTCACCGGCGCCTATGGTTTCAGATCAGATGCAAACAATCGAGTGCCAACTCGACGAGCTGAGCCGGCTCGGGCTCTACCGAAGGACGCGCCTGGTCAGCGGACCGCAGGGGCCGCAAGTGCACCTGGACGGCAAGCCTGTGCTGCTGCTCTGCTCCAACAACTACCTGGGGCTCGCCGCGCACCCGCGGGAGCGCGAAGCAGCAGCCGCCGCCGCGATGCGCTGGGGCGTCGGCGCCGGCGCCTCGCGGCTGATCTCCGGCACGATGACGGTTCACGAGGAGCTCGAGCAACGGCTGGCGGCGTTCAAGCGGCGCGAGAGCGCATTGCTGTTCGGCTCCGGCTATCTGGCCAACATCGGCGTGATCTGCGCGCTCAGCGGCGACGGCGAGATCGTGTTCTCCGACGAGCGCAACCACGCGTCGATCATCGACGGCTGCCGCCTGTCGCGGGCGGAGTCGTTCGTCTACCGTCACCGCGACCTCGAGCACCTCGAGTGGGGAATCCGGCAGGCGAGCGGGCGCGGGGCGCTGATCGTCACCGACAGCGTCTTCTCGATGGATGGGGACCTGGCGCCGCTGGCGGGGATCGTCGAACTCGCCCAGCGCCACCGACTGCGGCTGGCGGTCGACGAGGCGCACGGGACCGGCACGCTCGGCCCGGGCGGTCGCGGGGCGCTGGCGCAGGCCGGCATCGCGGAGCAGGTCGAAGTGATCGTCGGCACGCTCGGCAAGGCGCTCGGCTCCTACGGAGCGTTCGTCGCCTGCGACGCGCGCATGGCGCAGTTCCTGCTGAACACGGCGCGGCCGTTCATCTTCTCGACGGCGCTGCCGGTCCCGGTCGCGGCCGCCGCGCTGGCGGCGCTGAGCGTGCTCGAGCAGACGCCGGAACTCGTCACTGCGCTCGCCGCCAACGGCGCAACGCTGCGCGAGGAGCTGGGACGACAGGGTTTGAAGGTCGCTGCCGGCGAGACCCCGATCGTGCCGCTGATCGTGGGCGAGGCGGCCGCGGCGATCGAGATCTGCGAGCGCGCAATTGAGCGCGGCGTGTTCGCGCAGGCGATCCGCCCGCCGACAGTTCCAGCCGGTACTTCGCGATTGCGGATGACGGTGATGGCCACGCACCAGCCCGAGCAGCTGCGCGCCGCGGCGCGCGTAATCGGCGAAGTCGCGCAGGCGTAGATGTGCGGGCGTAGATGCGCGGCCTGTTCGTGAGCGGCACCGACACCGGGGTCGGCAAGACCGTGGTGGCGGCGGCGATCGCGGCCGCGCTGCACGCCCGCGGGACGCGCGTCCGCGTACTCAAGCCCGTCATCACCGGGCTCGATGAGCCATCTGATCCAGGCTGGCCGCACGATCACGAGCTGCTCGCCCGCGCGGTCGGCGGCGATCCGGATACGGTCGCGCTGAGCCGCTACGGCGCTCCGGCATCGCCGCATTTGGCAGTGGCGCTGGAAGGGCGAGCGCTCGACGTCGCCGCGCTCGCAAGCGCGGCGCTCGCGGCTGCACGCGGGTACGACGCCGTGATCGCCGAGGGCGTGGGCGGACTGCTGGTACCGCTCAGCGACGGCTGGGACGTGCGGCGCTTCGCGCGCGCGCTCGGCCTGCCCGTGCTGGTCGTGGCGCGCCCGGGTCTCGGCACGATCAACCACACGCTGCTGACCCTCGAAGCCGCCCGCGCTGGCGAGCTGCCGGTCGCGGGCGTGGTGCTGACGCCCTGGCCGTCGGCGCCAAGCGGGATCGAGCGCTCCAACCGCCGCACGATCGAGTCGCTCGGCGCCGTCAGGGTATCCACGCTCAAGCCGATCGCCCACGCCGCACCGGAGCTGCTCGCAGCGGCCGGCGCGACGCTGCCGATCGACGACTGGCTGGCGCTCGCAAGTTGACGCGCAAGCTAATCGTGCTCGATCCAGCGCCGATAACAGAGGCATGGCTACCTCGAAGCTCGCGACAGCTGCCTGCCTGCTGGCGCTCGCGGCTTGCGGTGCCGACCTGTCCGGATGCGGCATCGCCGCCGGCGTCGTCTCGAACGCCGGGCTGACGATCTACAACGGTCAGCACCCGCAGACCACCGATGCGCTGGTTGCAGCGTTCACGAAGACGACCGGCATCAAGGTGCGCGTCGAGAGCAACGACGAGGACGTGCTCGCCGCTCAACTCGAGCAGGAAGGCTCGCGCTCGCCGGCCGACGTCTACTACACCGAGAACTCCAACTGGCTCGCGCAAGTGGACGACAACGGCCTGCTCGCGAAAGTGCAACCCGCGACGCTCGCCAACATCCCCGTCCAGGACAGCGCCGCCGACCATGACTGGGTCGGCGTGACCGCGCGGGTCAGCTGCCTGATCTACAACACGAGCGAGGTCAGAGCCGCGGATCTGCCCACCTCGATCCTCGATCTCGGCGACGTGGAATGGGAGGGCAAGCTCGGCGTCGACTCCGGTGAGACCGACTTCTGGCCGCTCGTGGACTCGGTCTACCAGACGCATGGGCGCAAAGCCACGCTCGCGTGGCTCCAGAGGCTGTTTTTCAACGCGGGCGGGAACGTGCACATCCCGGACAATGAGACGCTGAGCGCCGACGTCAACTCGGGCAGCGTCGCAATCGGCGTGATCAATCAGTACTACTACTATCGGCTGATGGCCGAGATCGGGAAGCGGGCCATGCACTCCCGGATCGCCTTCCTGGCGCCGCGCGACCCGGGCTACATCGAGGACATCTCCGGCGCTGCGGTGCTGCGCAGCTCCCGGCACCGGAAAGCCGCGCAGGAGTTCCTGAGCTTCATGACCAGCGTGCAGGGCCAGAAGATCATCGCCGCCGGCGACAGCTTCGAGTATCCGCTGCACCCGGGCGTGGCCGCGAACGCGGAGCTCGTGCCACTCGACAAACTGGCGCCGGCGCAATTCACCCCAGCTGATCTGGGGACCGGCGAGGCAGGCGAGCAGATGCTGCAGCAGGCGGGCCTGCTGTAGTCATGTCAGTGGCATACGCGCCGGCGCGGACCAGTCGCGCCTGCCGAGGCCGGGCGATCGTGGCGCTGGGAGCGCTGATCGCGGTGTTGCTGCTGGCACCGCTGTGGCTGCTTGTGCTCGACGTCGGCAGCGCCGGGTGGAACGAGATCCAGCATCAGCTGCTGCGGTCACACTCAGCGGTGCTGCTGCGCAACACGGTGGTGCTGGCGGCGATCGTGGTCGTGGCCGCGGCGAGCATCGGCGTGGCAACAGCGTGGTGCACCGAACGCACGCGGCTGCCGCTGCGCCGGCTCTGGAGGGTGCTGGTGGTGCTGCCGGTGGCCGTCCCGGACGAGGTGTCCGGGTACGCTTGGCACTCGATCGCGCCGTCGATGAACGGCCTGCTCGCCTCCGCGCTGGTGATGACGCTGACGACCTACCCGTTCGTCTATCTGCCCGTTGCGGCGTCGCTTCGCAGGTCCGATCCGGCCATGCAGGAAGCCGCCTACAGCCTCGGCGTGACACGCGCGCGCACCTTCTGGCGTGTCACCTTCCCGCTGATCAGGACGCCGGTGATCGGGGGTTGCGTGCTGGTCGCCCTGACCCTGTTCGCCGAGTACGGCTCGTTCGAGATCCTGCGCTACCAGACGTTCACCACAGAGATCTTCACGGTCTTCCAGTTCAACCCTGCTGCCGCCGGCGCCCTGGCGCTGCCGCTGGTCGCGCTGGCGCTGCTCGTGCTGTCCGTCGATGCGCTCGTACCGCGACGGATGGTCACGCGCAGCGCGCCCGGGCGGATCGTCAGGCCGGCCGGCTGGGGATGGCGGTCGGTCGCGATGCTGACCGCGCTGGGCGCGCTGGTCGGGCTCGGCGTCGGAGCTCCGCTCGGGACGATCATCTACTGGATGGCGCAGAGCCAGCAGGCGACGCTGCCTGCCGCGAGCACGTTGTCGGTCGCCAGCTGGAACACGTTCATCTACAGCGCGCTGGGGGCAGCCGCGGCCGTGATGCTGGCGCTGCCGGTCGCGATGATGAGCTTCCGGCGCTCGAGCGCCGTGCGCGTGCTGCTCGAACGAACCACGTTCATAACGCTGGCGTTGCCCGGGGTGGTCGTGGCGCTGAGCCTGGTGTTCCTGGCGACCCGCTACGCCTACGGTATCTACCAGTCAAGCCTGCTGCTGATCAGCGCCTACGCGATCATGCACTTCCCGCTGGCGCTCGTGTGCGTGAAGACCTCGGTCGTCCAGACCTCCGCGCGGCTGGTCGACGTCGGGCAGTCGCTAGGTCGCGGACCCGTCTCGGTTTTCCTCCGCGTCACGCTGCCGCTGCTCGGCCCAGGCGTGCTGGCCGGCTTCTGCCTGGTGTTCCTGATGGCCGCGACCGAGCTGACGGCGACGCTGGTGCTCGCTCCGATCGGCGTGATGACGCTCGCCACGCAGTTCTGGGCCTTCCAGAGTGCTGTCTCGTACGGCGCCGCGGCGCCGTACGCGCTGGTGATGATGCTGATGGCCGTGGTGCCAGCAGCCCTGCTCGCGACGTGGTTTGACCGTGGCGCCAATGCGATGCCGCAGATGACACCGTGAGTGCGATCGAGCTTCACGCCGTGGCCAAGCGCTTCGGCGCCACGCCGGTCCTGGTCGACGTCGAGCTGACGGTGCCGGCAGGGTCACTCACGGCGATCCTCGGCAGTTCGGGCAGCGGCAAGACAACGATCATGCGGCTGATCGCCGGGTTCGACGGGATCGACGCCGGCACACTCGCGATCGCAGGACGGATCGTCGATGACGGGCGCCGCAGCGTCCGCCCGCAGCACCGCGGGGTCGGCTACGTACCCCAGGATGGCGCCCTGTTCCCGCACCTCACGGTGGCTGGGAACGTCGGCTTCGGCCTGCCGCGTCGCGAGCGCCCGCAGGTGCGCGCCCTGCTCGAGCGCGTCGGATTGAGCGCGCTCGCGCACCGCTACCCGCACCAGCTCTCCGGCGGCGAGCAGCAGCGCGTCGCGCTCGCGCGGGCGCTCGCGGTCAAGCCCAGCGTCGTACTCCTCGACGAGCCGTTCAACGCCCTCGACGCCTCGCTTCGCACCGAGCTCGGTCGCGAGGTCACGCAGATCCTCGCCGAGGCTGCCACGACCACTGTCCTGGTCACGCACGATCGCAGCGAGGCGCTCGCGCTCGCAGACAGGATCGCGGTGCTCGACGCTGGTCGCATCGTCGCGCTGGACGACCCGCGGCGGCTTTACCGCAGTCCGGCGGATCTACGCGCTGCGACCTCGATCGGAGAGGCCAACCTGCTGGCCGCGAAGTTTGACGGTCAGCTGGCCCGGTGTGCGCTCGGCGACGTGCCACTCGCCGGTCCCCTAGCGGCTGACCTCGGCGCCCGTCAAGCGCTGCTGCTGCGGCCCGAGCAGCTGGCGCTGTCGTTACACGGCGGCGCCGACATGGTCCCTGCCACGATCCACGAGCTGTACTTTCAGGGCCACGAGGCGCTCGCTTATCTGCGGCTCGACGATCCGGCGGCAGAGCTGCTGCTGGCGCGCATACCCGGCACGCTGGCGGTGTGTAGCGGTCAGCGGGTCTGGGTCGCAGTGCGAGGCCCTGGGCTGGCGGTCGCGCTCGAGCGTCGCGCTCCGAGCGCGTCGAGTCCGTCGAGTGCCCCAGCCTGAGTGGGCGCCGAGTCCGTTAAGCGCCCAGCCTGGGAGTCAGCTTCGGTTACGCTGGGCCGGAACCGGCGTCGCCGCCACCGGTGCCCGGATCGGACGGATTGGCCGGCCCAAGGTCGTCGACGCTGTCAGCGATCGACCCCCCATCCGTCGCCTCGTGCCAGGTCACGTCGACCTCGTCACCGATCGCGACGCCCTCGAACAGCTGCTCGCTCGGGTCGGCGCTGAATACGTCCGGCTGCGATGTCGAGGCATCGATGATCGTCACGGCGTCCTGGCTGACCGAGACCACAACGCCGGTCGAGTCGTTCTCCAGATACTCGATGCCCGTCACGTAAAGGCTTCCGTCAGGATCCTGCGAGTAGCTCACATCGACCGTGTCGCCCAGCTCGTAGCCCGCGGCGAGCTCAGCCGACGGAATCAGCGGGAAGGTCATCGAACCCTCCTCGGAGGTGTCGATCGTGATGCTCGTGGTTGAGAGGCTGGTGATCGGACCAGACTCGTCCTGCGTCGGGTAGTACGTTCCGTCACTGTCGCAGGCGCCGGCGTCTGAGCTGCCGTTGTCGTCGACGTCGTCGGCGAGGAGCGTGTCCGAATCCGCGTGGTAGGAGACCTCGACGGTGTCGCACGGCGACATGTCGATGTTCGCCAGCGCGTCAGGATCCATACCGAAGTGCACCACGGCTCCGTCTTCGTTGATGACGCCGAACGAGTCGACTTGAACGTCGGTGACAACACCGTCCATGATCTGATCGTCGCTGCCTGAGCCGCCGCCCGAGGGGCCGGTGCCCGAGGGGCCGCTGCCCGCCTCGACCGTGATCGTGACCGCGATGCTTCCGTCGCTTCCGAGCGTCTCGGTTACAAGCACGGTGGTGCCTGGCACTGCGTTGACGGTCAGGGTGATGCCGGACGCGGCGTGCGCTACCACCGCGTGGCTCGCCTGGCTCGCGTGGCTCGCGTGGCCCTTCGTGGCCTTGATCTGCGTGTGCGAGAAGCTGACGGTGTTGCCGTCGCCGATCGCCAGCACGAGCTTGCCCGAACTGTTGCGGACGACGTGCGCGTAGTAACTGACGAACTTGGTGGCACCGATGACGCGAACGCCGCTGATCGTCTTGCGGTCGACCTTGAAGGTGATCCGGCTGCCGGTGTGGATCCGTGAGAGACCGCCGCGGACCCTGTACGCGCTGGCAACGTGGTGTGCATTGACCACCTGGATCGAATCACGCTGCACAGACAGGACGACGCCGGAGCCGGTGTTCGCCGCCATCGCGCTCGCGGGGATCGCCAGCGTCGCCGCGGCGGTTGCTAGGAAGGCGAATCGCTTCATTGGGAATCTCGCTCCTGGGCTCGAGTGAGGGTTGGTTGACGGCGACGGGCGGCGCCCGATGGTCTGGTCCCGACGGGCAGCTCCGGGGCTGCTTGCAGCCTTCGCATCTCGGCATCGGCATCGGCGTCGCGCGGGAGCGCGGGTGAGCGTTACGGGAACAAGTCAGACATGCGTCCAGTGCCCGTTCGGCTGTCGGGCGGCGCTTTTGCGTGTGGGCGCGGTCGGTGCCGTGGGTGGCGCTGCTGCGTGTGGGCGCAGTCGGTGCCGTGGGTGGCGTCGGCGTGTCCCGCAACCCGACAACCGCGGTCCGCGTGGCGTGGCGCTCGCGGGGATCCCCTCGGACCTGTCTGAGCGCGCAACCGCTGCAGTCAGATCGCGGATTGCTCGCTCGGACACGAATACCGTGCCCGAGCGAGCAAACGACCCGCGCGCGGTCCCGATTGCTCGCTCGAACATGCCGCCAGCCGACCGCGCGCCGACCGCGCCGCCAGCGCCGCCAGCGCCGCTGACCCACCAAAACCGAGCCGCCCGCGAAACCGCAGGCGACTGTGCCCCCCTTCGGGGACCGTGCCCCCCTTCGGGGACTGTGCCCCCCTTCGGGGACTGTGCCCCCCTTCGGGACCGTCTCCGATTCAGAAAGCGTTGATCAACGTCAATGCGCCCGGCGCAAGCAACACGATCAGCATCGCGGGAAAGATCATGAACGCGAGCGGGAACAGCATCTTCACCGGCGCCTTCTGCGCACGCTCCTCAGCTGTGCGGCGCCGTCTCAGCCGCATCTCGTGTGAGAGGTTGCGCATGATTACGCCCGTCGAGATGCCCATCCGCTCACCATTGGCCATCGAGCGAACGAACGACTTCATCGCCGGCGTCGGGCACCGCTTGGCAAGGTTGGCGAGGGCATCTTCGATCGACAGGCCCATCACCTGCTCCTGCAGCATCAGTCGTAGTTCGTCTCCGAGCGGCGGCTTGAAGCGATCGGACGCGAGCCGCATGGCAGCGAGGAAGCCGAGGCCGGCTTCGACCATCACGCACAGAAGATCGATCAGGTCCGGCAGGCGCCTGTCGACCTCCATCAGCCGCAGACGAGCGCGCCTGCGCACGACCGTGATCGGCAGTACGTAGCCGGCCGGAAGCATCAGCGCAATCATCAGGATCCGCAGTGTGTCAGAGGTCCCGAGCAGCAAGCCCCCGAACACGGGCAGGAGCAGGGCGCCGAACACCCGGTAACCGAGCAGCAGCCGCGGCGAGGTGTCGTACATCCCAGCAGTCATCAATTCTTGCCGGATGCTCTCCTCACCCGCGCTGCCGGCGCGCTTGGCGACGAAGTTGCCAACGCCGCCGACGAACGTGGACAGTGGGTTCGTCTTGGGCTCCTGGTGGAACACGGGCGCGGCGCGCGAGCGCTCGCGCGCGAATCCATACTCGTTGATTGACGCAAGACGCTCCGAGGTGCGCATGCGGCGCGCAGTCAGAACGTTGAACAGCGCCGCAACCCCCACTCCAAGAGCCACGACGCCAAGTAGCAGAAACAGCATCAGCGTTGCCTCAAAGGTCGATTTGGATGATCTTCTTGATCACCAGCGAGCCCAGCACCGTCATCACACCGGCGATTGCGAGCAGGATCATGCCGGTCGTGGTGCTCAGCAGCGGATGCATGTAGGTCGGATTGATCAGTGACACCAGCATCAGCAGGCAGACGGGCAGTAGCGACAAGACCATCCCGGCGAGGCGGCCCTGGGCGGTGAGCGACCGGACCATCTGTCGCAGCTCCAGCCGCTCACGGATGGTGTCGCTGACAAGCTCGACCACTTCCGCCGTATTGCCTCCGGTCTCTCGCTGCAGCGTCGCGATCAGAGCCACATGCTGGAAGTCGAGGCTCTTGAGGCGCTCGCCGAGACTACCAAGCGCCTCGTCGAGTGGGACACCGAGCTGGGCGTCGGTGACCGCGCGGCGCAGCTCGCGCTTGGATGGCTCTGGGGCGCTGTCAACGACCGACTGCAACGCCCCAACGAATGGCTGTCCGGCGCGCATCGCTGAGGCAACGACCGATAGGTTGTCGGGCAGTTGCTCCTCGAACAGACGGCGCTGGCGATCCGCGAGGTACCGAATCACCGCGTACGCGACGAATGGCACCAGCGGGCCGGCCACCGCTCCGATCGGCGATCCGATCAGCACCGTCGCGATCCAAGCGACGAGCACCGTCGCCACCGCCATGAGCACGATCAGCTGCGGTAACCCGATGGTGATCGCAGCGACGTCCATCTCGAGTGACAGCGTCCGCCAGCGAGGTGAATTCGCGAACGCTCTGGAATCGGAGTCACCGAGCGCGAGCTCGGCCAACGTGCGCGGTTTCTCGAAGCCGTGGGGCTGCACGAAATCCACGATTCGGGCGCTGACCTCGTTGCGCCGGTGCACGAGCGCGTACACCGCCACGCCGATCAGCAGACCGATGATGGCGCTGAGAAGCAGCGCCCCGGTCGCGGAATAGAGGAACGACTGGCTTTGCGTGACGGCTGCGCTCATCGTCCTTGAGGGCTCAACGACCGCCGAGCCGCCGCGACGAGAGGTGCGGTCGTTGGGGTTGCTGTGGCGCCGAGCCGAACTCGTGCGCGGTCATGTAGGGCGGCAGGGAGATGCCATGGAGCTCGAACTTGTTGGTGGCCGGCCGCAGACCGGTGTAGCGCAGCGCGCCGGCGCTGCCGCTGTGCGTCCTGTCGGTCTGGTACTCAAAGATGTCCTGCAAGGTCACGACGTCGCTCTCCATGCGCTGCACCTCGGTGATGTGCGTCACCTTGCGTGAACCGTCGCCGAAGCGCTCGATCTGGACGACCAGGTCGAGCGCGCGCGAGAGCTGCTCGCGGATCGCCCGCATCGGAAAGTCGACGCCCGCCATCAGCACCATGCTCTCGATCCGCGAGAGCGCGTCGCGCGGAGTGTTTGCGTGGACGGTGCTGAGCGAGCCATCGTGACCGGTGTTCATCGCCTGGAGCATGTCGAGCGTCTCGGAGCCGCGCACCTCCCCCACGATGATCCGATCCGGCCGCATCCGCAACGAGTTGCGCACCAGTTCCCGGATCGGGATCTCACCTTGACCCTCGACGTTCTTCGGTCGTGATTCGAGGCGCAGCACGTGCGCCTGGTCGAGCCTCAGCTCGGCGGCGTCTTCGATCGTGATGATCCGCTCCGATTCGGAGATCGCGCTCGACATCGCGTTTAGCAGGGTGGTCTTACCCGAGCCCGTCCCCCCCGCGATCAGGATATTCAGCTCCGCGGCGACGCTGGCGTCGAGGAACTCCTTCGCCTGCTGAGTGAGCGATCCGATCGCCACGAGTCCCTGGAGATCCCAGCGGGTCTTGGAGAACTTCCGGATCGTGAGCAGGGGCCCGATCAGCGATAGCGGTGGCAGCACCGCGTTGACGCGGCTACCGTCCGGCAGCCGCGCGTCGACCATCGGCGAGGACTCGTCGATGCGGCGTCCGATCTGAGCGACGATCTTGTTGATGATCCGGCGCAGGTGATGCTCGTCGTTGAAGCGAACCGGCGTCTTATGCAGCTTCCCGGCACGCTCGACCCAGACGTCGTTAGGTCCGTTGACCATCACCTCGCTGACGCTGTCGTCCTGCAGCAACGGCTCGATCGGGCCGTGACCGAGCGTGTCGTCGGCGATCTCCTGCAGCAGCCGGTCGCGGTCGGCGATCGCAAGCCCCCGCTCCTGGCTGAGCCGGTTGCGGATGTCGGCGAGCACCACCGTCTGCAGCTGGGAATTGTCGATGCCGGCGTTGTACAGGCGCGGTCCGAGGTCGGAGATGACGGCGAGGTGGATCCTGTCCTTCAGCTCCGCGAACGCATCTTGACGCTTCGCGGGCGCTTCGACGCGGTTGTTCGCGAGCCGTTCTCGCAGCTCCATCATGGCCTCCCGCGGCGTATCAGGCTGCGCCCGCGACGACCGCCACCGGATTGCTCCACGACCAGCGAGGAGAACATGCCGGCGAGCCCCTCGAATGCGCGGGCCGCGTCGGAGCGTTTCTGGGAAATCACGACAGGAGCTCCCTCGTTGACTGATCGGGCGATGTCACGGTGACTCGGTACCAGAACGTCAGGCGCCCGCCCGAGAATGCTGACAACGTCGGTGCGGTTGATCCCGACGCTCGTGTTCGCCCGGTTCAGCACGATCCAGACGCGGTCGCTCTCGTAGCCCATCAGCTCGAGCGTCTCGAGGCCGAGCCGCGTGTTCTTCAGCGACAGCGCATCGAGCATGCCGACCATGCACACCGACGTCGAGACATCGATCGTCGCGATCACCTCGGGCGTGAACGCCGGCGGCGTGTCGACGACGACGTACTCGTAGGTGCTGCGCAGCACCTCGTACACGTCGGAGAGGAACTCGGCCGTGACCGACTGCGCCTGGTCAGGCCGCGCGGGCGCCGCCAGGACCCGCAGCCCGCTCGGGTGGCGCATCAGGAAGGCGTCGAGCTTCTCGGCGTCGAGCTCGCCGCCTGAGACCGCCAGGTCGTACACGGTCGTGTCCGGTGTCAGTCCGAGCGACAGCGCGACATCGCCGAACTGGAGGTCCAGGTCGACCAGCGCAACGCGCTTGTTGCGCATCGTCAACGCGATCGCGAGGTTGCACGAGGTGATCGTCTTGCCGATCCCCCCTTTCGGACCGAGCACGCAGATCACCTTGCCCGACGCGTCCACCGTCTCGATCGGGTTGACCTTCCGCGCGACAGCCTTCTGCAGCGAGAACACGAGGTGATGCGCGGTCGCGGCGGAGACCTCCGGGGCGGAGTCCAGTACGAGCAGGTCGTCGGCGCCCGCAGCGAACACGTCCTCGACGAACCCGTTCGACGAGGCCGGGCATAGCACCACGACCGGTCGCCCCGGGCGCGAGCCCGTCCACCACTCGATCAGGTTCAGCGCCTCCTCCGAGCCGACGTCGCAGCCGACCAGCAGCACGTCGGCGTCAGAGGACCGGAGCGCGTCGGTCACGGGAAACAACACGCTGCTGACCTCGCGCAGGGTAACGCCCGAGTCAGCCGGGATGTGATCCGCAACGAGCTCGGCCGGCACCGCCTCGTCGTGCGCGAGAATCGCGTTGATGCCCGCCCGTGCCATTACTTCGCGGCACCAGAGGTTGCCTGATTGGCCGGCTTCGCCCACACGGGCGGACGCAGCAGAACCCAGATGCTGCCGCTGTCTGAAGCGAAAGCCAGCTTCGGCGCGAGCGCGTCGCTGACCGCCAGCACCAGGCTTCCGGCTCCCGACGACTCCGCAGCCCCGTTCACGCCGGCGCCGACACTGAGCACCTGTATGTTTGTGGCGACCGTCGCGAGCGTCCCATGCGCTGCGCCGTTGCTCGTCAACAGATCAATGTGATCTCCAGGCAAAATGTAGCCCTGCAAGCCGTGCGTCGCATCGATCGGAATCTCTATTGCACGCTCGCTGGCAGATAGATACTGCCCGATCGTCACATCACCGGCAACGAAGTCGGCGCTCACAATCTGCTGGCCGGGGTAAATATTCTTCGCCGCGACCTCGCCGGCAATCTGCGACGAGTCGCTGATCGCGCCCGCAAGCGCCACGCCACTAGCGACAGAGGCGTGCTGCAGGCCGTCGCTCGCCGCCACCTGGGCGGCAGGGGTCCCCGCCGGGATGAAGCCCGTGGCGATGATTACCGACCCGCTGGGACTCGCCACAGTGGGCGGAGGGCTCTTGCGATAGTGCTGCACGAACGCATAAAGCAGAACACCAGCAAGCAGGGCGGCGGCCACCGCAACGAATATCCCGGTGCGCCGCCCGGTGAACGCCGGCCACTTTCCGCCGATGCGGCCGCTCGTAGATGACGCTTCCATTTCCGCTCCTTATTTCTCCAAAACACCTGTGCAAATTTCCAGGGCGCCGCTGTCACACTGGGTCGCGCTCGCGATTCCGCCACTCCCCACCGTCAGCGACTGCACGAAGTGGCCCAGCAGTATTCCCTGATCCGTGCAAACAGTCTGTGGCCATGGCGCACCGGTCGACGGCGTGGTCGATGACACCGTCGTGTAGTAACCAGGCGTGCTCGTAGTACAGCCTCCGGCCGAAGGAGTATTCCCCTTGTTCGGGGTTGAGTTGTATTCCTCGTTAGTGGAGCTTTCACTGCCTTTATTTGTCTCAGTAAACACCGCACTGTCCGCGATTAGCTCCGAATAATTCGCCACAACCTGCCCGGAGTCGGCGTCGATCGGCGGATTATCGTCAGCCGATGGCGTCATCTGTACGCCATTCACGGTCAAAGCCGGGAATACCGTCGTGACATGGTTCTCCGACGCAAACGAAGTCGAGGAGCACGGGTCGCCCCACCAGCCCGTGATGTAAAACTCCGAAAACCCCAGGATCGGAAGCCCAACCGCGGGCGGTTGATATGTGTTCGGATACATCGCACCGAATTCCGACAGCGGCAACGTAACCAGGCGGTTGGCCGCCAGAGAACCCTCAGATACCTGCGTCGGTAGCGCCGCCGTCGGTAGCGCCTCAATCTCTGCATAGTAGTTGGATGCTGAGCCCGAGCCGCCGTTCCAGTAGTTGTCGCAATAAACCGTCTCATTGGCACACTCAGCGTTCGTGCAACCATAGATACGCTCATTCAGAGCGGCCATGATGTTCCAGAGAATGTCGGGATCATCCACACCCTCGACGCATTCGGCGGCGTTTGCCGGGCTTGTAGGCTCCGCAGAAGCCGTCAAGGAACAGGTCGGGGGCGCGTCTGTCGGATCGCCGGTGCCGGGGTTTATCTCGTAATAGAAGTACTGGCTACTCGTCGGCGTCGTCACAGTGCTGCCGTTGACCACTGGGGGCGAGACCTGGGATCCTGTCTCAGGGAGGCTCGTGGTAGTAAGAGACGTGGCGCCTTCTGAGTTGCAGCCCTGCTCGATCCACCACTGCATCTCGAGGTTGAAGGCTTGTGAGCTGCCGCTCCCATTGTCGGAATACTGCGTGGGATCATTAGATCCATAAACAGGGCCGTAGCAGTCCCACTCGCCGCTGAAGTCATCATCGCCGGCATTGAGTACCACGGGATTGCCCGAAGTGGTCGCCGTGTTCGTGTCAAGCGCGTACGCGGGGACCAGCGTGACGCTGACGCTAACGGCCTCGCTTGTGCCCTCCGCCACAGACTGGATGTCCGCCCCGCTGCTGTTGGTCATCGCCATAGCAGTTATCGGGCCGGCGCGACTAGCAGACGCCTGGTATTGATTCGCAGCACCGTCGAATGCCCTCTGCACAATTTCGGCACAAGTCTGGTTTGAGCCTTCACCGCAAAGACCTACGCCAGAACCGGCTTGGTACCCATCAAACGATCCGGAGCATGACTCGGCGGCGTTGCATGCGGTGGCGCAAGTGTATGTCCCGTTGTCCGTCGTGCAACTCGCCGTGCCATTAGAGTATTTGCATGCAGATGACGTGTAGCTTGAGGAGCACACGCACGGGTACTGCAGACTGCAGAAGCATGCGTTGGTGCTGCTGCAGTCGCAGGTTTCGCTAGTGTTTCCCGGCTCGCACACCTTGCTTGCAACAGGGGCTGTTCCTTGAGCGCCCGTGCTGCTGGTTACGTCTATCGGCTGATAGCCGCTCTCCTGCGCCGGTGCGCCGCCCGTCACTTGGTGGCTGTTGGTTGCAGTCGTGCCGGAGAATGCATATTCAACCGGTAGGTTCCCGGTTTCCAAAGTCCAATCGAGCCGGAACTGCGTGGGGCCGGAATCTGCTCCGAGCGTATACGTCGGTGTGCTGCCGGTATACGCAGTTGAGTACCAGGTGCCGTTGACTGTGGACGCGGTCGGCGGGTTCATCTGCCCCGTATAGCTGTTTTGCCCTACCGCGCTCGGCGAGATGTACATGTTCATACTGGCTTGCGACGGACCGATCGAAGTCGCACTGCTGCCACCGGCGGTAAAGTTCACGTTGGCGCAAAGCTGTACAGGCTGGGCGCCCGTGAAGAAGTTCGAAACGGGTGTGTTGTGGGGAGGGTTCTGCGTGCCCGCGGTGGTGCCGCAGTTATCGGATACCCCCGACACGGCGTCGACGAGCCAGACATCGCCCGCGAGCGGCGCCGTCGGGGTCGCCTGCGGCGTTCCCGCGCTGATCGGGGTGTTGGGAGTCACTCCGGGTTCGTCGATGACGTTCGTGGCGCTCGGTTCGTCGTAGACTCTGGTGAACAGGACGCCGTCGTCAGTGTCGGTCGGGACTTGTGGGTTGGGAGATCCGATGTCGTAGCACACCAAGCCGTCTGGCGCCGTCGCGTCGCCGCTCCCGAGCGGCCCAAATTCGCGCGGACACGCTGGAGGGTTGGGAGCGTTGGGCCCCGCGTCGGAGTCGGCCACCACTCTCACACCCAGGGGGAAGTCCCCGCCGCTCAAGGAGTCGCTGCTGCTGAACGTGAGATTGGAGATGCTGCCCGTCCATGACGAAGACGAGCCCGACGGCTGCGGCAGGCTGACGGTTCCGTTCGGCACGACAACTGCTGGGTTGACATCGCTTGAACCACATGCGTTAACGGTGCAGCCGGAGATGCTGTTCTCATCCACCAATTCGGCCCACATGTCTGCCGGGGTGTCCTCTTCGAAGATGAACGGCTCGACGTCGTCGGCGGTCGTCTCCTCGTAAAAGCCGACCTGCGCCTCCGCGGTGATGTAACCCGGGTTGACGGAAGGGATCAATGAGGACAGGTTCTCCTCGGTCAGCTTCACGTCGAGCGTCTGGTCGTTACACGGGTCCCCGGTCAGCGGGCTTGTGGTGTAGTTTGGGCTTGATGACGTGGGCGAAGGGAAGGTGCTGCTATTGATCCACGCAATAAGGTTGTGATTCCCGCTGCTCGACGGCGTCGGATACAGCTGCTGGTTGTAGACGGTGCTTCCAGAGCCGGCGGCGGTGGTTACGGTCTGCTGAGTGGCGTCGTTCTTCCAGGCGGCGGTGCCGGCGCCGCTGTATTGCGCGACGGCTTGGGCGATGTTAGTGTCGGCCGTCGACCCTGGGACACACCCAGCTACGTAGTCCGAGGCCGCCGCGAGCGCAGCCGCGTCGGCCTGCACCTGCAAGTGGTGGCCATGCTCCCACCACTCGGCCGTGTTGATCGCGTACGCAGCCATCGCGATCACGGCCACCATCGCGATCACCGCGACCACGACCGCCTGTCCGCGCTCCCCGGCGCGGCCGATGCCTCTGTTGTCCGACTTCGCGCGATGCATCAGCAGGGGGCGGTTGAGCCGAACTCGTGTCCGGGGTTAGTATTGGCGGGGTTACTGCCATCGCTGTTCGTGCTGTTCAGCCACGCGTACTCCGTAGTCGTCGGCGCGACGTTCGGTACGCTCGCCTCGAGCATCATCGTCGCACTGCTCGACAGGGTGATGGTGGAGCTGCCGATGATGTACAGGAACTTGAAGGGGTAGTAGAGCGTGACCTGTAGCGCGTCGCTG
>JBKQKK010000220.1:0-8342 GCA_052147535.1 Solirubrobacteraceae bacterium | reverse complement strand
GGCGGCGGAAGCCCCAACACCAGCCCGCCCCGCCCTGCACCCGTCGACCGAGCCGGCGCTCGATCGCGGTCACCCCAGGTGGGGAATTTCCATGATCGAGACTGGGGATTCCTCGTGATCCTTGACATCACAGCGGTCTGTTCCAGATCAAAGTTGACAGCCGTGCTTACAAGGCTTCCGCAGGCGCACACAAGAAAGTGAAGACACGAGGGCCGATCCCCGGCGTCGTCGGTTGTGGCGCGAGCGACGACGTCGAGGAACGGCGCCACGGCCACGATCAGTCGACGGCGTGCGAACTGCTCGTCGGTCAAGGGAACAGCTTCGGTCAACGGTTCAAACCGAAGCGGCCCGCCTCAGCGGGGCCGCTTCTGAGGCTAGTTACTCTGCTCGGGTCCTCACTGGACGTGCACGGTGAAGGTGCTGTTCCACCGTCCAACGCCGACAGTAGCGTTCGCGCTGTGGATGACGTGGGTTCCCTTAGCCAAGCCATTGAGAAGCAGCCCGGAACCGTACGCCGCCGAGCGGGCGCTACCAGAAAACGACGCGACGGCGTTGCCTGCCGCAGCTTGGATCGGGTACGCCCCGGTCGCCGCCAGCAGCTTCCATATGCTGACCGGCTTCCCGTCGACCGTAGCCGACATCGTGACGCCTTTCCGACCCAGTTTGGCGGTTTGGCCTCCAATCTCGCTGAAGTTCCGGGCGCACAGCATCAGCTGCTGATCGGATGTGCCCGTGGTGTGATCACCCGCGAACGTCGAGCACTCGTTGCTGGGCTCCTCCACGTACAGTGGGCGCCCGCCTGGTTCGATGCACGTGAAGTGGTACGGGTGATTACGGTTAGACACCTCTTTCACCTTTAGGTCGTTCCCGGTCGCACCCAGAAAGCTCGCGGAAGTGGCATCCGACACAACACCGGTTCACACGCGAGCGAGGCCCACTGCCGCGACTGGATACAGGTCCATCAATCATCGCGTGGCAAGGACCCGGCGGAATCCGCTGTTTCACGCACATGCTTGCTCGTAGCCCGTGGAACCTGCCGCTCTACACCACTACACCACGTAGTGTCATCGCCGGCATCGTGATCACCGCAAACGTGGCCCCGGACGTTGACGCCAGGCTTTTGGATGAGCCGCAAGCGGCCGCGCAGCCTGTCCGCACGACAGACGCCCCCCTTTGCCATGAATACGAAGGCGTGCCGGCCCGACCGCAGCCTCGCCACAGATCGAGGCGCGGAAGCAGCCGAGCCCGACTCCGCCGCTGCTAGGCCACGGAGGACACGGCCGGAAGGTGCAACTCATCGCGCGGATTGCAGCCACGACTTCGGCGCTAGACGCGTGGCTCCTACCGGTGCGCTCGCAGGCCGACGGACTGCCCGTCGCATGCAACTGGGCAGCGCTGGACCGCCGTCATCCATGCCGGCGACGGGGGAAAAGGGACGGCGTCTGCCCGATTTCGGACGTCGTCGCTCTTGGCGCAAAGGGACGACGTCGCTGGCGTGATCGCTCGAGGAGCAATCCGCCAGCGCCGGAGGTTTCGCGGACGAGTGCTTTGCGATCAGGGTGCTCTCCGGCCGGACGATGTCTATGGCGATCGAGCACTCGTCTCGTGGCCGCTTCGGCTTGGCGCGCACCGGACGACTGCATCGGCACTGTTCCAATCGCGCGCTGGCTGGCTCCCGAAAGAGCGGCAGCGATCGTCGCGCCGGCGGCTGGCGAGGGGGGGGGGTCTGATCCAGGCTATGGGCGGGTGGCGGCAGTGAGCCATGTGACGCACCGCGTAGCAACGTCGGCCTCGTGTCCGATTAGGAAGTGGTCGGCACCGTCGATTACGTCGTGCGTGGTGGCCGCCCAGCCCGCTGGTGCGTCTCGCAGCGCTGGTGGCGAGAAAAGAGTGTCGCGCTCAGCGGCAAGAACGTATTTGGGGCGATTGTCGAGCCCGATGACCGGGCTAACGGTCGCGAGAGCGCGAGAGCCGGAGCGACGAGGCACCAGTCGAGCACGCGAGGATCGTTGACGAGGGACGCGACGCCACCGCCGAACGAATAGCCCACGAGCCAGGCGGGTCGTCGGTCTAGTTGTGCGAGGACCTGCCGGGTGGCTACCGCCAGGTCGGACGAGACGAAGTCGAAACGTACACCACTCGAGCGCGGCGAACAGTGCAGCGATGACGTTGTTGTGCGTCCGAGACTGTCGCTTTTGCGGCGAACCAGACGTCCACAGCGTGGTGTGGACACGGTCGCGGATTGTGGTCGCACGCACACCAATCTGGGACCCGCGCCCGGAGTCCGGCCGGCGAGTTCCACCATCGACGGGAGATCCGCACAGCGAGAAGCGAGGCGGCTTTCTCACTACCTGTTCGCGTCGCCGCTCGCGGCTCTCCTAAGGGCCTCTCTCGGCAGCCTGTCCGAGCCTCGCTGGATGCCGCTTCGGCCCGCCGCTACTTATTGGTCTTCTGCTTGAGCTTGAACGTGACCGTCGAGCCGGCCACGGTCTTGCCGGACTGCACGAGCGTTAGCTTGGCTTTGAGCGGGTTGTGCTTCGGCAGCAGCCGCTTACCGGTGGCGTTGAGGTTGAGCTTGACCGTCTCGCTCGTCCCGGCCGCGACCGTGACCGTGACCGCGCCGACGACGACGGTCTTCTTCGTCCTCTGGGCGGACGCTGCGACCGCGGTGAGCTTCCCCCGCTTCAGCGTCTCCAGCACCGACAGCCTCAGCGTCAGCCTGCACGATCCGCTGCCCGAGCAGCTGACGGAAACGCTCGCCGTCGTCCCGGACACGCTCACGGGTCCGACCGACGCACTCCCCCGCCCAGGCGGCGGGGGGCTCGTCGAAGTCGCCGCGGTGATCGAGCCGGACTGGCCGCTGCTGGTCTGATGCTCGCTGTCGCCGCCATAGCCGCCCGTCACCGTGTACGAACCGGCCGCCGACGGCATGAACGACACATTGCAGGACGCGACCCCGGCCCTGGCACTCTGCACGAGCAGGCAACTGCTCGAACTCCCGAACGACCCCGACGACGGCAAGGCCGTGAAACTGACCGTCCCGGTCGGCGTGACCGCCCCGGGGAGGAAGGTGTCCGTGACAGTCGCGGTACAGGTGCTCGCCCCCCCCTCGCCAGCCGACTCGGGGAGCAGGCAACGCTCGTCGACGTCGTATCGAGCGCCGCTACTACCAGCGAGCACACGCCGGATGGCAGCAGCAGGTACGGCATCTCATACAGGTGACCGTTTATCTCGTTGGTCGCGTGTAGCGGGCCGGTCGCGTACTGGCTACAAGGATCGGCGATCTCGAGACCCGCTCCCGACGGATCTACGATCGCCTCGTTCTGCTCATGTCCCGTCAAACCCTCTGCGTACGAAGGTTCGTACACCGCGGGCACCGAACTGTTGAAGGCGGACATGAAATCGACGGCATAGGCGTAGCCATCGGCGGTCTGCCCGTGATAGCCATCCGCGAAGGCGGTGCCGCACGCCTGTGAGTCGCAAGGCAGCACTGGCGAAGCCAATACCACGAGCACAAGGGTGTGCTCGCCCGGTGTCCACCCTTTCTCGGCTGCAAGCGAGCTCACTTCTTGACTCACCTGGGTTTGGGTCACGCAAGGAGTCGGCTCTTGGCACGGAATTCCCGCTTGGTCCGCTGGAAGAGGGTCGCTGTCGTTGGTGGTGTCGATGCTCGCGATCCGCGGGTCCCCGGGGCCCGAAGCGTCCGTGTAATCGCCCGGCACCGAAAATATGTTGCCGTCCTGTCCGGCGGCGAGAGCAGCCTGAATGTCTGACTCCAACTGTTCCATCCCAGACTCGACATCGCTGTCAAGCGTTGTCGGAGGCGGAGCCCAAAACACCAGATGCAACGCGTAGTCACGGAGCATCGTCCCCGGTACCTGCGACCCCACGTGCGCGGTTCGGTCATCGCCAGAGGAGAACGCCGCCAAACGCAACGTTGGCCCAGTTCTGGAAACGCTGTGCGGAAGTGCAAACACCCTGTTCACGCCACTGCCGCCGAGGTTCACCCGGCCGATCGTTCCGGTGGCGGTCATCGACCAATCCCCAACGATCCGGTCGCTCGTCAGGGTCGTAGCCACCTTCAGCGTGCTGTGGATGTTGCTAAACCGCGCCCAAAGACGAGAGGCTAGTGCCGTCGACGGGCCGAGCGCTCCGATCGTCACCGCTCCAAGCGCGAAAGAGACCGCGAGGCCAACGAATCTCGCCTGGGGAGAGCGACGACGGGCACGCGTGGCCGGCTTAAGCAGCCAGAGCATTGACCGACGGCGTAATGCGCCGACGCCTCGCGGCCCTCGCGGTGAGAACGAGCGGAGGTGACGGGGCGGCGCTGCGCGTCTTCGACGCATACGCTCGCGGCACGGATTGCTTCGCGGTCATCACGACCTCCTCGGCTCGGACCCTCGGTGCGGAGCGGCTCGACGTTGTAGAGCGTTCACTGGATAACCGGCATTCTCGTCGCCTCAGCCCAAAACAGCCGTTAGAGTCAAACCTACCGCTGCGGCTCACCGCCGCTGGCCCACGCACCCAATTCCGACAAAGCGGCCGATAACGCCCTCTGGCCGATAACGCCCTCGCGACGACCATACTCCCCTTTTCAGGTTACGCAAGTGACCGCTGTCTGGAACAGGCCAAACTCGGACTGCTCGGCGCTGGTGCTGCGCTCGGCGCGATCCATCAGCACACCGACGATCTTGGTCAGGCGGGCAATCTCCGCGCGCGCATCAGCGTAATCCGCGGCCAGCGACACGGCCGTGTCAGCCATCGGCAGGCCTTCCGATCGCGACACCAGTCAGCGTCTGATTGACATGAACGCCGCAGTACTGCTCGCCGTAGCTGTTGAACCCGACGACGTTGTGCTCGCGAACCAGCGCCTCGACGCGCTCTCGCATCCCGCTCTGCACGACCTCCAGCCGGCGCAGGATGCAGTCACAGCCGAGCACCAGTTGCACCTCGCCGATCGTATCCCTCAAGCCGGCGAGCGTGCGCTCCAGATCCTCCACCAAATCTCCGCCGCGCGCGGCCCGCAGCACGACACCCTCCTCGATCGCGCAAAAGAACGTCAGGCTCCCATCGGCGTTCGCCTGCTGAATCGAGCGAACGTAATTCGCGCCGCCGATCAGCACGACCAGCGGCCGCGACGCGAAGCAGTTCGGATCCAGACCCTCAACCGTCGCTCCGACCAGCCGCGCGTACCCATCAGCCGCCGGCCGGCCATCGATCTCGCTCACAACCCGATGCTCGGGATCGGCGCCGGTGACCACCACCCGGCGATCGGTCGGCACGAAATGCTGGGTCTTGAACGTCCTGAACGGCAACGACGTCGAGACGACAACCAGCACAGCGCGATCGCTCCGGAACGCGCCATCAGAATAGACATACGTGCTGCCGAACCTCAGACCGTCCCCCGCCGAGCCTCCGACCAACGCAACCCTTCCCAACGCGCTCTGCAGAACACGAGTCACCGGCTCCTCGCGCACCGACATACCATCGATCAGCAAGAACCCGAAGCTGCTGCTCGCGTCCGCTTGCGTGCCCCGCGCCGCCAGCCTCGTCAACACGTCCTGCGCGAGCGCGCGACCACGCGCGATCTCAAAGCGCTGCAGGCCATCGATCCGACCACTCGCAGCGATGAACCCCCCAGCAGCAAAACTCGCGCCGGAGATGCTGTGCTCGCGATAGCCCGCCGGGCCGATCTCCCCCGCCGTCGTGCACCCGAGCACCTCAACGCCAGCGAACAGTCGCTCAAGCTCGCCCGCAAGCTCATCGAGATCGTAGTCAGGCGAGCAGAAGAACAACACGAGCGCCATCTCAGGCTGCGCCACCGCACGATGAAACTCCCGCGCCGCCGCGCGCGCATCGACCGCGCAAGACTGAGCGCTACGGATGAGGGCCTGGCTCTTCATCTCGGTCCCTTCGTCTCGGTCCCTTCGTCTCGGCCACGGCAGCCGGCCGCGATTCGCTGCTCAGAGCCACCGACCGCGACCACGAGCGGGCGGCGGCGAGCGCAGAGTCGGACTGATAGGCGTTGGCTGGCGCGCAGTCGTTCGTGGCGACGAACGCCTCGACCACCCGTGGGTCGAATTGGCTGCCAGCGCAACGCCGTAACTCGGCGATGGCGTCAGCGGGCGAGCGTGCCGCACTGTACGTCCGCTCGCTCGTCATGGCGTCAAAGGCGTCGCAGACGAACACCACCCGCGCACCCATCGGGATCTCCTCGCCGCTGAGCCCGTCCGGGTATCCACCGCCGTCGTAGCGCTCGTGGCTCGAGCGGATCAGCGCCGCCACCGACGCCAGAGCAATGCAGGACGCGGCGATACGCTCGCCGATGATCGTGTGCTGGCGCATGAAGCACCACTCCTGCTCGGTCAGACCCCGAGGCTTATGCAGAATCGCCTCGGGGATGGCGAGCTTGCCGATGTCATGCAGCTGCGCGGCATGACGGATGCGCGCGACTTCCTCGGGGTCCAATCCCAGCTCCTCGGCGGTGCGCTGCGCACGCCCAGCAACGTTGTGCAGATGGCTGTGAAGATCCCCGTCGCGTTCGGCCGACACCGCCAGCAGCACGTCTCTGGTCTGTGTGAATGCTGACGTGCGCTTGGAGTTCTTGGTTGCGTACATGCGCCGGTCAGCCATCCGGAAAGCCTCAGACGGACTGCCGGAGCTGAGCTCACCGAGCTCGACCGTTCCGCAGGAGCAGTCCACCGTGAACGATGAGCCTGCCTCAGACAGCGCCCGGCGCACCCCGGCAGTGACGTCCTGAACATTGCGCACCGACACGTCGTCGAGGTTGACGAGCACACAGAACTCATCGCCGCCCATTCGGTACGCCGTGCCGCGCCCTTTCGCCCAGCGGCTAAGCGCGGCCCCTAGACGATGAAGCAGCATATCCCCGGCAGGATGCCCGAACGTGTCGTTGTATGCCTTAAACCCGTCCAGGTCAGCGAGCACAAGCACGCCGGGACACACGTTGCGTTCTCCCAGACGCTTCACGAGGTCAGCCGTGAGCTGGTGGCGGTTGCCCAGGCCGGTGACCGGATCGGTCAGCGCCTGCACGCGCGCCGCTGAAAGCGCCCGTTGCGTTTCCGCGAATGCAATCGCAAGCCGTGCGCACACCGCGAGGATGCACATTGCGGCCAGCCCGAGCACCAACGGATTCACCGGCGCGAAATGGTCGACGACCAATATCCCCAGCGCCACCAGCGCCGACCCGACGGCGACACTGATGCTGGCGCGCGACTCCTTGCGCGCGGGCATCGTTCGCGGCGGCTGCCAGGCGGCCATTCCGAACAGCAGCAGCGCCAGCGGCCAGCCGAGGTCAAGCGGCCCACCGGGCACGAACGTGCCGTGCACCGTCTGCACCAGGAACACAGAGTCGGTGAACGTGAACACCACTAGCCCCGCGGCCAGCAACACCCAGGTGCGGTCAAGGGGTGCCGCGGAAGCGGCGAGCGCGGTCACCAATAGGCCCATCAGCAGCAGGTCACAGAGCGGGTAGGTCAGCTCGGTGATCACGGCGCCGGTGTCGCCGTGGGCACCGGCCAGCACGGTGCTGAAGACCACGGTCGCCGCCAGCGCCGACGCCGCGAGCGCCGCGATGACCCCGTCCGCCCACAGCGCGGCGGGGACGCGGGGTTGGCGCGAGCGCAGCACGCCTATCAGTCCCGCGAACGCGAGCGGGTAGAAGGCGAGATAGCCGATGTCCGCCGGGGAGGGAATCGCGGGATGCTTGACCCTAACCAGGACAACGCTGTAGTACACCATGCCGAGCGTCTCCGCAGCCAGCGCGCCGCTCAGCAGTCCCCAGGCGACGCGCTCCCGTCGCCAGCAGGCCGCGCGCAGCGCGCACAAGCCGACCGGCGCGAACAGTACACCGACGTAGGCGCCATCGATACCGGCGTTACTCGCAGGCAACTGACCGCCTGAGACGGCCAGCCCGACGGCGAGCGCCGCGAACAATAAGCCGCCGGCAGCGGTAATCGCCTTCGCAGCACGCTCTGGCGCGCGCGCTCCGCCCTGAGCGTCAGACAAACTCACCACCCTAACAACACCAACGCGCGAGACGAGCGGTGTCGATTCGTCACACGTCGGCTGAGGCACGGGCTTTTCCACCTGAGGAGCCTCGAGGCAATCCGCTACATCTCCAGATGCACGGCCCGAGCTACGGCTGTTCCACCACGATGGCTGTCTGGCGTGCGCACCAGAGGCGTCGCTTGAATGTGAGAACGATGCTCTGAACTGGCCCCACTGCGACGTCTTGAACTGGCCCCACCTGAGCGTCCGATCGTGACCTGACGCTTGGCGCTCATATCGAGCGTTGAGCGGAAGGGCGCGGAGGAGTGGAA
>JBKQKK010000219.1:0-8739 GCA_052147535.1 Solirubrobacteraceae bacterium | reverse complement strand
CATGCGCCACCATATGGGTGATCCTCCTGAAGTTCGGGAAAGCGAGCCTGGTAACCCGCATTATCCCTGCTCAGGCGGACGTTCCCGCGCCCCGGCCAGCCCGGGGCGCGGTCGTTTAATCCGAGGGTTTCCGTCTTACTGCAAGATCGAGGTTGGCACTGTCGGTTTCTTGGTCGTCGCAGCCGCTGATGAGCACGTCGTCGTTCTGCACCAGTGTTGCGAACGCGTCTGCACACGGGTAAATCATGGTGCCCGCGGGCTTCCAGGAGTTCTGATCGGGGTCGTAGAGCTCGGCTTGCTTGCTGACACTTCCGCCTGCGACTAGCACCTCGCCGTCGTCGAGCAAGCGTGGCGGTCTGGCCGACTCGCGGCACAGTGTCAGCGGTGCCAAAGCCGCGGGCGCGGGTTCTCAACGCCGGTCAGACATTGGCCTGTCCGAGGCTCTTGAGGCAATAGGGCGGATGAGCTGCCGGGCCGTCCAAAACGGTAGCGGGACCCTCCCTGACCACCGCCTACGGCACCTCGACTCCGATACCACGGGCAAGCTGTCGACAACTGGCCAGCGAGCGCAAGGCGGCCCTCTGGGGCTGGTCCCGCAGCTTCTGCACGCCTCCCGGGTACACGGGTGATCAGAGGCGAGATCATCGAGCTGCAGCCGCGCTGAGAGGCATCCGAGACCGCTGTGAACTCGCTCCCGGAGCGGTTGCCACCGAGCGCCGCGACGCCGCGTGCGACAAGTTGTCGTTACGGTTAGGTACCTTGCTCGCTGCTGCTTTCGTGTTCGTTGGCACGTATGGGTAGTTGCCCGCGAAACAGTGCGGATTGTTGCGGAGGATTTCTGCGCAGGGGCATGCGAGCCTTACGATTTGTGATGGCTGCCACGGAAGGTTGCTTGGGGCTGGGTTCTGTTCGACGGGATACGTTTATAGTTATGGTCGGTGGGCTTAATGCTGCGCCGTCCTCGTCCGAGGTGGCCGTTCGGAGACGCGAAGGGCCTCGATGAGCTCAAGCGTTTGGGGGCTGCCCGTTTCAGGGATGTCAGTCAGAGCGCAGACCTCGCTCAGCCGGTTGCTCGTTGGTGCTGGTTTCGTCGTCGTCGGTCGTTTCGTGTGCTGCCAGGACCGCCATTGCGCACACCGCCGAGCCCATCCCGCCGTCGCGTGGCTCACACGCTTGGGCTCACTTCCCGCATGACGTAGCCAGCTCTGATGCCGACTGACCTTCTCCTTCGGGCCGCCCAACCGAAAAGGCGCTCCATGGGTCTTGTAAGCCTCGAGCGATTGGTGTGGCTTGTGCTCTTGGTGCTCCTTGCGATCGCGGGCGGCTATACGCTACCCGTGTCAGCATCGGCGCTCGCGGTCAGCGCCGTGAGCGTCAGCGCCGGCGACAGTTCGTGTGCACTGCTGTCGACCGCCGGTGTCGACTGCTGGGGCTTCAACGGATACGGGCAGCTGGGGGACGGTACGATCACAGGCCCAGCCGCCTGTAACAACAGTGACGAATGTAGTACGACGCCGGTGGCGGTGAGCGGGATCACGAACGCGACCGCGATCAGCACCGGCGAGGACAGTGCGTGTGCGCTGCTGCCGAGCGGCGGTGTCGACTGCTGGGGCTACAACACGAGCGGGCAGCTGGGGGACGGGACGACGACAGATAGCTCTACGCCGGTGGCGGTGAGCGGGATCACGAACGCCACCGCGATCAGCGCCGGACTCGACGATTCGTGTGCCCTGCTGTCGACCGGCGGCGTCGACTGCTGGGGCGGAGAGCTGGGAGACGGGACGACGACAGACAGCTCTACGCCGGTGGCGGTGAGCGGGATCACGAACGCGACCGCGATCAGCACCGGCGTGGACGCTACGTGTGCCCTGCTGCCGACCGGCGGCGTCGACTGCTGGGGCTACAACACGAGCGGGCAGCTGGGGGACGGGACGACGACAGATAGCTCTACGCCGGTGGCGGTGAGCGGGATCACGAACGCGACCGCGATCAGCGCCGGTTGGGACGCTTCGTGTGCGCTGCTGTCGACCGGCGGCATCGACTGCTGGGGCCAAAACACTTGGGGGGAGTTGGGGGACGGGACGAGCGCCGGCCCGGATACCTGCGACGGGTACCCTTGTAGTACGACGCCGGTGGCGGTGAGCGGGATCACGAACGCGACCGCGACCAGCGCCGGCGAGAGTTCGTGTGCGCTGCTGTCGACCGACGGCATCGACTGCTGGGGCGAGAACGAGTTCGGGCAGCTGGGAGACGGGACGGACACTGGCCCGGACACCTGTGGCTCGGCCGGCTCCACCTCTCCATGTAGTACGACGCCCGTGGCGGTGATCGGCTTAGGCGGTGGGTCTGGGTCTGGCGGTGGGTCTGGGTCTGGCGGCGGAGGCAGCACCACAACCGGTGCCGACGTGCAGGAGTGGCAGACGAATGGCACCGGAACGAACCCGAAGTTGATCACCCCGATTACCGGCACCGAGTTCAGTACCGACGGTCCTCACGTGGGCTACAGCATCGTCGTGGACAGCTCCCAGACGCGTCAGAAGATGACGGGGTTTGGTGCGACGCTGACTGACTCGTCAGCGTTCAACCTGGACTCAAGGCGAAACCCAGCCGGTACCCCAATCCTGCCAGACGAGCCATCGCAGTCGGAGCTCAGCCAGCTGTTCAGTCCCGCCCAGGGGCTCCGTATTGGTTTGGACTACGTTCGCATCTCGATTGGGCCGAGCGACTACGAGCCATTCGACTTCGCGGACAACCCGGCGCTTGACTATTCCAACAACGAGCAGGCCATGCCCTTCCGCACGCCGGCCTCGATGATCGGTCAGCCGCAACTGGACCAACTCGGCATCTATGAGCAGGAGTACGTGATCCCGACGCTTCAAGCTGCGCTCAAGATCAATCAGCAGATTAAGATCCTCGCCAGCCCATGGACCGCTCCCGTATCGATGAAGTGCATGCCCGTGTCCGCGTTCGGCGAAGAATTGCAGGTCAATGGAGACCCGGTCTGCAACCCTCTCGCTCATGCAACGCTTGATGGCGGCACGCTGCGCCCAGGCGACGAGGCCAGCTATGCCACGTATCTGACGAGGTTCGTCGAGGCCTACGCGGCCCAAGGGATACCAATCTCGGCTATCACCGTACAGAACGAACCGCTGAACGCTTCCTACTACCCGAGCATGGAGTTGACGGTCAAGCAGGAAGCGACGGTGTCCGGGTACCTATACAAGGATCTCGCACGAGTGTCGCCTGGAACGGAGATTCTTGGGCTCGATCACAACTGGAACGACTTCACCTATGCGCAGGGGCTACTCAAATCCTCCAGCGCGACCGACTTTGCAGGGATCGCGTTCCACTGCTATGGCGGCAATCCGACGATGCAATTCCACCTTGGGCCGGAGAACACCGAGAACCCGGAGCCTGCAATTTACGAGACCGAGTGCAGCCCGGGAGGAGGCTATGGAACCACCTCCGACCCGTATCCCGCCTCCTTCAGGTATGCCTTGGTGAACAACACGGCACAGGAGGCGATGCAGGCTGTTCAGGATGGTTCGAAGACGGTCATGCTCTGGAATCTCGTTGAGGACAGCAACTACGGGCCGACGATGAACGGCCCGACGGCAAAAGCAGGCTGCGGCCCTCTCGACGCAAGTCATTGTCTGCCAGTGATGGAAGACAGTTATGGACATTCGACCCTGGAAGCCGGCTACTGGACGCTGGCGGATTTGAGTGACTTCGTAGTGCCTGATGCGTACAGGATCGTCTCAACGCAGCAAACCGGTCACTGCGCCAACACAGCTGGAACGCCGACCTTCACACTCGACGCGTGCGTGATGAGCGTCGCCTTCAAGGATCGTGACGGAAGGATCGTGCTGGTGGTCCTCAACGCATCGGACGAACCTCAGTCCGTGACGGTGACCTGGAACGCCGAGTCGTTTGTCGCGAAGGAGATTCCGTCTGCATCGGTACAGACGTTCACCTGGGATGGGTCAGGAGATGGCGTCAATGGTGCGGGTGGGTAGCGACTGAAGAGAGTTGGATCGAGTCAGAACATAGGCGCGTGCTGCGCACACCCGGCAGGGCGGACACGCCGAGGCGCGGACGGCGACCGCAAGGTCGAACACGAACGAAGGGAACGAAAATGAAGCGCTTTTGCGCACCTACGGCAGGTTGCCTCTCGGGGCCAGGATTCGGTTCGACGCGGGTACGCGATGGTCGGTAGGCGCCAGCACTGCGACGTGCTCGCCTGTGGTGGTGTTACGACAACCAACGAACACCGTGTGCGCTGCGTGCTCGCCGCGCGCTTGGTCGCATTACTCGTAGTTACGCTCTCGCTCGTAGCAGGGTTGTCCTCCGCTTCGGCGCTTGCCGGAACTTGGTCATTTGCAACGCAAATCTCGATGCCCTACGCGGACGGCGTCTCGTGTCCGACCGAAACCTATTGCGTAGCGGTCGGACACGGGGCCGCCGTCGCTTACAGGAACGGCTCCTGGGGGTCTACGATGACGGTATCGCCCGGCATTAACCTCGATACCGTGTCGTGTCCCACGACGACATTTTGCTTGGCGGCCGGATTCGCCCCTGACTTCGCGGGCGCCGATTTCGTTACGTTCAACGGGCGCTCGTGGAGCACCCCCGGGCTGATAACTAGTTCCGAGCTTAACGTCGAATCCGTGTCCTGCACCTCGGCGACGTTCTGCGTCGCTGGCGGACCTGGCGGTACGCTCTTCACCTTCAACGGCACGAGCTGGACACCGTCCACCTCTCCGTTCAGCAAGGATGTGAACTCGGTGTCATGTGCCACAAGCAACTTCTGCGCCGCAGCAAGCTGGGGGGGCGATGTCGCGATGTTCAACGGTACATCTTGGTCGACGGCTCAGTCTCTCGACAGTACCGAGCTGATGCTGTCGTGCCCAACTGCATCCTTCTGTGCCGCGGTTGACGGTGCAGGCAACGAGCTGACCTACAACGGATCCGGCTGGTCAACGGCACAAAGCATCGCTGCAGCGCCGAACGCATACGAACCGGCTGACTTCGATGCAATCTCGTGTGCCTCGGCCAACTCCTGCCTAGCGACCGGGAGCTGGGTTGCTTCCTTTAGCAGCGGAAGTTGGTCGTCGAGCTGCTCGACGACGACCAATACCACGACCTGCAGCAATGGTGGCGACGCCAATCTCGGCGCGGTTTCGTGCGCATCCGCGACTGTCTGCTGGGCGGTCAGCCCAAGCCTTTCCAGCGACGTATATGCTACCGAATACGACGGCACAGCTTGGTCGGATCCCGTCACGATCGGAGGTGTGCTGTTTGCTTTGTCCTGTCCGACACAGACGTTCTGCATCGCGACCGACATGGGTGGCCGCGTGCTCACCTACGACGGCACAAACTGGACGCCAACCCAGATCACGACGATCCCGCTGATGCGCGCATCGTGCGCCTCGGCGTCGTTCTGCGTCGCGATCGGAGGTTACGACGGCGACCCTCAGGAAGCCTTTACCTACAACGGCTCGACCTGGAGTAGCCCAACCACAGTGGAAACCCCCCCGTATCACGATCTTTTGGGCGTGACATCGGTGTCCTGCACCTCGCCGACATTTTGCGTGGCCGTTGACAACGCATACAACGAGATGACCTACAACGGCACCTCGTGGAGCGCACCTCAAGCGATCGAGACGACCCCGAACGGAGTAGTGGCCGGCCTGATCGTCTCCTGCGCGTCCTCGACGTTTTGCGTCGCGCTGGGCTACAACGGCAGCGCATTGACGTACGACGGCACCTCCTGGTCAACCGCTCAGGAACTCGTCCCTCAGGCCGAGTCGATCGCTAGCTTCGCCGGCTTCACCAGTGTCGACTGTCTGTCCAGCACCTACTGTGCCGCCGTCACGGAGAACGGCAACGAGTGGACTTTCAACGGTGCCGCCTGGACGGATTCGGCCACCATTCCATTGGCAGACGACGCGCCGGACGTGGAAGGTCTCTCCTGTGCGACGCCGTCGTTCTGCGCCGCCGGCGAAAACGCATCCCTCGCGAACTGGAATGGCTCGACTTGGTCGATTTCCCAACCGGATGGCTCTTTCGAAGGACACTTCGGGCTCGTGGCTTGCCCGGACACACAGGTGTGTCTAGCGTTTGGCGAAGATGGCGGGGTGTTCACGTACATCCCGTCGGCGCCAGCGTCGAAGCCGTCAAACACCTCCCCGCCGATCATCTCAGGGACCACAACGGTCGGTCAGAACCTGACGAGCTCGACCGGCGCCTGGTCCGGGACGGCACCGATCTCCTACAGCTACCAGTGGCAGCTGTGCACGGGGTCGTGCTCGGATATCGGCGGCGCGACCTCCAGCTCGTACCTGGTCATCGCTGCTGACGTGGGCGCGAAGCTCGAAGTCGTCGTGACCGCGACGAACACCGCGGGGAGCGCCCAAGCCACCTCCAGCGAGGTCGGTCCGATCGCCGCGTCCGGACCGACCACGGCGCAAATCACGGCGGCCCTATCGAACGTGCTCACTCCGTCAGGAAAGGCCGCGAAGATCGCCGCGATCGTAAACGCTGGCGGCTGCCCGTTCTCGTTCACAGCGCCCGCCGCGGGCAAGCTCGTGCTCGACTGGTACGCGACCGTGAACGGCAAGCAGACGCTGATCGCCTCAGTCAGCGTCGTGTTCCACCAGGCCCGCAAGACCACGGTCAAGATCACGCTAAAAGGCAAGGGCCGCAAGCTGCTCAAGGCCTCAAAGACCCTGAAGATCACCGCGAGCGCGACGTTCACGCCTGCCGGCGGGACCCCGACCAGCACAACCAAGGAACTCACGATCAAACGCTAGACACGGGGGTGTCGCCCCGTCTCAGTACAGCACGGTGTACCTCACCCGGTTCGCCGGCCAACAGCCTTTCGCTATTCGGCTGCGATCAGTCTTGCCAGAGTTCCGCAACTGATGCGATCTGCGGACCGTCAGGGTGGACCTCCGAGGCGTGTACACGCTGACGATCACGGCCAAGAGCTCGGCGGGCACGGCCACCCAGGCGTTCACGCTGACGGTGACCAAGGCGCCCGTGATCAAGACGATCCCGACGACGACCGGTCACGTCGGCTCGACCTTGAGCCTGACGATCACGGCGAAGGGGTACACGACCCCGATGCTGGTGGAGTCCGGCACGTTGCCCAGTGGAGTGAGCTTTACCGACAACGGGAACGGCACGGCGAAGATCGCGGGCGTTCCGGCCGTCGGCAGCGGCGGCGCCCACACGATCACGATTACCGCAACCAACGCGCTCGGTACAGCGACCCAGTCCTTCACGCTCAAGATCGACGAGGCGCCAACGGTCACCAGCGCTGCGACGGCCACAGCGAGCATCGGCGCCCGTTCTCCTTCAAGGTCACCGCGCCACGGGCTTATCCGGCGCCGAGGATCACGAAGACTGGCGCCCTACCTACCTAAGGGCGTGAGCTTCACCGCGGCAACCGGCACGTTCAGCGGCACACCCAAAGCCGGGACCACCGGCAGCTACCCGATCACGATCACCGCGACGAACAGCTCGAAGGCGGTCACACAGCAGTTCGACCTCACAGTCCAGTAGAGCGTGCTGCTCGCACGCACGCACGCACGGTGCCGCCGCGCGCTCGCGCGGCGCCCGCGCCGGCCGCCCGCGCGAGGAGGAGCGCCTGTTCCGGCTATCGTGACTACGCGGTGAGCGCAACACCGACCTTTCGGGCTTTCACCCCGATCGGCTTTCCGGGCTTCCCATGCGCGCCGCGCGAGTACGGCCGAGTTGGGGGGCGGGGTGGCGCGGTCGGGCGTGGTGGCCGCTCGGGCAAACGTGTCGGGAGCGCACGCGGCTGCTGCTTCCCGCAGGCAGAGCCCGGTTCCTAAAACTACGTGTATGTCGAGCGGCACCCACCGCGGGCCCGGAACTGCTGATGATCGACGTGGTTGACATGTCGTCGGGGGCGCAGGGTCGCGGCGCGACCCTATGCGCAAGCGCCGAAAGCTGGGCCGTTTGACGCTGCATCGGCATCGGGGCGGGTAACAGGTCAGACGCCGATACTTCTCTCGAGTCGTTGCTTGGAGGACGTCGGCTGGCTGCGAGCGATGCCGCTGTTGAGCGCCGCTGAGTTTGGGCACGCCGACGCCGTTCATTCTGGGCATCGAAGGGTGAGGGGTGCGAAAGAAGAAGTAAGTCCCGCGAGCGGCCGGTTGCGGCCTGCCGTTCGCGCGATTGCCAGGGTTCGGTGCGCCGCGCCCTTCGGCGCTCATCAGAATTGGCTATCGAACAGGTAACGGCCCGGGGACGAACCCGTGGGGTGCGGGCTGCGATCGTTGTCGTCCTGGGCGCGCTGCTGGCGCCACAGACGCCGGCCGGCGACGGAGGCAGAAGGTTGCCCGAGTGCAGACGACAGCCGGCGAAGTCGTCGAGACGCCAGTTGTCCGTCTGGATCGGTTGACAGACCGACGAGCGCTTGCGTCCGTTCCAGGCTTCAACGCTTGCCATCTGGCCTATGGGGCCCAGTGCTCGGGTCCGTGTCACCAGGGGCAAAGTAGCGTCGTCTAACCAGCGTTAGTGGCCGAATTGTTGACCATTTTGCCGCCGTCACTCAGACGACCTCGATCAGGCCGTGCGTCTAGTCCTAAACCAAGCGTAAGACCGTGGTAGATGGGTATCGAGGGCCCGGAAGGCCCGGTATTGCTGGGGTTTGAGTGCCGAGGCGGGATGGCCCGTGTCGGTTTGAAGTGAAGGGGGCGTTGGCTGCGG
>JBKQKK010000218.1:0-13993 GCA_052147535.1 Solirubrobacteraceae bacterium | reverse complement strand
GGAGACCATCAGCGACGCCAGTTCGACGTCCGTCGTGGCTGAGAAGAGCCCGACCCGCGACGGCCCGGTTCGCAGGGCGATCCGCGTCCCGTCGGGCGACAGCGCGGCCGGTGGCGCTTGGGGCTGTCCGGTCGTGCAGCAGGGCACGGCCTGCCCGAGCCGCGCGTGGCGGCGAGTAGACGGCGCTGACGACGCTCCCAGCCGGGCTCACCGCGCCTCGCCGGGCGGCGCCGGTGGCGGTGTCGACGAACTAGACCGCGCCCGACCGGGTTCCGATCGCGACCTGTTTGCCGTCGGGGCTCGCCGCGGCGGTGGTCGGCGCCGGCGGAGCGGGCGCGATCGGCAGCCGGCGGATGACCCTGAGCGAGCTTGCGTCGACGAACGTGAGGCTGCTGGTGCCGACGACGAGCAGCTCGGAGCCGCGGTCGATCAGCCGCAGCGCCTGCACCGCGATCGACCCGACCGACCGCAGCGCCTCGGCGCCGAGCCGGCGTGCCGTCGACGAGCGGGCGGCCGCCCTGGCCAGGACGGCCTCGCGGCTCGCGCTCCGCTGCTTGGCGTACGCGAACACCGCCGCTGCTGTGGCGACCGCGAGCAGCAGGCCCACCGCGGTCAGCAGTCCGCGGAGCTTCCGGCGCTGCTCGAGCTCACGGTCGCGGTCGTGGCGGGCAGCCTCGATGAACTCCCGCTCGACCTCGTTCAGCTGATCGCGATGGCCGGCGGCCCACTCGAGCTCGGCAAGCGGCGCGCGCCGGCGCGCCGGCAAGCCCTCCTCATCGGCCACCAGGCGCAGCATGAGCGCACGGGCGGTGGCGCGCCCGGGCTCGTCGAGCCGGGCGTAGGCATCCTCGGCCAGCCGGGCCACCGCCGCCTTGATCCCGCCGCTGGACCTGTAGCCGTCGAGCCGCAGCGCCTTGCCGCCGCTGCCACGCCACAGCTCCAGGAGCGCTGCCGACAGCAATGGCAGCGCGCCCACCTCGTCCGCCACGTCCGACACAAGCTCGTCGCGAGACCCTCGTCGACTTCGAGCCCGGCCAGCTCCGCGGGCCTCTCGATCGCACTTGCCAGCTCGGCTCGGTCCATCGGCCCTACCAGCACGTGGCTATTGGTCAGCAACCGCGCGAACTCGCGGTACGACGCGAATCGCCCGTAGAAGTCGCGGCGCAGCGACACCACCACCAGCGCGCGCCGCCCCACGTCGGCGGCGGCGCCGACGACCTCGGCGATCAGGTCGCGCCGCTCGGCATTAGTCGCGCAAACCGTGAACAGCTCCTCGAGCTGGTCGATCGCGATCACCAGGCGCCCACCCGGCTCGAGCGAGTCGAGCGCCCCGCCGAGCGCCGTGCCTCCGAGCCCGCGCGCCAGCTCCGAGCTCGGGTGCTCGCCGGGACGGAGCAGCACCTGCCGCCAGCGGGCGCTGCCAGGCAGCGCGCCGCGGCCGAGCGCGGCCAGCAGCCCGACGCGCAGGAGCGATGACTTGCCGATCCCCGATGGTCCGATGATCCCGATCAGGCTCGATTCGGTGGCGCGTGCGATCAGGTCGGCCACGATCCGCTCTCGGCCGAAGAAGAAAGTCGCAGTCGGCGACCTCACAAGACGGAATTCGACGTCGTTGCAAATGGCGCAATCCGACGACCTCGGCGCGACCGGGACGTCGTCGAGCGCGCGCTCGAACTCGGCGATGCCGCGTCGACCCGGCCGCGCGGGCTCACCTGCCGCCCGGATTAGAACGGACGGCTCCGGCGCACAGCGCCGAGCGGGACGTCTCCGGCGCCGATCGGACGATCGTGAATGAGGCGTCCGCCGACACGGGCGGAGCCTGCTACTCGCTGAGCGCGGTGGACTCGCGAACGCGCAGGATTCTGCGTCTGCATATGCACCGAGACCGGCCACGCGCGATCTGGAGGCGTATCTCTTCGGCCGTGTTGCAGCCGCGTTGAGTGTCAAGGCCGGTTGAGAATTGACCCCGGAGCGCATTCGACGCGGTCCTTGAACTCGCCTCGGCGGGCACACCTGCGGCACAAGGTCTCCGGACCCGCTCGATGTCGGCAGGTGGCAAACCGTCGAGGCGCAGGCCGACGACAGTCGTCGCGTCGACTCAACTGCTCAAACGCAGGGCTGGCCGTCAGCGTCGGCTCGTCGTTTCGAGGGTCCTTGGCATGGCTGCCATCGCTCGGAAACGGTCAGGTCAGCTTTACCCCCGGAGCACGTCGGGGTTGCGTTCCCGTGTCGTCCGTGGTGAGGTGTCCGGCACTCAATCCACAGACCGGAGGAAGTTCATGTTTAGCAGGATCGGGAATCTTCTCGGCGGGGCGCTGGCAGCGGGGACCGTCGGACTGGCGCTGGCGCCCTGGGCGTCGGCCGCGACGCTTCCCAAGGCGATCGACTTCTGGGGCATGCGGCCCAACGATCTGGCGGTGCGTCCGCCGTCGCTGGCCTGGACCACGGACGTGCCAAACGGCGCAGGTTCCCTCAACGGCACCCGCGGCAGCAGCACCAGTGGTCCCGACAGCAAGATCTCCTGGAACAGCTGGACAGCGAGTGGCGCAACCGGTAGCGGCGACGTGTGGGTGTCGCATCTGAGCCCGAGCGGCGAGAGCGCGACATACAAGGGCTACCCGGCGAAGCTCAACTTCTCCGCGCCAGAGACGCTGAGCTTCGTGACGACGCTGGATGGCGGGCACTACCGCTCCTCGCTCGTCTTCACGAAGATGAACGTGTCTTTCACCGGCGCGGTCCCGGCCGGGTGGCGTCGCTCGGAGACTTTCGCGCTCAAGCTCCTCAGCAAGGGCTTCTACTACTTCGCGGTCCCGAACTGATCCGCAGCGAAAACGTCGGACGTTTCGGATCCGGCGCCGGCCCGCCAGATCGAGCTGTCGCCGGATCCCGATGCTCGGCGTCTCCGGGTAGGCGTGTGTCGCGGGCGTTTGGGTCGGTGGCTGGGCAATCGCCGCCGCGATCGTCAGGTCAGACCTGGCATCCGGCGACCGGGTCGTCGCGCTCTCCCTGGCGAGCTTTGCCGATCGGGCGAACGCCGAAACAGAGGAGCCGTCCCAAACCATGCTTAATCGAGTTGTGACTACTAGACATGCGAATTGGATCGGTAGCCTTGCCAACGCCGCAGCGTTGGCTGCTCTCGTCGGCACCGCCGCGGTCGCCTCAGCGCAGACCACGCTGCCGCTCCAAGCGGTGGGCTGGCCGAACGAGACCCTACCCGGGGCGGCTTGCAAGGCAAGCAGTCCGATCCGTTTGCACGACCACATCGCGCAGATCTCGCACACTGGCTTCGGAGCCGTCGACAGCTTCGGTTCAGACCCCGACCTGGTTCGCGTCGCGGCCGCTTACGACGTGACCTATGGCCAGCTTGGCGGCGTTGGGCCCGCGGCCGCGGTTGACGTCGTCTGCTCCAACAACGGCGGGACCGCGGACGGTCAGATCCGCTTTGCCGACGTCGTGTTAATAGTGCTCTGGTAGCTCTTTGAAGGAGTGTGCTGGCCGGCGTCGAACTACGCTGGCATATTGCGTCGCAGCGTGATGGTCCGGTGCCAGCGGAACGTGGTGATCGTGAGATCGCCTTGCTTGATCACGAGTGTGCCCTGGCCGGTTGCGTGACCGGGATCGAGTCGCCGGCCACCGGTGGTATGCGCGGTGATTGCCCAGCGCTGATCCTGACCGGTGCACGCGTGTGGCTTGGACCACTTGCCGTTGGCGACGGTCCGGCCCTGGCTGATCTTGATCGACAGCAGGATCTGATCGCCGCGCGGGCAGCTACCGAGCGGACCGCTTGCGCTGACGGCGCGGCCGCCGTTAAGCAGCGTGCCGGTCTGGTCAAACGCCGCCGTGCCCGCCGTGAAGACGTACGCGGCGCCTTGGTCGCTGCCGTTCGTCACGCCCGGAGCGCCGGCGAACACCGTCGTCCCGGACATCGCCACCGAGCCACCGAGATGCCGAGATCGTCGCTCGGGAGGCCGTCCGAGGCGGTCAGCTTCGCGGTTTGGGTGCCGTTCGTCCATCCGCTGGCCGGCTCTGAGAACACGTATACCGCGCCCTGGTTAGTGTTGCCGCCGCCAGGACGGGCCGGGTTTGCGATGAACGCGCCCGGCGCGCCGGCAACGATTGTCGAGCCCGACACGGCGACCGAGCGTCCCAGCTGATCGCAGATGGCGCCGTCCGAGGCGGTCAGCCCTGCGGTCTGGGTGCTGTTCTGCCACCCGCTGGCCGGCTCGGTGAACACGTACACCGCGCCCGGGCCGTCTTGTTCGCCACCCTCGCAATCCCCGCCCAGGTGGCCCGCGAAGCGGGCGCCGGCGACGATCGTCGAGCCCGACAGCGCGACCGAGCTGCCGAGGCCTGCGCTGCCCGCGTTTGTCGGGCTGGGCGCCGTCGATGCGGTCAGCTCCGCGGTCTGGATGGCGTTGTGCCACCCGCTGGCCGGCTCGGTGAACACGTACACGGCTCCTTGCCCGGAGTTGCCTCCGACTGTCGCGTTGGCGGCGCCGGCGGCGATCGTGTCTCCCGACAGCGCGACCGACGTACCGAGCTTGTCGCCGGAGAGGCCGTTGGAGGCGATCAGCTCCGCGGTCTGAGTCGCGTTTTGCCACCCGGTGGTGGGCTCGGTGAACACGTATACCGCTCCCTGCGCGCCGGTATCAGTGCTGTTGGAGGCGTTGGCGCCTTCGGCCGCCCCGTCGGCGCCGGCGGCGATCGTGCCGCCCGAAACCACGACCGAGCTGCCGAGCAGGTCGTCAGCGGCCCCGTTCGAGGCGGTCAGCGTCGCCGTCTGGGTCGCGTTTTGCCACACCCCGTTGGCGGGCTCTGAGAACACGTACACCGCGCCCTGGGCGTTGTTGTTGCCGATAGTCGTATTCACGGCACCGGCGACGATCGCGCCTTCGGCGCGGGCCGGGCATGTCCTCGACAGGCGCTGACAGCCTTCCCAGATCGCGACCGATCCGCCCAGGCTCCCCACGCCGTCTGAGGCAGTCAGTTCCGCGCTCTGGGTCGCGTTGGCCCATCCGCCGGCCGGCTCGGTGAAGACGTACACCGCACCATCGCCGCGGTTGGCTTCCGGCGCGCCGACGACGACCGTCGAGCCAAAGGCGGCGACCGAGTCGCCGAGATCGTCGAGCGGGGCGCCGTTTGAGGCGGTCAGCTTCGCCGCCTGGACGTACGGATCGACCCTCAGGGGATAGCTCGCACCCGCATCATCGACCCGCAACAGCACCCGCCGCCCGGACAACGCGAGCCATGAGCGCAGCATCCGCCCGCGCGCATCGGTCACGACCAGACCGCCATAGCGCAGGACCGCATGACCACCCGCTCCGACGAGCACCAGCTCACGCCCGGCCGCCTCAAGCCGCGGACGCAGACGCCCTGCCATGCCCACCATCAAGGTCACCGGCGCGACCGCCCGGCCTGCCGGACGATCCGACAGCGTGAACCCCTGCTCGAGCCCGAGCGGCCCATTCGCATACCACTCCACCACGCCGGGCCGCGTGTACCAGACGCGGTTGCGTGCACCCACCGGCGCCACCCGCGAAACCGTGCCGAGCGCATCGCCGCGTCCCACCGCTACCAGCCCCAGCGCGACGGCACCTCCCGCGGCGCGCACCAGAACACCCGCGCGCGTGAACCGCATGCCAAGCCGCTGGCCAGAGTCAACGGCGCGCAGTTCGCGCACGCCCCGGCCAACCCAGAACTGCGGCTGATCGGCCCCCAATTCGCGCGAGACCGTCAGGCGTTCAGGCGGGGACCGAGCGACAACGAGGCGAGCCGCGTGCGCGCCGCCGGGGCGTGCGCTGCCGTCAAAGACCCCGACCAATCCCCCAGCACCACGCCCGCCATCACCGCACATGCTGCCAGCACTCCCAGCCCCAACCTCAGCATCGTCGTCGTCGAGCCGATCGCGTCCGGGATAACAGCAATCCGCGCTCGTGCGTGGCGGTGTTCGCAGACATCCATCAAAGACCTCCCAGCTATGTTGTTGGCGATCAATCGCACGCTCTCAGCCCGGCGCGAAGCAGCCGTGAAACAGCTGTGACGCGAGCGTGAAACTGCGTGTCGTGCATTTGGTTTTATGCGCGTGAAGGACAGCCTGCACTCCATCGAGGGACAGGATCCACGAGCTGATCAGGTTCGCCGCATACCCGGGCCGACAGAACCGCTCGACGCCGGTGAACAGCTCGTGGTGGTGCTCGTGCGAGCCGACGCCGTGCCCGCCCTGGAACGCGCGCGGGATCGTCTCATCGTCCTGGGCAGCGCGGTCGCCGCGCCGGTATGCAACGCGCCGCGTGGACCATGAGCTGGGCCCGCGGGCCCGCGGGCCCGGGAGCGCGGCTCACGAGGCAAGGAGCAGTTCGGTGGCGACACCATGCGTAGCATCGACGAGGACAGCACACCAGAGGTGTGTCTCACACTCCATACGCCGACCGGCGTATCTTTAGCGGCACGGGGTCATGAACACGCGGGCAGTCAGAGCGATCCTTGAGCTGGCCGCCGATGCCGGCTCCGCCGGCTCGGTCGAGACTTACCATGCGGCGCTGCTCACCGCGCTCGTCAACGCCCTTCCCTGCGACCTCGTGAACTTCAACGATTTTCGGCTCGGTCCCGGAGTGGACCGGGTCGGGAGACCGGCGGTCTGGTGCACGATGGCTCCGCTATGTGAGCCGCGCGACCCGGTCGCCCCAGCGATCGTCGAGGCGTTCCTGCGCCACATCGCCCAGCACCCGCTGATCCAACTTCATGCCACGGGCGATGCCGGCGCGCACCGCCTCTCGGACGCGACCAGCATGCGCCGCTTCCGGCGCGGGCCGCTCTACGCCGAGTTCTTCCGCCCCGCCGCGATCGCCCACCAGCTGACACTCGGGTTCGAGGGCCCGCTCTGCCACCTAGTCGGAGTCTGGCTAAACCGTACCCGTCGAGACTTCTCCGAAGATGAGCTGCTGCTAGCCGAGCTCCTGCGCCCACACCTACAAGCCGGCGAGGTCGCAGCAAGACGTGCCGTGGCTCGCGCAACGCTGACCGACCGCGAGCGTGAAGTGCTCGACATCGTTGCCGCTGGCGCCACCAACCAAGCCGTCGCCGAGGCGCTCGTTGTCAGCCCCGGCACCGTCAAGAAGCACCTCGACAACATCTACGCAAAGCTCGGCGTCGGCACGCGAGCCGCCGCCGCCGACCGGGCTGGCGCCCCCGACGTCGAGACGTCCGCTTGCCATAGGGCGAACAACAGCGCGGCGCAGACTCGCTAGTCCGGACCGTCCGGCGGAGCAGGCCGGAACACCAGGACCTGGTTGGCCTCAATCGCAGGACGAGGAGCACCCCGAGCACCGATCCACAAACGAGCGAAACGGACGAGCAGCAGCAGCTAGATGACGGCGCCGAGCCGCTGCCTGCTCCCGCCGGCCGCGGAAGAGATCGCGGCATCGCCAGCTACCCGCGCGGGCATCAAACAAGGGCAGGCTCCGGTTGCCCCGAAAGAGGCGCTCATCGCCACCTGCGCGTCTCCAGCCGGCGCAGACGCGCAGAGCGGGCTTTGCACGTGCATCTGCTTGGTCGGCGATCCGAGATCGGAAGTGAGCGGAGTGCACATCGCCGAAACCGCGGTGTAGCCGCCATGAAACCCGAGCCACCTACGTTGTGGAAGTGAGCTACGCATATGAAGGAGTGAGGCAGTGACATCGCAGTGGGCAGTGGAGGCCAAAGGTCTCGTGAAATCCTTCGGCGAGTTTCGCGCCGTCGACGGGATCGACCTCCAGATTCCACAAGGGGAGATCTTCGGCGTCCTGGGCCCGAACGGCGCCGGCAAGACGACGATGTTGAAAATGCTCGCGACGCTGTTGCGGATCGACGCGGGCTGGGCGTGCGTGTTCGGCGTCGACGTCGCCCACCAGCCGCACCGGGTGCGCCAGTTGGTCGGCGTGACCGGTCAGTACGCGTCGGTCGACGAGAACCTCACCGCGACCGAGAACTTGTGGTTGTTCGGCCGTCTACAGGGGATCAGCTCCGCCCGGGCGCGCGCGATCGCGCTCGATCTGCTCGAGCAGTTCGGTCTGCAGGCGGCCGCCGACCAGCCGATCTCGCAGTTTTCCGGGGGGATGCGCCGGCGCCTTGATCTCGCTGCGAGCCTGATCACGCGCCCGCCGCTGATCTTCCTCGACGAGCCAACGACCGGTCTTGACCCGCGCACTCGCGGCCAGATGTGGGACACGATCCGCGGCCTGGTCGCCGACGGGTGCACGCTGCTGTTGACGACTCAGTACCTGGATGAGGCCGACCAGCTCGCCGATCGTCTCGCGGTGATCGACCGCGGACGCAAGGTCGCCGAGGGCACCCCGGACGAGCTGAAGGCGTCGGTCGGCAACTCCACGCTGGCGCTGGAGCTCGCGCCCGGCGGCGACGTCGACCTCGCTCGCCAGGTGGTGCAACGGGTCGTCAGCGAGGGCACGGTCGTGACCCCCGAGTCAGGCCGGTTGCACGTCCCGCTCGAGGAGGCCGACCGCGCCGCCGACGTGCTGATCGCGCTGCGTCAGGCGGGCATCGGCGTCGCCTCGCTGAGCGTCATGCGCCCGACGCTCAACGAGGTGTTCCTGGCGATCACCGGCCACGACACGGGTCAACGAGACCCGGCCGGCAGCGCCGACGACGAACTCGTACTGGAGGTCCGATGAGCACGACGACATTCGATCAGACCCGGCCTGCGGGCCGGGTCTCCCGCGCCCCCGTCGACCCGGCCGAGGCGGTCGCCCGGACGCGACCGCGCCCGAGCCCGCGTGAGACCGTCAGCCAGACGCTATCGATGGCGTGGCGGGCGCTCAAGAAGATGCGCCGTAACCCCGAGCAGTTCTTCGACGTCACGATCCAGCCGCTGCTGTTCACGGCGATGTTCGCCTACATCTTCGGCGGCGCGATCTCCGGCAGCGTCTCGAAGTACCTGCCGCTGCTCATTCCGGGGATCGTCGCGCAGACGGTGTTGACCTCGTGCATGGCCACTGGCGTGCAGCTGCGCGAGGACCTCGACAAGGGCGTGTTCGATCGCTTCAAGTCGCTGCCGATCGCGCGGATCGCGCCGCTCGCCGGACCGATGCTCGCCGACCTGGTGCGCTACCTGATCGCCTCGACCCTGACATTCGCGACCGGGATCGCGCTCGGCTACCGCCCTGGAGGCGGGGTACTCGGCGTCGCCGGCGCGATCCTGCTGGCGATCTTCGCCGGGTGGTCGCTGGCGTGGATCTTCGCCTGGTTCGGGACGATCGCGCGCAGCGCCCAGGGGGTCCAGGGCATCTCGATGCTCGTCCTGTTCCCGCTGACGTTCCTGTCCAATGCGTTCGTCCCCGTCAATACGCTGCCAGGCTGGCTCCAGGAGTTCGTCACAATCAACCCAGTCTCGCACCTTGTCTCGGCGGGCCGAGCGCTGACCAACCAAGGCGGGGTCACCGCCGAGGTGGGCTGGACGCTGCTGGCGTGCGCCGCGGTGATCGCCGTGTTCGCGCCGCTGTCGGTGATCACGTGTCGACGCGCTGCTCTGGCGTCAGAGCGCGCCGCGCACCGAGCGAGTCCCGGACGCCGAGAGCCGATCCGACCTCGCCGACGACATCCTCCGTTGCGCTCACGCCGGCGAGCTCGACGACGTGAACGACCGGGAGCGTCGCGTCGCGGGCGAGCACGTGAGCCAGCCGGGTCTTACCGATCCCGCCCGGCCCGACGATCGAGACGACGCGTGAAGTGGCGAGCAGCGCCCGCAGGTGCTCCAGGTCGGCGTCGCGGCCAAGCAGCGAGGTCGTGTCGTAGCGCAGGCCGCCACGGATCGGCTGGTCGAGCGCGAGCAGCTCCCGCTGGACGCGTTGCAGCAGCTCACCGGGGCTCGTCCCGAGCCGCTCGCGCAGCTCGCGCCGGTAGCCCTCGTAGCGCTCCAGTGCCGCCGCCGGTCCCAGGATCGCCGTCTCGCTGCGCAGCAGATCGGCCAGCAGGGCCTCGTCGGCGGGCCGCTCACTAGCCGCGTCGATCAGCGGCTGCAGTGCCTCGACATGCTTGCCGGTCCGGCTCAGCGCACGCGCGAGGATCACGGTCGCCGCGCCCGCGTCGTCCCTGGCGGCACGGCGAATCTCGGACAGGGGCCCCGCATCCGCATCCGGCGTATCGAGCAGTCCGCCGGCGAGCGCGATCGCCTCCCGCGCGAGCGCTGCCGCGCCGGCGGCGTCGAGCGCGAGCGCCGCCCGCGCTTCCCGGACGAGCACGCCGAGGTGGACGCTGTCCACCTCGACGGGCCTCACCCCGAGCCGGTAGCCGGCCGCGTCGCGGACGATCGCCTGCTCCCCGCACGCGCTGCGGGTCCGCGAGACGAGCACCTGGAGGCTCTTCGTTGTGTTCGCGGGGATGTCATCGCCCCAGACGAGCTCGATCAGCTCCTCGCTGCGGACCGGCCGTCCATTACCCGCGGCAAGCGCCGCCAGCAGCGCACGCGGGCGCTCCCCGACAACGGGCGTCCCGCGCCAGCGGACATCGCCCAGAAGCTCGAGCACGATTCCCACGCGCTCAGTCTAAGGAGCGCCCTCAGACAGCTCCAACCAATCCCAGCGCCGCACGCAACGCCACCTCGTTCGTGAGGTTCAATCACCAGTCCCAAGAGCCAAGCTCTGCGAGTGACACAGGCGGCGAGCCGCGAACACCTCACTCGGGCTTCACCAAAGCACGTACACCGCCCGCTGTGCGCGCCTCGATCGATTCAACGACGTCGCGCCGCTCACGTGCGTCGTTGAATCTGGCGCATCGCGCCGACGTCCTTCCGACGGCGGTCGAGGACGCTCGGAGCCGCGAAGGCACCGTTTGGCTCGGACCCAACCGCCGCCGAACGTCACAATCGATTTCGATGTCGAGCGAGACCGTCCTGCGCTTGCTGGCCCGTGCGTCTCGTGCGATGAGCAAGCGCTCGGGCGACAGCTCCCCTGTTCGGTTCAGCCGTCGAGGCCCACCAAAGCTTGCACGATGAGCGACCGTGCGGGTCGCGTGCCGCCGGTCGGTTATCCGATCCTTCTTGGACTACGGTGAGCGTGTCGCTGCGCCCTGACTGGGAAGATGGGATGCCGATGAATAACGATCGCGTCGCGCGTCGTCGCGGTCTGCCGGCCGCGTTGCTGGTCTGCGCCGCCGTCGTGCTGTCGATCGCGGCGCTCGTACTGTCGTGCGGGGGTCGCTTCGGTGCTGCGCGCGGGGCCATTCGCGGATCGCGCCGTGGGTTCGCTGCGCGCTCCAGCGGTGCAGGCGTAGGGGGTGTCACACGCCCCAGGATCTGGGCGGCTGAGCGGGGTGCGCGAGCACGCTCCCGCCCTGGCGGCGCTCGCCAGTCTCACCATCGCCGTCGGCGTGATCGCATCCGGCGGTGGAGATGAAGCGCCGGCGCTGCCACCGTTGACGTGCAATGGATACGTCGCCTTGTGCAACCGTCAGCTCAACGACGTCGCGTTCGCGGGTACGCACAACTCATACGGGTCGGTGACGATCCCGGACTTCCTGTTCGGCTAACAGGATGGCACGATCGCCGACCAGCTCGACGACGGCGTCCGCGGGCTGCTGATCGACACCTACTACGGCACCGCCTTTCCTCGTGGCGTGCGCACCGACCTGCAGCGGCTGCCGAAGACCGCGATCGCGGTGCGCGAGCTCGGAGCGCCCGCAGTCGAGGCCGCGCTGCGGATCCGCGAGCGTCTCGGATCCAGCGGCGAGGGGCGGCCGGGGATCTTCCTCTGCCATGGCTTCTGCGAGATCGGGGCGGTTCCGCTCAGCTCCGCGCTCGCGGATCTGCGGAGGTTCCTTGTCGCCAATCCCGGCGAGGTCGTTATCGTAATCAACCAGGATGAGGGCGTCACCCCGGCCGATATCGAGCACGCGTTTGCCACCGCTGGACTGCTCGACCTCGTCTACCGCGGCCCGCTCGGGCCGTTCCCGACGCTGCGGGCGATGATCGATTCCGGGCAACGACTCGTGGTGATGGCCGAGAACGACGCGGGAGCCGTTGCCTGGTATCACCTCGCGTACAGCAGCGCGCTGCAAGAGACGCCCTTCCGCTTCACAAGCTCGGCTGAGCTCACCGATCCGTCGCTGCTGGCAGCGAGCTGCCGCCCGAACCGCGGTCCGGCGTCCGCACCGCTGTTGCTGCTCAACAACTGGGTCGACACGACACCCGTCCCGCGGCCGTCGCTGGCGGCGATCGTCAACGCGCGTTCCGCCCTGCTGATCCGCGCCGAAACCTGCATGCGGATCCGCCACCGGCTCCCCAACCTTATCGCCGTCGATTTCTACCGCCGTGGCGATCTCCTCGGCGTCGTCGACGCGCTCAACCGCGTCGTGCCCTCGCCGTGACGGGCACCGCGTCCACGCGCGAGCCGTCCCACGCGCGGCTGCAATCGGGCGAGTCCACCGAGCGTGGACGCGAGGCCCGCGGCGCGGTGCCGCGCACAGCCCACAGCGAGTGGTCACCGGCCCGCGAGCGGCCCGACCCGGTCGCGGTCCTGGCGGCTCAGGCGGCCACGCGCGTGTCCGAGCTGGTGCCGATCCGCTACGGCCGGATGCTGGTCTCCCCGTTCACCTTCTACCGTGGCGCGGCGGCAGTGATGGCAGCCGATCTCGCATCGACGCCGAGCTCCGGGATCACTGTGCAGGCATGCGGTGATGCCCACATCTCCAACTTCGGCGGATTCGCCGCGCAGGACCGCCGGATGCTGTTCGGACCCAACGACTTCGATGAGACCCTCCCGGGCCCGTGGGAGTGGGATGTGAAGCGCATGGCTGCGAGCGTCGAGATCGCGGGCCGCGACATCGGCCTGCCGGCGGATCGCCGGCGGTGGCTCGTGCGGGAGTGCGTGCGCGAGTACAGGGAGGGGATGCGAGGCTTCGCGAACGAGAGCCACCTCGATGTCTGGTATGACCGCCTCACCGCGAGCGAGCTCGTGGAGCACTTCGGCGGACGGTTGGGCAAGCAGCGGCGGATCCTGTTCTCCAAACCGTTCCAGAAGGGGCGCCGCAAGACCAGCCTGCGAGCGGTCGAGAAGCTCACCGAGCGAGTCGACGGGAAGCTGCGGTTCCGCAGCGTGCCGCCGCTGCTCGTTCCGCTGCGTGAGCTCGTCGATCCAGCCGACGCGCCCGCGGACGCCGGCGTCATCCGGCTGGCCCTACAGCGGTACTCAGAGAGCCTCGAGGAGGACCGTCGCTACCTGTTCGCGACCTACCGGTTCGTCGACATGGCCCGCAAGGTCGTCGGCGTCGGCAGTGTCGGGACGCGTGCCTGGATCGTCCTGCTCGCCGGCCGGGGAGGGACGGACCCGCTCGTGCTGCAGGTCAAGGAGGCGCAGGCATCGGTGCTCGAGCCGTACCTAGGAGCGAGCGAGTTCGCCAATCACGGTGAACGCGTCGTCCGCGGCCAGCGGCTCTCGCAGGCGGCGATCGACGTATTCCTCGGCTGGCAGCGCAGCATCGGCCTCGACGGGAAGGAGCACGACTTCTACGTCCGCCAGTTGTGGGATTGGAAGGCGTCGATCGATCTCTCGACGATGAACGAGTCGGGCCTGCACGCATATACGCGCGCCTGCGGATGGTCAATGGCACGCGCGCACGCGCGCTCGGGCGATCGCCTCGCCATCGCCGCATACCTCGGTGCCGGCTCCCGCTTCGACGAGGCGATCGCCCGCTTCTCGGCCGCATACGCCGACCAGAACGAGCGCGACTACGGACAGCTGACCGAGGCCGTCGCGGCCGGCGAAGTCACCGCGCTGAGCGGCATCTGAGACCTACGGGGGGCCAGGCCGCCCAATCGCGAACCCGCCGCCGGTTCAGACGAGGACCACGGTCCTGCTGGAGTAATCGTCGCGGCCGGCTGTCGGCCGGCGATGCGTATGGCAACCAAGGAACGACCCGACCCGCCGACGCCGGGCTATTGCTCGACCACGGATGCGATCGCCGAATCGAGCAGCGACTGGACGAGCGCAATCGCGTGAACCCGATC
>JBKQKK010000217.1:0-14511 GCA_052147535.1 Solirubrobacteraceae bacterium | reverse complement strand
CACAACACACCGAACCCCGCCAGCGTCACACCCGCGCACCGACGCCGGCCCCAGCCACCCCCGCCCAGCGGCGCTCAGCCGCGCGTCCGCCGATCACCACACGCCGATTCACACCAGCCTCCTAGGGGTGGTTCGTGCCAACCCTTCTAGCGCCGGTGTCTCGAGATCGGCACGTCGAGCCACAAGAGCAGCGCGAACATCCACGTGAAAAACACCTGTCCGCGGAGAGAAAGTGTTAGTTCAAGCGTGGCTCTTGCCGGGATCCGAGTGGGATGCCGAGCCGCATGCGCGTGTCCCGGCCCTTCATCATCGAGTGACTGGGCCCGGAGGGAACAGTCACCCGGCCCGCTACATGGCGGATAAGACCGCTTCCCCTTAGCCCAGCCCCTGCGAACAGCCATCGACCAGATGATCAGAACGGACAAGCAGCATCAGTGGTCGTGGGCCCGAGGCTCACGACCACTTGCCATCACGGAGCGAGCGAGCGATGTCAAGTCTGAGCACCGCGAGGATCCTCTCGTTATCTCGGTGGTTCTGCCGGCGAGTCGATCCGGCCGAGCCGTTCGCTGAGCGTTGCCGCTTCCGCCCCGTCCGTGAGCTCGATCGCGGCGCCGATCGCGTCGGCGGTAAACCAAGTTGGGATTAAGCCCAAGCTGCGCTGCACGATTGCGGATCACGACGGTACGGTCACCTACGCCGATCCCGGGATACGATAGTCGTGCCGCACACGGGTCATGTGATCACGCTGACCTGCGGTTCGGACGGCAACTGACGCTGATGAAGATCAGACGTCGCATCAGACGCGCCACGTCCGATGCGACGCCATCGCGCTTGTCCGCGCGACTTCCGAGTGTGCCGGCGGAGTGCCGCAGAACCGACCACGCGAGGTCTCACGGCGGCGACCGCGATCGCAGCGCTGGGGGACCGCCGATCGCGTGGTCACAAGTCCCGCGGTGTGACGATGCCGCTCTTGAGCGCTAGCTCAACTAGCCTGACGCGCTTCTGGTTCTGCGGCAGGCCCCCAATCCCGAACTTCCCAAACAGCGCGCGCAGATGCGTCTTGACGGCGTCCACGCTGAGGAACAGCTCGTCTGCAATCTGCTGGTTAGTCGCTGGGGTCACGTAACCGCTCGGCTCCTTGAACGGCCGGCATAACACGACCAGCACACGTCGCTGTGCCGCGGACACGCTGGCGCGATCGAGCGCTTCGGAGGCGGCCTCAGTCTCCGCGACGCGCGCGATCAGCGGCTCGCGAAAGTTAGCGACCGTGTGTCCGAAGCGGACGACATCGCCATTCCGCAAGCGTCGCCTGCCGACGATCCGCTCGCCGTTGAGGTGTGTGCCGTTGCGTGACAGGCCGTCGTCGGAAACGGTCCAGTGATTGCCGATTCGCTCAAGCTCGGCGTGCAAACGCGAGACCTCCGTGTCCCAGTCGAGCAAGATGTCACTCGCCGCACGCCCGACGGTCACTCGCCGTATCCCCGCCAGATGAAAGATCTGCTGCTGCCCCGATCCGTCGCGATAAAGAAGAAACGGCGCACCTGAGCGCTCTGCCTCGATCTGGGCCTTGAGCTCCATCGGACTCTGAAGTGGGACGACAGGGGGGTTATCGACCATCGCAAGCGCGATCCTAGCGCCGATGCGCACAGGGGCCGGCCTAGTTTGGAGCAGAAATGGCAGGTTGGGGTTCCGACCACAAGTCTGCGAAATCGTGCGTCACGGACGCTGAAGGGAGGAGTCGTGTAAAAGGCCCCTTACATGGCCCAGTGCTCGGGTTCGTGTCGCCAGCCGCAAGGTAGTGTCTTCTAACTCCCATTAGCCCTCGGGCACCCCTCGGCGTGAGCGACGAGAACTGGGGCGTTACCTTCACGCCCCGGGCGCGACGAAACCTCCGCGCCCTCGACCCACCGATCCGGGACCGTGTGCTCAGCGCGATCGATCGAGTGGCGGCGAGAGATCCCGCGCTCGACGTTCGCCGCTTGACCGGAAGCCCGGAGCTCCGTGTTCGCGTCGGTGATTGGCGCGTGCGCTTTACACGTGACGTTGAGGCGAAGCTGATCGTCGTCCAGCGCGTGCTGCCGTTCGCAACTGGCTTACCCGGATAGGTCGCGAGACCGGTCTGCGCTTCGACTCCACCACCGGCTGGAACCGCTACACGACCCCCGCGTGGGCGACCTTTCACCAGCTTGCCGCCGCCGCGCTGATCGCGCGCTGAGCGCGCCAGCCGGGGAATCAACCGCACGCTCCGGCCGTGCGTCTTCCCCCGGGCGCGTCAATCGCGCGATCGGCGCCGGCCAATGCTCCGATAGCCCCGGCAGAAAGGGAGGGCCTACCGCCGAGCTGATCGGGTTTGACGCAGCACCCAGAGCCTGTTTGACGCGTGTTTGACGGCGTCAAGACGGCCCGCTGCGAGCCTGTCCGCGAGATGGCAAGCAAATCGAACAAGGAGGACGCCATGAGCACCACGACCACATTCGATCTCGAACGGTTCGCCCGCGCCGCACAAGAGCGAGACGCATCGACGCAGCTGTCGATGTACGCCCCCGACGCGACCGTCACGATCGCGGACAAGATCACTCAGCCCGGCTCGCCGCGTGTGCTGCACGACCGCGGAGAGATCAAGACTTGGCTCGAGGACACCTACGGCCGCGACATGACCCACTCCGTCCAGCACAAGGTCAAGGACGACACCGGCGCCGCGTACACCCAGTCGTGCCGCTACCCGGACGGCACGAGCGTGCTCTGCGCGACCGTGCTCGAACTCGCAGACGGCCTGATCTCCGGCCAGACCGTCGTCCAGGTCTGGGACGAACAGTAAGCCACTGACCGCCAACACCAAGAGGAGCCACGCGAAGATGTCAACCACCGCACAGGCAATCGATCAGGCCAAACTCGATCAGTTCATGGGCCGCTTCGTCACAGACCTCGGCGCGGCGATGAGCGCGGCGCTCGTCGTGATCGGCGACAAGCTGGGGCTATACCGCGCGATGGGCAACGGTGAGCCGCTGAGCGCGCAGGAACTGGCTCGGCGCACGCGGACCGATGCGCGCTACGTGCGCGAATGGCTCTCCAACCAGGCCGCCGGCGGCTATGTCAGCTACGACCCGGAGCGCGACGCGTTCTTCCTCTCCCCGGAACAGTCGCTCGCGCTTGCGCAGGAGGGCAGCCCGGCGTTTGTGCCCGGCGCGTTCCAGGTCGCGACCGCGCTGACGAAGGACGAGGACCGGATCACGGAGGCGTTCCGCGACGGCAGTGGCGTGGGCTGGCACGAGCATCACCACGATCTGTTCAGCGGCACCGAGCGCTTCTTCCGCCCCGGCTACGCCGCGAACCTGACCTCGTCCTGGATCCCAGCCCTGCACGGCGTCCAAGCCAAGCTCGAGCACGGCGCGCTGGTCGCCGACGTCGGCTGCGGCCACGGCGCCTCGACGATCCTGATGGCACAGGCGTTCCCGCGCTCGGAGTTCGTCGGCTTCGACTACCACCAAGCATCGATCGAGCACGCCCGCAAAGCCGCGTCGCTAGCCGGTCTGGACGGGCGTGTCAGCTTCGAGGTCGCCACCGCCAAGGAATATCTAGGCGACGATTACGACTTCGTCGCGATGTTCGACTGCCTGCACGACATGGGCGACCCGGTCGGCGCCGCCGCACACGTGCTACAGACGCTCGCGACCGGCGGCGTCTGGATGATCGTCGAGCCATACGCCGGCGACCGTCTCGAGGACAACCTCAACCCCGTCGGCCGCGTGTTCTACGGCGCCTCGACGCTCGTCTGCACACCCGCCTCACGCGCGCAGGAGGTCGGCCTCGCGCTCGGCGCCCAAGCCGGCGAGCAGCGGCTGCGCGAAGTGATCACCGCCGGCGGCTTCACCAGCGTGCGTCGCGCGACCGAAACGCCGTTCAACATCGTCCTCGAAGCACGCCCATAGCGTTGCTCAGTAGCCCCACTTGAAGGAGAACAGATGATCTGTACGCTGACCGCCCGGCGGCTTAAGCCCGGCGCCTACGAGGAGTTCAGAGCAGCGTGGGACCCAACCAACGCGAACCACGACGCTCTACGGCAGTGGACGCGGATCTACCACTGCCGCGACGTCTCGGACCCAGACGTGGTGATCTCGTTCGGCTTGTTCGACGGCACGCTCGACGAACTACGCGACGCTCAGGCGCGACTCGGCCGCAAACCACAAGTCGACCGGATCGGACCGCACGTCGAACAGGTGCTCCTCGACGGCTCCTACGAGATCATCGAAGAGCTGACTCCGTGACAGACGCGACTGCCCGAAGCGTCACCTGCGGGGCTTGGTCAGCCTGACATCAGCCAAATGTGACCGCATCGTTTTGGGTCAACGGCGGTTTTCGCCGACCTCGAGCCGGACGCCCGGCGGCGAATGCCTTGCCGCGGGGACGCCCTGACAGGAGGTTGACGGGACTCTGTACGGTCTCAGAGCCCGCATGAGACGGTCCACAGCGCCCCTGTGTGGTCTGAATGAGCCGCAGTGTCGGCGCCGCGGGTTGCTTGATGGGATGCGCTTACGTCTTGACCAGCGTCGTTATCTACGTCTTGAGCAGCGTCGTCATCATATCCGGCATCGGGAATGCTCGAAACGACCAAGCACCCGCCGGTCGCACGCGCGCAGATGCGCTACCTTCGCGGCAATGGACGCCGATGACCTGAAGGCGATGTATCGGCGCTGGCTGCTGGAGGTATGGGGCGCGGGCCGCTACGAAGTCGATGACGAACTGCTGCACGTGGATCTGGTCGATCACAACCGCTATGAGGGGCAGCCTGACGGAAGGGCGGGGGATGTGTGGGCCGCGCAGATGGTTCGGCGTGCGTTTCCCGATTTGCGCTTCGTCCCTGACCTCGTGGTGTCAGACGGCGAGTTTGTGGCCGGTCGGTGGACGATGACGGGCACAAACACCGGAAGCATCGACCTGTTCGGCCTGCCGCCGACAGGGCGTCCGGTGACGATGACCGGGCAGGAGGTGTTTCGCGCGGAGGGTAAGCAGTTCGTCGAGGTGTGGCATCAGGAGGACCTGCCCGGCATGCTCGCGCAGCTTGGGTTGCAGCCGCCCCCGGTCCTGATGCGGCTCGCAGCGCGCCACAGCGCTTGGCGATACCGACGCGCGCAGCGCTAGTCGATCCACGGCCGGTCGTCCGCACGCGGAGCCAAACGAGCGGGAGGCGAGGTCGGTTGGCAACCTCGTCCCATCGCGTTTGTTCCCTTCCCTGGTAAGGAGGCCGCTAAGCACATCTCGCCGAGGACCACATGCGCGCCGATCAACACGTACTTCACGGGCTAGCGCGACCGGGGTCAGCGGTAGGCTAGCCTCCACCCGGCGGACACAGCCCTCCGTCAGGTCACGGAGCTGACCGCGCCGCACCGTCTGCACTACGATCGAGCTTGGTGGGCTTGCGGCCACGAACTGAGCGGGGAAGCGCCGGCGGGACTGCCCCGGCTGCGACGTCGCCGTGACACACCGAACCCGATGAGATCCGCAGCAGCATCATCAAGGACGGCCGTCCGCGCAGGACGCCGGTCGGTGCGCACCTTCCGGCGCCCGGCAACCTCTATGCGCATGACGCCGACCGCTACCGCACGCGCCGTCCTCGCGGCGCTCGCCGGCGCCGCCGCGCTGTCCGGGTGCGGCGCCGCCACGACCACCACCGTCCCGCGTGTGGAACCCGCGCCGAGATCCTCAACGGCCGCCACCGCCACCGCTATCACGACGACAACGCTGAGGATCCCCACCCCGGCGGTCCACTCCTCGCCGCCGACCGTCGCAACACCGAGGCCCACCACGACCAGCCGCTCCACCCGCAACGCAGCCGCCGGCACGCTGCCGCTCGCAGGCAAGATCGTCGGGGTCGACCCCGGCCACAACGGCGGGAACTTCGACGACCCGTCGTACATCAACCATCTGATCTGGAACGGGCGCGAGATGGAGACGTGCAACACCACCGGCACCGCGACCGACGGCGGCTACACCGAAGCGCAATACAACTTCAACGTCGCCACCTACCTCGCCGCCGACCTGCGGGCCGAAGGAGCCAGCGTCGTGATGACCCGCCACACCAACACCGGGGTCGGGCCGTGCGTGAATCTGCGAGCGCAGATCATCGACGCGGCCCACGCGAACGTCGCGATCGACATCCACGCCGACGGCGGCCCGCCCGACGGTCGCGGCTTCGCGATCCTCGAACCCGTCGCCGACGGGATCAACAACCGCATCATCGCCGCGTCCGAAGCGTTCGGCCGGGATCTGCGGGGACGCTTCCAGACCGTGACCGGCATGCCGGAGAGCACCTACGACGGCACCGACGGGATCGTGTTCCGCGACAATCTCGCCGGGCTGAACCTGACGACCGTCCCGGAGGTGCTGATCGAGACCGGCAACATGCGCAACGCGACCGACGCCGCGATGCTCACAAGCGCCTCCTTCCAGCAGCTAGCCGCCAAAGCGATCGCGCAGGCGATCACCCTGTATCTCACCGGCCGCGTCTGAAAACCTGCCACCCGAACGCGCCTCGCGCCGGCGCGCGGGTGTCAGAACGGATCACGCAGGCGCATCGCCCTGGCCGTTCCGGAGGCGAGCGATCGCGGTGCTGAGGAGCGAGTCCGCGATCTGCCAGCTTCGACTGCTCCTAATGTAAGCCAGCAGTGCGTCACCGCTTAGACCAGATCGCCTGGCCGGCTGAACGGGCCAGAAAGCTCGCTGGCAGCGGCGGTGGGTAGTGCGCCGGCTTCGGAGAGCAGCTCGGTGATCGCACAGGCTTCCTGGGGACGTCCGAACAGGTATCCCTGTCCGAGTGGGCATGTTGAGGGGTGAAGTGCGTCCAGCTGGCTTTCGCGCTCGATTCCCTCGACGACCATCTGCAGGCCGAGGGTGTTTCCGAGTTCGATCAGGGAGCGCACGAGGGTCGCGTTGTCGGAGCTCTCTTCGATGCCGGAGAGGAAGCTGCGGTCGACTTTGACCTGGCTGACCGGGAGGTTCTTCAGGCGGCTCAGCGACGACTGGCCGGTGCCGAAGTCGTCGATTGCCAGGCTGACGCCTAGCTGTGAGAGCTCATGTAGCCGCTCGGATATCTCGCCACCGTTGGGGAGTGCCGATTCGGTCAGCTCGAGCGTGAGCCGCTCGGGCGAGATGTGGTGGCGGGTTAGTGATGCGGCGACGGCTTGCACGTAGTCGGGCTCGAGTAGCTCCCGCGGGGCGACGTTGACATTGAGGCGGAGATCCGGCGAGTCTGTGCTCCAACTGGAGAGATCCGTTAATGCCTGGCCGAGGATCCATCTTCCGAGCGCTACGATCTGTCCTGTTTGCTCGGCCACCGGGATGAAGCGGTCGGGGGCGATAAGGCCGTCGCGGGGGTGGCGCCAGCGGAGAAGTGCCTCGATCGCGACGATGCCTCCGGCGCGCAGATCCACGAGCGGCTGGTAGGCCGCTGTCAGCTCGCCGCGCTCGATCGCGTGGCCTAGGTCCTCGCGCAGGTTCAATCGGCGGCGCGCGGCGGTGAGCAGCTCGTCGTGGAAAAGCGCCAGGCCGCCTTTGCCTTCTGCCTTGGCCGAGTACATCGCCAGGTCGGCGTTGCGGATCAGCTCTTCGCCGTGAAGGATGGCGTTGGTGCTCTGCGCCAAGCCAAGGCTCGCCTGGACAGCGATCGGGCGGCCCCCGATGATGACCGGCGGTGAGAGCGCTGCGAGTAGTCGCCGCGCGATCGGCAAGGCGTCGCTGACGTCGTCGAGCCCCTCCAGAAGGCACGCGAACTCATCACCGCCGATGCGCCCGGCAGTGTCGCCACCGCGTAGGCATCCATCGATCCGCTCGGCGACCGCCCGTAGCAGCTCGTCGCCGGCACTGTGGCCCAGCGAGTCGTTGACGGTTTTGAACTCGTCAAGGTCGAGATACAGCACACACGCGATCCGGCCGCTGCGGCGGACTCGCTGCAACGCCTGGCTGACGCGGTCCTCAAACAGAGTGCGGTTAGCCAAAGCCGTGAGCGAGTCATGTAGTGCCTGGTGTCGCAGCTGCGCCTCGATCTCGCGTCGTGCGGTTACGTCTCGTACGGTCACGACCAGTCCGGCGACGTCCGGGTCGTGCAGGAAGTTGTCGGACTGCGCCTCGAACACGCCGGCCGTCCCGTCCGCACGCGGGATCGTCCACTGCGACGGCGATGCCGGTGGCCCACAGCGCATGGCGTGCTCTACCAGCCGGCGTGCTCGCGGCTGCTCGGCCGCCGGCACGAGCTCCTCAAACGGTCGGCCGAGGAGCGCATCTGGATCGTGCCCGAACATGCTCAGCACAGCATCGGTGACGTGCGTGATGCGGTGCTCGGCGTCGATCACGACGACGACCTCGGAGGCTTTGTGGACCAATGCGCGAAAGCGACGTTCGCTGCGCTCAAGCGCACGGCGCTCCGCGGCAGCGGCGCGCCGATGTCCTGCGGCGAACGCCGCCGCCAGCAGCGCGACTAGCATCCCACTCACGCCAAGCGCGGCGAGCGTACCGCGATACAGGCGCTCGTCCGCACTCGCGGTCCGGGCGGCGAAGCGGGCACGAAGCTGGTCGAGGGTGGCCTGCATGAGCTCCGCCGTGCCGTCCACACCGGTGAGGACCTCGATGCTTGCCTGGCCAAGCTTATGGTCCGCGATCAGCCGTTGCTCGTCGTTCAGCTGTCCTTCGAACACGTCGCCGAGCATCACGATTCGCTGAAGGTCAGGATCGCCGGCCCGCCCATGTAGCAAATCTCGGACGTCCGTCGTCGCCTGAGCAACGTTGGACCGCAAAGACTGCGAAAAGGTGAAGTTGGGAGTTCCCTGCGCGAGCAGCTCCCAAGCGAGCCCGTCCGATCCAGCTGCCAGCTGGCGCAAGTCAAGCAACCGCTCCTCAGTCGCGCTCGAGGCGATCGACTGATCACGCAAGCTCGTGACCAGTACGCCCGCCAGCATCACCACCACGCCGCAGAGCGCCAACAGCACCCAGCGCCACACTCCGCGAAACCGCCGAACCCCGCGCGTCATGCGCTCAACCCACCGACGCAAGGAAGCCCCGCGAGCCAGAAGATTCCGAGTCCCTCATGACTTCGGGAGCCCACGCTCACCAGACTCGCGAGCCGCGGGGCACGCCCGAGAGGAACGCCCCCGGCAAGCCGGCGGTCGCCGCCCCACAGGCGGACGCGTTCAACCCAGAGCTCACCACAAGCGTCGGATCGATAGCGGTGCAAGGTTGGTTAGTGGCGGACATCTCACACAGGAGTCGGCGTCGGGTGACGCACAGTCCGGTCTCCACGACCACCAATCGACACGGACCGCGCAAACTTGAGCCGCTTAAACATCCGCGCCAACGACGATCTGCAACTACGATCGACGGTCGCCGCCGGGCCCTGATCGGGATTTGAGTTTCCGCGCCGTGGCCAGGCTGGGCTTCGCCCTAATCCTGGCGCAGACCAAGCGTGTTGCCGTCGGGATCCTTGAACCAGGCCCCCTTACTTGAGCCCAGAACCGCGATGCCCTTCTTGTCGGTCGTGATCGGCGGCTGGTCGTAGCGCTCAAACACAACGCCGCTCGCGGTCAGATCATCCACGACTTCCTCGAGATCGTCCACGCACCAGCCGGCGACCGTCGCGTGCGACCCCCCAGCGGCACCCGTGGAGGGAAAGATGTGCAGCGTTGTCTGCTCTGCGCACGGATACGTGCGCCCGCCGTCAGAATCATCACCCTGGGCCGCCAGGCCGAGCTTGCCCTCATAGAAGTCCTTGGCGAGCTTCATGTCCGACACGGCGACGACTGCGCCGACCCTGTAGTTGCTCAACGCCATCGTAAAGTCCTCCTTGTAGACGCGAGCAACCCTAACCGCGCGCCTGTCCTTGGTCAACCTCGCGGCGTCAACCCCCGTCCGGTTGCGCTCGACACCGACCTTGCCGAGGAAACCGGCGCGCTCTACTCGCGCACGGCCGGCCAATCGATCTGTCGCGCGAGATCGTTGGGCCCGGTATCGATCAGGGCGCTGCGTTCGACACGCTCGTAGCGGTCTGCGACGCGCGCAAACCAGCTCACAGATCGCTCGCCGGAATCGACGATCAGCAACTCGTCGACATCGTGCGCAGCGTAAAACGGGAGCTTCTCCCACGAGTCATCGCCCGGAGAGACGATCTCGACGACGAGCACGGCGGTCGGATAGAACACCTGATCGCGCCACTCCCGATGCAGACCGCCATCGGGAACACGGTAGTTACCGGGCTCACCGAGGTTGAACTCCCCGACCGTCGGCACCAGCCCGCATTTGCGGGCGGCCGGCCCGAGCAGCTCACCGAGCTGCTGCTGGATCAGGACATGACGACCCGACCGAGCGGGGTTCATCCGGCAGACCCCCTCCCATACCTCATCGTGGGTGTCACCCCCCCAGCACCGTCGCCGCTCGAGAAGCTCCTGGAACTCGGCGGGAGGTGAGTCGGGAAGCAGTGTGCGCATCGTGGTGGTAAGCGTAACTGCGCGCGCACGACCAGCGCCCAACCTTTACCGGCCGCGTCCCCACATCCACAGCGTCGACCGCGCGGCGCAACTGCGTCACGGCAGCCTCCTGCTCGCGCCCGGACTGCTCCGCGAACACCCGGCCCAGACGCTCGCTCGCGTCCGCGATCGCCCCGAAGTCGCCGCGCGCGCGGGCCATCACCACCTCCTCCCCACGATCCTCGTCCGCCAAAGGCCGAGGTCGCTCCCCGGCCGCCCGCCCGCGGGCTGGGCGGCCCGGGCCAGGCGCCCCCTCAGGCCGGTTCCCCACCAAGGCTGCGCTCAACATCGACGACCCGGCCCAGTCGGTCCGCAGGCGCTTCAGCGCCTAGCTTTAACGATTCCTGGCCCGCTCGTGCCACCGCCACGCAGAGGGTCCGGCCCACGCTCGGCCTGCCCCCACATTCCAGCCGGCAGAGCGCAATCATCAAGCCGCGACCTTCCCGCCGTCTGGCGCGAGGGGCACCCGAGCGTGCTCCGACCCTCAGGCTCACCCGCCGGCGCACGGGAACCAGCAACCGACCCAGGCCCACCGGCCTCCGTGCCAACAGCTCAGCACCACGCAACGGCCGATCGAAACCCGCCGGCTGCGACCGAATTACCGAATCGTGCGCATCGGCGAAACCACGCGCAGCCGGCTCGCGCACAGCCCAAACCGCCGCGGCCGTGACCGAGCGCATGACGGAAGCCTCTCCTAACCCGAGTTGCTCGACCGCGAGGACGGCCAGATCGCCTCAGAGCGACTCGCCGACCTCGACGCCGGCCGTGAGACGACGCTCAGCGCTGACGAGGTCATTGCCGCGCTCGAGCCGTGACCGCACCCGGACCGTATGAGGTCCGCTACGACCGACGGGCGGCGAAGGAGCTCCGAAAACCCGATCTGCAGGCCGCCCGTAAGATTGCCACGGCGATCGGCGCGCTCGGGACCGAACCGCGACCGCCGGGTGCAACCTCTGATCAGCGCCTCGTCGACGACGTCGCCCACGCTCTGGGAGGGGTGGCCGGTTCGTCGGCGAGATACAGCCCACGGACGATCTCGCCGCGCTGCCAGCGGCCGTCCGTCGGCTCAGCGGCACGCCCAAGCAGCGACGAGCGATGCGGTGCGTGGCGGATCCACTCGCCACTGACGGCGACCGTGTCGACGTCCATCTCCTACCGGTTAGACCCCTCGGTCCAGGCGTTACGGCGTTTGCTCGTGCTCGGCGCGGGCTGCCGCCACGGCCGCAGCCTGACCGGCGCTATCGAGGCCGGGGAGCAAGCGTGCAAGGGTGACCGGCCCCATATGCTCGCGCGCCCAGGCTGGCTTTATTCCCAGCACGCCGTGCTCGGAACAGCGCACCCGTGGCAGGCAAGCCGTTGCGGTCGCTTGATAGACCATGACGTCCATCTGTCGCCACGTTTGACGATCGGCGGTGTCGAGGACATCGCACTCCAGATCGCACTCCGGGCACGGGAATCTCGACCCCTTCGGGAACTCCAGGACCAGGTCAACGCGCTTTCGCTCCTCGTCGAACCGAAAGTCCGCCACCCGCCACGGCGGTTCGATCTGCAATGCCAACTCGAAAAGCTGTCGCATATTCTTGACTTCGACCATCAGAATGCCTCTTCCAAATCCGGATTTCCATTGCCCACGAGCCACTCGTGTTTTAGCGAAGCCGACCTGCAACTGCAGATCTCCCGCTCGATAACCGGCCCTTACGCGCACCCGCCAGCACCCGGTCGAGTGACGGAGCGCGCGGCAGACCCGTTCAGCTTCGCTCGGTCGAGCCTCGTGATCGGCTCGGGTGCTGGGGCGGGTGTCCATCAGCCGTTACAGCGTGCCCGCCACAGCCAGCCATTGCGAGTCGAAGGCGAGCCTGGTGAGTTCGGCGAGCACGTCGTAGTCGCGGTCGTAGTGCAGGACGCCTGCGCCGTTGCTGTGCGCGCACGCGGCGATCAGGAGGTCCGATGGCGATGCGCTGCGATGGTGACCTCGACGCGCCAGGTCGCGCTGGGCGGCGAGCGCCGCGTCCTCGACGTCGGCGTCGATCCAAAGACGAGGCAACTGCAGCAGATCCGCGAGGAGTTCGTCGTGACGCGGCGCACTGCGTGCGGACCAGCCAGCTTCCAGGAGAAACGGCGCGCAGACCGCGAGCTCGCCGTTCTCGATCATGTTCGCAATGTCGGCGCGACGGTCCTTCGGTAGCGACGGTAGGTCCAGGCGCGCCCACGCCGAGTTGTCGAGTACAAGCACCGTGCTCAGGTCTTCAAGCCGAGCTGCTTGACGCGATCCGCTGCCTCGGGGTCCTGGTCCAGTGAGCGCTCACGTACACGGCCAGCCAAACGTCGGCGAGCCGCCTGGGCGGACTCAGTAGCCCCTCTGAGCCGAGCAAGTCGCAGGTGCGCTCCCTCTTCAACCAGGCCACCGAGGTCGGGACGCTGCCCCGAGAGCATCTCCACCTCGTCCAGCAGCGCGGCACGCGCCGGTGTAAGCGTGATCATGCGCCGCGGATAACGAGTCGGCATCAGCCGAGTGTATCACCGTGTTGCACCGCGTACGCGGGCGGGCGCCTGATTCTCGCCGTTGCCCATTTGCGCGACGAAGGGCGAGAAGCGCCGATTCGTCGTGAGACTCACGAGCATTCATCCCCGCGTGTCGGCCTTAGCGATCGTCCGGCCGTCCCTGCCGCTAGATCGGGGGCTTCTTGGTGTGCGCGGGGGCACTGCGCGGCGACGCACGTGCGCAGTTCCGCTCGGGGCCGAAGCAATCCATCTCATGGTGGCCCCGGCGGAGCCGTCGGCCATTCGCCATGGCGGCGCCGGAGCAGGCGCTATTCCACGGCCAGTGAGGCGACTGTCAGTCGACCGTCGTTCTACACTTGGCGCGCGCGGACCCTCACCGAGCACGGATGCGAGGTCACCAGATCGATCTCCGTGCGCGAACAGGCACGCGAGGACCCAATCCGCGCCGCCTCGCCCTCTTCGCGGCCCAACTCCGCAAGGCGCGAACGCCATGCCTCACCCACCCTTGGCCCCTCCCCGCCCTTTCTTCGTTTCTTCGTCCATCCCCCTTCATCCCCACCCAGCACGTCGCCGGCATCCCCAACAAACGTGTCGCCCAACACAACACGTGCGACACAACCTCATGACAGTCGCCATCACCGGTAGCGGTCGCCCACGCCCAACGACGATCATCCCTGGGCGGCCCGGGCCAGGCGCCCCCAGAGGCCCGGTTCCCCACTTCCTGAAGGTCTGGTCCACACTCGGGCTGCCACAAGCAGCTCCAGCCGACAGAATGCGATCATCCAAGCGCGAGCCCTTGGCCGTCTGACGCGTTGATCGCTCGCGGCACGGCTAATCGTCGAGTGCTGCGAACAGGTCGCTGACGGGGATCGGTGCGATCCCGTTGGCGGGCGAGGGAAGCGTCTGTCCGGCGCGCAGCGTTCTGTCGGTGCGGTAGCGGCCGCCTGCGGGGTGCTCGAAGACGTGCACGACACGACCACTGACCTCGATGATCCACGCGAGCGGGATGTTCGCGGCGGCGTAGCCGGGAAGCTTGGCGTAGTCCTCGTCAAGGGAGCTGATCGCGATCTCGACGACGAGCAGCGCACTGTCGGGATGCTGGTGCGCACGTCTGAGCGCGAGCGCGAGATCGGGTTCGGGGCGTCCGTTGGGGACCGCCAGCGGCAACTGCACCCGCAGCAGCTCAGCTCGCGCGGCGAACCGTTCGGTGAGCCATTGGACCATCGATGCGTGCTCGGGGCTTTGCGGGCTCATCTCAACCAGCTGCCCGTCGACGAGCTCGACCCGCTGACCGTCAAAGACGCCGGCGTTGACGAGCTCGTCATAGCGCTCGACCGTGAGGTGCTGGAGCGTGGCCACCGCGTCAGGCTAGCGCCCTAGGAGGCTGGTGTGAATCGGCGTGTGGTGATCGGCGGACGCGCGGCTGAGCGCCGCTGGGCGGGGGTGGCTGGGGCCGGCGTCGGTGCGCGGGTGTGACGCTGGCGGGGTTCGGTGTGTTGTG
>JBKQKK010000216.1:0-3195 GCA_052147535.1 Solirubrobacteraceae bacterium | reverse complement strand
AACGCTTTACGTTTGTCGCCGTCGCCCTTCCGCCGTGAACTCGGGGCATTGCGGGCGTACAGCGGGGCTCGCCGACGGCACCATCTCGAGCAGCACCTCGGCTCCGTCATCACCCATGTGCCCCGCCCTCGCCCGTTCGCGAGGCCGCACGCTTCGGTGAAGCTGATCGTCCTGACGATGGGACCCAACTCCGGCGCGGCCGTGATGTCCGGCGGCCTACCAGTTGCTGCCGGGCGGCAGCACACGCAGCTTGCCGAGCGGCGCGTAAACGATGCGATCGATCCCGGCCTCGAGCGGCATCGTCATAACCTCGATCATCGCCGTGTCCTCACGAACCTCGAGCACGCCGCCGCGCGCGCCGGCGGGAGCCGACTCGATCGCCGCGGTCAACTCGACGGGATCGCCGACATGAAGCGTGTGAGTGACGGCCATCGTCGCTCGAATTCTAGGGCGTGGGATAGGCGCTCACCAGCCGTGGCGCGGCGTCCGGGTCGGAGTAGTGCCACGCGACAAGGATCGCCGCGGTGCGCTGATTGAGCTCAAGGACGGGACCGATCTCGCAGCCCAGTCCCCACGGGCCCGCCCGCACTCTGACAACAGGCGAGCCGAGCGCCGCGGCAGCGATTGCGCTCCACAGCCGATCGGCGTCCTGCTCGACAAGGCCGAACACGCGCTGCCAGTGCGGGCCGTGTCCCTGCGCGCCGAGGATCCATGACCATTTGATCGGCTCGGCGTAGGCTCGCGGGCACGGGGAAGTGGGTGTCCGATCGTAAGCCACACAGCGGAGAGAGCGCAGGCTATCGATGCCGAGGGCTCGTCCGACGACCGCCCACAATGCCCGAGAAGAGGGAATCTGAGACCATCACTCAGCTGCCGCTCGCAACCGCGCTGTCGACGCTGCGCAAGCCGACAAGCGCTCCGCCACGATCTCAATCGCGCGCTCACCGTCGGCCCCGTTGCCGCTCCCCAAGCGAAGCGGTCGCGACGACGACTCCGCCGCCGCGTGGGCCGCGCGCTGCCGGTGTCGGACACCACCAGCCACGCTGCGCGCCCCGCCGGTTGCCGTCTCCGGCCACCCCGAGCAGGGCGCCGGCCAGGCAGTACCCGATCATGCCGGTTCGCAGCACGCGTCGGCTGCCCAGGCGAGGGACCATGTATCCGGCGGCTGACATGGCCAGGATCGATCCGATGGGCGCCCCGAGGAGCGCGACACCGAGCAGTCCCAGGCCGATGTCGAGGTGCGCCTTCACTTGGGGGATGTGGGCGACCCACGAGGCGAAGAGCATCCCGTGAACGAAGAACACAGCGATGACGCCGTAGACAGCGGTGATCCGCCTGCTCAGGGCCTGGTGACCGAGGCGAGGTGAAGTCACGACCGGAACGCCATGTTCAGTCACACCAGTTGGACATCGACACCGGTGTCGGCGATCTGTTCGAGCAGCCCAGGGTCGGCTCCCCGGCCGGTCACCAGGACATTGATCTTCTGGATCGGGCACACCTGGTCGAAGGCGACCACCCCGAGCTTGGAGGAGTCGGCCACGGCGATAACCCGCCGGGACGCCTCGAGCGCAGCGCGCTTGACCTCGGCCTCAGCCATCAGATGGGCGGTAACCCCCGACTCCGGGTCGATGCCGCACGGGCTGAGGACGAAGGTGTCGAAGTGCAGCTCCGAGAAACCGCGCCGCGATAGCCCCCCTATCAGCGACAGCTCTCCCGGGCGGACTTCGCCGCCGGGAAGCAACAACCTCACTTGGGGTGAGTCGTGAAGCTCGAAGACAGGTCGCAGGGCTAGCGGCATGACCGTGAGGCGCCGGCCTCGCAGAAGGCGTGCCACCTCCATGGCGGTCGTGCCGCCGTCGAGGATGACCGTCTCCCCTTCGTCGAGAAGCTCTGCGCACCTCGCTCCGATCTGGGCCTTTTCGTCGGTGTGGCCGAAGGCCCGCATGGCGTAGGGGGTCTCCTCGGCGGTTTGGCGGGCACGGATGGCGCCTCCGTGCACCCGGCGGAGGATGCCGTCCCGTTCGAGGGCCTCGAGGTCCCGACGCACGGTCATCTCCGAGCAGCCCAGGGCGGCGGCCAAGGCCCCCACCTGCACTTCCTCGCGCTCGCTCAAGACTTCGACGATCTGGCGGCGACGCCCGGCTCCGTCCATGGCTGTCAATCTAACAGAGTTTGTGTGTGAACACACACTCCTCGTGATAGATTTTTGGTGGGTCGGCGGGGACATGGCGCACCTGTGTCCCGGACTGCCGACGCCATGACCCTGGGGAGCAATGACGAGCTGATGAAGGTGATGGAGCCGATGGAGCCTGGATCGATCGATGCCGTTGTCTTCGACGTAGGCGGCGTCCTCATCGACTGGGACCCGCGGCACCTCTACCGCAAAATCTTCCACGATGCCGACTGGATGGAGACGTTCCTCAGCGAAGTCTGCACCCCCGCCTGGCATGGCCAGCACGACCTCGGTGTGCCCTTCAGCACCTCTATCCCAGCGCTCACCACGGAGCACCCGGAATGGGCCGACGAGATCCGAGCCTGGGCAGACCGCTTTGCGGAAATGTGGAAAGGGCCCGTCCCCGGCAGCGTCGAGGTCTTCGCCGCCCTACGAGCATCCGACAACCGCCCACCGATCTACGCGGCCACCAACTGGGGCTCCGACAACTGGAAACTCGGCAAGACGTTGTTCCCATTTCTCGAATGGTTCGACGGCGAACTGGTCTCCGCCGATGTCGGGCTCCTCAAACCTGACCCCCGCTTCTTCGAGCTGCTCATGCGACGCTTCAGACTGACGCCCTCATCGACTCTGTACATCGATGACAACTCCGAAAACATCAAACAGGCGTGCCAGACCGGCTTCGTCGTCCATCACTTCACCGACGCCGACGGGCTCACCGGTCGTCTCGAACGACTGGCCCTCATCCCCTCTAGACCGGCCTTCCCATGCCGGTGACTCAACAACATCTGCTCCCTGACCCTCCTGCGAGCCGTGCAATACCAGCCCGATCACCTCATCTGCGCACGATCAGCTTTGATAGGGAGCAACTCCTTAGTAGTGCTCTGGTAGGTTGTGTTACTCGCGTTTGGGTGGTCGGCGTAGTGGGAGATCGTTGAGGTTGATGGGTTGTTGGCAGGTTGAGCAGCGGCCGGTCCAGCACTTCCAGACGGGCTGTAGTAGCAACACCGTTTGCGGGAGTG
>JBKQKK010000215.1:0-5934 GCA_052147535.1 Solirubrobacteraceae bacterium | reverse complement strand
CGATCCTCCGGGTCGGGCAGCTGATCTCGGTTCACCTGTTCGTGGGTCTGCTCCTGCTTGGCCCAGTTACCCTGAAACTGGGAAGCACGGGATACCGCTTCGTCCGCTACTACACCCACGACTCGGCGTACCGTCAGAAGGGGCCACCGCAGACGCCCCTGCGGCTGATCGCTCCGATCGTTGTTCTCAGCACGCTGAGCGTGTTCGTGAGCGGCCTGGTGCTGCTGTTCGTGGGGCCGCGCAATCGCGGCCAACTCGTCCTGATCCATAAGGCCAGCTTCTTCGTGTGGATCGCCTTCATGGCCATTCACGTGTTGGGTCATCTCCCGGGGCTACCCGCCTCGCTGCGGGCGGCGCGTCGTGCGAACGCCGATTTGCCGGGGGTTGCTCAGGGCGGCGCGGGACGCTGGATCGCGGTGGTAGGTGCGCTCGTTGGCGGGCTCGTGCTGGCGGTCGCGCTGATCCCCGACTTTGCGGTTTGGACAACGCACACGGCGTTCCTGCACCACCATCACTGACGCCGACCGTGGGTCCAGCTCAGGAGCGCGAGTTAGACGCTTTCTCTATATCGATCAGTTAGGGTCTTCTGAGGGTTCACCCCGACAGTAGGGCCATGATCGATCGCGATTCTGCTCAACCTCGGCTGCGTCAAAGCCGACTTCGGTCCGACTATCCGGACGAGCGTCATGGCGCCCAGCTGCGGCGTGATGCCGCCCTCAGGCGTGTTGCACGCTCGGCACGGAGCGATTACTGGCGCCGCCGGGCTCACCGCTGCGCTGGCCGGTCTTGTTGCCGACGTCGCGCCCGGCAAGTCGTACAGCGCAAAGCGGGTCGCCGGGGGTACGGCGCTGCCGTCCGCCGAGAGGACCAGCACGTCATGCTCGTCCTGCTCCTGCTCCTGGGCGGCGGTCATTCGCTCGGCGTAGAAGGAGTCGAAGTCCACAGCGGCCCGTACCGCCAGCTCCTCGACCTGACGCTTGCCCAACGCCACCCCTGTCCGCTCCCGCACCTGGCCGGTGGCATGCCCAAAGGACCCGGCGGCGGACTCCAGCGCCGCCAGCCGCCTGACCCCATGCGAGGCATGCTGCTCCAAAATTAGATCGACCCAATAGTGGGTGAATGAGCGCCTCCGAGCAGTCCACCGCGCCGCTCGTGGCCGTCGATTACCTCGGTGCCTCGGAGGGCGTGGTCGTAGAGACGAGACCCCACATCCCTCTGGCCGTGGGGATCAGCGCGAACGACATACTGAGGCGGACGCGAAAGTTCACGACGGCGCCGTCCTGGATCGTCAGGTCCTGGCGCAAGACCTCGGCCACGCGTAGCTCGCGCACAGTGTCTGCAGCAGTCTCGACCGCAACACGGGCCGCGGCCTCCCAAGACTCGCTGCTGACGCCGACAACCTCGGTGACGCGGTAGACGCTATCCGCCATGAGAACCTCCTCCCGAAGCAGAACCGTAACGAGTTTACCCTGAAGACGTCCACTAGTCATCCGTAGCTATCCACAGCCGGGTGTTCGAGGCTTCGTAGGACATTGCTGACGACGGGCTGGGGGTCAGCTGGGGCTGAGTCGGTCTCGCACCCATGCGATGAAAGCATCTTCGGTCATCAGCTAAGCGGCGAGATCCTCGATCGCCTGAGCGGTAGCGTCGAGGCTGCCGTCTGGGTGTGTAAACGTCGAGTTGTTGCGGTCGATGAATTCGCGCATGACGTCGTAGCCGGTTCGCTTGTTTCCGTCGGGCAGCGGGCGGTACCTGACGATCCGTGAGCAGTAGATCGCGGCCTTTTGGTGAAGGGCGGGGTATGCCTCGAAGTCGCCGAAGCCAGCGAATGGGGCGGCGAGCGCGGATTCGGCGAGTTGAGGAACGCGTGGCATCAGCGTGAGCTGATGTGCGTCGATGCCGGTGTGGGCCTCTGCGATGAGTAGGAAGTCGCCCAGTTCGATCCGCTCCATCATTATCGAGCGTGATATGTGGAGCCCTCCCAGGGGGTGAGGGGTGTGATCGACGTCAACGACGAGGTGCCTCGCACAGACCGCGTGGCGCCATGTTGAGGCTGACCTCTCTGTGCGCCCTGAATCGCGTCTCAGCGAGCCGAGCTTGCGGCCGCGGTCTGACCAACCCGCCGGCGCGTTCGGGCGCTCAGGTTGCTGATCCGGACCACTGTAGGCGAACCCGGACATGGCCACCGGGTTTCTTCCGAACCGCAGGTCGAGGTGGACGTACGCCTCGACCGGATCGTCGGCTGATGGGGCGTCAGTCGAACAGCTCGGAGACTGTGACGCGCCAGCCCGGGACGCCGTCGCTGAGGTCGAGCGTGTCGTGCTCCCGGTGCACTTGCGCCTCGCCGCGCCCACGGTACGTCGTCGCGGAGCGCCGCGCGGGATCGACGACGAGCACGAGCGTCGTGCCGGCCTCGAGCCAGTGGAGCGCCTTCGCCTCGACCTCGGCGAAGCTGTCCGATGGCGAGACGACCTCGACCGCGAAGTCCGGCGCGCCGGGCCAGAACCCGACCACCAGACCGGCCGCGCCGGCGCGTGCCTTCGCTACGAATGCCGCATCAGGAGCCCGGACGGTGTCCGGATCACGCCGCAGGATGAATCCCGTCTCGGCTCCAAGGGTGACGCCGGCGCCGGTTTGACGAACGTGCGCGGCGAGCAGCGCGCCAACCGTCGACGCGACCCGCCCGTGCTCGAAACCCGACGGCTCCATCACCCTCAGCTCCCCGTCCACGAGCTCGTGCCGCATGCCGTCGTCGGGCAGGCTCCAGAGTTCATCGACGGTCTTCGTTGCGACATCGGTGGACATGCTCAAAGGCTACCGCCGATGCGGACCCCGTCCACGAGTCGGCGCTGAGCCAAGGCTGGTCGTCGGAATGTCCCCTCCAGCTCCGAGTCACTATGGATCGCTTTGTCCCGTTCAGACAGGAGGACGCTTCACCATACGGTGCCGGGACAGGCGCCGGTAAGCCCCGGCCGGCGAATCCCAGCCGTCCAAGGATCACGGCTCCCCTCCCCCCTCCCCCTTCTCCCCATCCTCAAAGGCAAAACCTGCTGGTCCACGCTCGCGAGACCGTTAACCAAGAAGCACACAAGTGTTGGTTGCGTGATTACCAGTTGGCGGTTGTTGCGGTTGCGGGCGAGGCCGTCCAGCGGGCCGTAGTCGGCGTCGCGGTCAAGGCGCCAGAAGCGCTGGTCGGGCAGCCCGGCGGGTCGCGGGCTGAACTGGTAGCCCAGCAGCCAGAACAGTCCGAAGACCTGGTCTGAGTAGGAGGCCTGGTCGGTGATGATCATCGTCGGGCCACCGGCCCCGGGCGGGTCGAGTTCGAGTAGCCCGTCGAGCGTGACCAAGGAGTCGCGCAGGGTGCCGGGGACGACGATCGCATGCAGGCCGGCGAACCTGGGCAGCAGCCTCGCCGAGCCGGCCTGAAATGCAACAGCTCCACGTCGCCGACCTTGCTGCGCACGACCGCGCGACGATTCTCCAAGTCGAGATCCTCGACGTTCAGCGAGAGAACCTCCGAAGCACGCGCCGCCGTCTCGTAGAGCAGTCGCCACAGCGCCTTCTCCCGGATCGCTACGTCCCCGCGGCGCCACAGCCGGTCGATCTGCACGTACGCGATCGCGCGCGTGCGATCCGCCGGCTCACGCCTGCGCTCGACACGAACTTCGAGACCCGATGCCAGCCAGCCACGCCGGCCTCAGAACGCCACAAACGAGCGCGTCGTCGCGACATGCCGGTTCCACGTCGCCGGCGCGCACCCACCCCACACGCGCTCGACGGCCGCCCCGAGCTCGTCAGCGTCGACATCACCGAGCCGGCGGTCCGCGCCGAGCTCCACGGCGAGCCGCCGCAGGGTCTGGGCGGAGGACCGGCGTTCGCTGCCGCAGGGAATAGTCCGTTCCCCGCGACACTCGAAGCGACGAGGCTCACGCTCCTTACATCACGAAGACGGAAGCGGCATCGCCGGCGCCCAGCTGACGGCGCCCGCCGTTCGTCCGATCCGAGAGTTCGACACGCCGTTCAGCCACGTCGCGCCGCGGTGACGAAGCCCGAAGTACCGCGGGTTCGGGCCCGCCCACGGTGACTTGACCGGGACGACGAACCGCAGCCCATCGACCGAGACGATCATCCCGCCGCCCCAATGCTTCACGATTAGGATCTCGCCTGGCAGGCGATGAACCGGGTGTTCGCGGCACTGATCGTCTCCAGCCGCTTGTACGCGGCGTCGACGTGACGCAGCCGCCCGCGCGTGAGCGCACGGACGGCGGGGTTGATCACCGGGCGAAGGCCGAAGTTCGCTGCCTCGCTCAACAGCACCGCGCAAAGCGACACCTCGAGCTCGTCCATCCTCGTGGTCGCGCCGGAGATGTGGGTGAAGCAGTCGACCACCCCGGTCCCGGCGAAGATCTCGAGCAGCACTTCCGGAAGATCGACGCGCGGCATCATCCGCGCCATCTCGCCACGCGCCCGCTGAAGGCCAGGCGTCTCGGGCGCCGGTCCGAGCCGATCGAGATGGATCTGGCCGTTCTCGATCACGTCGCCGCGCGCCGAAGCGCTGGCAGTGAGTTCGCTCGCTCCGTTGCTCGATCGCTCGGCCTTCGCCAGCAGCTTGGTCGCCATCAACAGGTCAAACAGGTCAAGCGCGTCATCGACAGCGTCGATCTCGAGCTTGCGGACAGTCGCGAGTAACGTCGCCGCTCGCCGCGTCGCGCTCAGCTCCCGCGACGCCGGCGCCTTCGCTCCCAGCCCGTACCGGGCGAGCGCCGCGACCTTCACCGGCGGGACATCCGGCAGCACCAGCGCGCCCGTGCCGAGGTCCTTGATCTCCGCAGCCCGCTCAAGCGCGCCCTAAAACCCACGGCCGCTGAGGTTCACGCCAGCGGTCCTGAGCTGATCAAGCCGAGAGCGGCGCGCGTCCTCGGCCACGATCAGCAGCCCCTCGAACCGCTCGCGCTGCCCGAGCGACGGGGCGTCCGCGAGCAGCTCCTAGAACCGGTCGTACTCCGCCGACCGGACCTCCGCTACCAGCCTCGCGAGCACGGTGATCCCGGGCAACAGCACCCGATGCGCGATCAGCCACATCACCGCTCGGTCAAACAACGCCCGCGGCCCCTCCTCCAACGCCCAAACCCGCTCGGCAAGGACCGCCCGCAAGTCGGCCTCGCCGTCCCGCCACAGCGGCGGGGACGGCCGCCGAGTCCTCGCCGAGGAACGTTCCGAGCATCCGCACCGTCCCCACGTCCCCAGCTGACCGCGAAACCCAGCCGGCTCTCATCAGGACGCTTCCGCCGCACCCGCCGCAACGCCCCAGCGTCCAACCGAAAGAACAGCTCAAGCTCAACCGGCGACGGATCGGCAGCTAACCGACCGAAACGCGCGACCTGCTGATCAGAGAGAAACTCGACCGGCACCGCCAGCGCAGCCTCGCACAGCACAACCCCAGAAACGAGCATCGCAGCCACAGATCCCGGTCTTAGCGCTAAATCCTGTTCCGTTCCTCCCCAAACCCCTGATCCCCCCAACGGCCGCCCAGGCAGCATGAACACCGCTTGATCCCCCAGCCGGGCTCGCGCTTCGGCTCAGTGATCCGGGAGCAGCAGTGACAGCTGCCCGCCGGACGACTTCTGCTCCCGTTCCGGACCGGCAGTGTCGGGCGGCCAGATCGGGGCCTACCGAGACTGCTGCTCGTAGTCCGATCCGGCAGTGAGATGCACGCATTGGCGCGCCGTCAAGAGTCTCGAGACCCGGAACGGTGCCTGATGGCTCTCAGGCACGTCAGCCGGTCGGTCGTTTCGTGACCACCGTACGGATAGCCGTGAGCTTGCCGCTGCGGTAGGCCCAAGTGGTGGTTGCGCGCCCGGATGCGCAGCAGGTCGGGTCGTTTGGCCCGTACCAATACTCGGCGACGACGATCCGGCCGTTGACCCACTTGAC
>JBKQKK010000214.1:0-22163 GCA_052147535.1 Solirubrobacteraceae bacterium | reverse complement strand
GTGCTGTTGAGGACTACTTGCGGATGCGTTGCGCGCTTGGTTACGAGCTCGAGAGCCCGGGCAGGCAGCTCGAGCGGTTCGTGACATATCTCGGCGCAGACGGTCACGATCGAGAACGCGGTCGCGTGGGCCACGCAACCGGCCGAGGCGGATCCGTCGTATTGGGGCGAGCGGCTGTCGGTGGTGCGCCAGTTCGTCCGTCACCACAGACAATCGACCCAGCCTGCGAGGTCCCGCCAGCGCGGCTTCTGCCCTACCGCTCTCAGCGAGCGATCCCGTACCCCTACACGCCGAAGCAGATCGCCGCGCTGATGCGCGCCGCGGCCAGCCTGCCGTTGCCGCTGATGGCGGCCACCTACCCGACGCTGCTCGGGCTCTTGGCCGTCAGCGGCATGCGCATCGGCGAAGCGATCGGCCTGGATCGCCACGATGTCGACACCCGCCACGGGCTCCTACGGGTCATCAACAGCAAGTTCGGCAAGAGCCGCGAGGTGCCGCTCGATGCGAGCGCGATGCGAGCGCTCGACGCGTACAGCCACCGCCGCGATCAGCTCTGCCCGCGGGCCGCCACCGAGGCGTTTCTCCTCTCGACCGCCGGCACCCGGCTTCAACAACCCCATATCCACCGGGTCTTCTCCCGGCTCAAGCGGACCGTCGGGCTCGAACCTCGCTCGCCGCGCTGCCGCCCGAGACTGCACGATCTGCGCCACCGCTTTGCCCTGGCCACCCTGATCGACTGGTACCGCGAGGGTGTCGAGGTGCAAGCCCGGCTGCTCTGCCAGCGGCGCGTCAGCCCGAACACGCTCGCCAGCTACCGCGACACCTTCCGGCTGCTGCTGTTATTCACGCAACAGAAGACCGGCACGCCGCCGGCACGGCTCGAGCTCACGGACCTCAACGCGCCCCTGATCGGCGCGTTCCTCGAGCATCTCGAAACCGAGCGGGGCAACACCGCTCGCACCCGCAACATCCGCCTCGCCGCGATCCACTCGTTCTTCCAGTACAGCGCGCTCCGCCATCCCGAGCACGCCGGCCTGATCCAGCGCGTGCTCGCGATCCCCGCCAAACGCTACGACCGGCGGATCGTCACGTTCCTCACCCCGACCGAGGTCAACGCGCTGCTTGCCAGCCCCGATCGCACCACCTGGGCAGGACTACGCGACCACGCGCTGCTCCTGGCCGCCGCGCAGACTGGGCTGCGCATCTCCGAGCTCATCGGGCTCACCTGTGGCGACGTGCAGCTCGGCACCGGCGCTCACCTGCGCGCGTTCGGCAAAGGACGCAAGGAGCGCATCGCTCCGCTCACCAGCCAGACCGTCGCCGTGCTACACGTCTGGATGCGCGAGCGCCGCGGCCAGCCGACCGACCCGCTGTTTCCCTCCCGCGACGGCGGACCCCTCACCCGCGACGCGATCGAACGCCGCCTTGCCAAGCACATCGCCGCCGCCCAGAACAACTGCCCAACGCTGCGAGCGAAGCGCGTCACCATGCACGTCCTCCGCCATTATGTGGACGGCTGGGTTATGTGGAATTCCACATAACCGCCACACCGCCGCGATGATGCTGCTGACCGCCGGCATCGACACCACCACGATCGCGCTATGGCTCGGTCACGAGCAGGAACGGACCACGAGGGTCTACCTCACGCAGATCTCGGGCTCAAACAACGGGTCCTGGACCGCACCACACCCCCGAACAGTCACCCCGGACGGTACCGCACCGGCGACACAATGCTCACGTTCCTCGACAACCTGTGACCGTGGCGAATATGCCGACCTTTCCCACCGCAACCACGCCCAATCTGCGCCACGTTGTCACCCAAGGTCGGCATGCCCGCGAGGTCGGCATAAAGGGACAGCGCTACCCGGCCGACCCGCCCACCGTAGAGGAGATCAGCGGAGTGATGCGTGCGGCAGGCGCGGGCCCCGATGGCGTGCGACTGCGCGCGCTGATAGTCGTGTTGTGGCGTGCGGGGTTGCGGATCGGGGAAGCGCTCACGCTCGCTGAGACCGACCTGGACGCGCGCCGCGGCTCAGTACTGGTCCGCCACGGCAAGGACGACAAGCGCCGCGAGGTGGGGATGGACAGACAGTTGGGCGCGGAAGCAACTGGAGCCCTGGCAACAGCTTCGCGTCCGGTTCCCGGTTGGCCCGTTGTTCTGCGTGATCCACGGCCGACCGCCGGGCGCAACTGGGAGCCGGTCTCCGCACGGCGCCAGCTGAGCCGGACCGCCGCCGCGGCCGGAGTCAGGCGGCGGTTCGCGCCCCATCAGCTGCGCCATGGGCGCGCGATCGACCTGGCCCACGAGGAGATCCCCCTGGGCGTGATCCAGCGCCAACTCGGGCATGCCCATCTCGGAGTCACCTCGATCTATTTGCAAGGAATCGACAACGCGGAGATCATCGACGCCGTCCACACCCGACGCCCGCCGATGATCCCGGCCACGGCCGGTCTGCGCACCGGTGCGTAGCGCAAGGATCGCGCCAGAACGGAGTGGTTCACGGCCAACCGTGACCGCGTAGACGACGCCGACGCCAGCGCGGCATCCTCCCACCGCCCTGGGCCGTATCCCACGTCCGGCTCGTGAGTCCAGCTGTCTCCGGATCCAGGGCTGGCGAGCGGGTGTGCAGGATCCGAGCTTTGCCTATGCAGCGCGATAGGCGGCCCGGGTCGAGACGATCCGCTCAAGCGCCGAACCGACGGATGGCTGGCGTCCGACTCGGCGTGCCGGCCGCTGCTGGATCGTCGTGCTCCCTGAGGCTCGGTTGTCCCGCCTCGCGGTGAGCGACGGCCACAGGCGTCAGCCCCCGAGACATCGTCGACGCAGGCGGCGTGGCGCGGCCCTGTGGCGTAGTGTTCGTGGCGCCCATGGGCGCGTGATCGATGCGGAGGTTGTGGTGTTGTGTCAAGGTGGCGAAGCTTGGAGGGCCGTGTCGTGCCTGGGCGTGCGGCCATGCTCGGGCGTGCCGCTCTGGGGCGGTTGATCACGACGGGTGTCGTGAGGAGCTTTAGAGGCCGCACTCGCCGCCGGGGTGTCGCGATGGCGAGTATGTGCACCGGGGTGCACATAATCATCGCGTGTGCAGCGCTCGCCTTGTGCGCGGTGCCGGCGGTGGCAGAAGGGTCGTCGGAATGGGTCACTGAGCCCGTCTCGAGCCCAGTAGCGCTCTACAGCGCGCTTGAGGGCGTGTCGTGTCCGTCGGTGAGCTCCTGCACCGCGGTTGGGTTCTTCACGACCATCGACGGCACGACGAGGACACTCGCGGAGCGCTTCGACGGCACGCACTGGTCAATCCAGCGAACCGCAAACCCCCCGAACGCGCCGACGAGCAGCCTCGATGCGGTGACATGTGTCTCGCGGGCCTGGTGCACGGCGGTCGGGACCTTCACGAGGTCCGATGGGACCGAAGGGCCGCTTGCAGAGCACTTCGACGGCACCCGCTGGTCGATCGAGCCGACCCCAGAACCCTCAGGCGCACTTAGCAGCGCCCTGCTAGGGGTGGCGTGCACGTCGGCGAATGGGTGCATCGCGACGGGCGTCTCGCAACGCGCGCGCCACCCCGAGTTGACAATGGTGGAGCACTTCGACGGCACCCGCTGGTCGATCCAACCGGCCCCTAATCCCTCGGGTCGGACGGGCAGTCGCCTCACCGGGGTGTCGTGCACATCGTCGCGGTCGTGCAGCGCCGTTGGTCTGTGGTATCTCCCCGATCGCAGCAGCGCCGAGGCGCCGCTTGCCGAGCGTCTCAGCGGCACTCGCTGGTCGATCCAGCGCACCCCCAACCCCGATGGCTCGACGTACGGTCAGTTCGGGGGCGTGGCGTGCGCGGCGCACCTCTGCACCGCCGTCGGCTTCGACACGGACCCCGCTGACGAGCAGGTGCCGGTGGCGGAGCATCTCAGCGGAACCCGCTGGTCGATCCAGACCGCCCCCATCCCATTCGGCGCAACGACGAGCGGCCTGAATGCGATCTCGTGCGTGTCGGCGTCGCGGTGCGCCGCCGTGGGGTTCACCTCGAGCCCGTACCATCTCGAGCTGACGCTCGCGGAGGTGATGGTCGGGGACCGCTGGACTATCGAGCCGACCCCCAGCCCTATGGGCACCTCGCCCCGTGTCCTCCTAGCGGTGTCGTGCCAGCGGGTGATGTCGTGCACCGCCGTGGGGTTCTCGACCAATCCGGACGGAACGAGCGTCGCTCTCGCCGAGCGGTCCTAGAGCGCCGCACGGCCGCCCCGTGCTCTCGTCACCACCGCTCGAGCACCGCCACGCACTCGATGTGCGACGTCTGCGGGACATGTCGACCGGCCGGACCCGCCGCAGCTCGTAGCCGGCCCGACGGGCTGGGCGGCGCTCGGGGCAAGGTCGTGGTTCTCACGCCGTCAGCAGATGGCTGGTCCACGCGAAGCGGCTCCGACGCTGACCCAACCGGGATCGCTGCGGGAGACGGGCTCGCGAAAGCTCCATCGGCAGCCTTGGCCGGTGTCATCGGCTCGGAGGTTCGGTGCCCGCGCGGCTCGGCCGATGCGCCGTCGACGCGTTCGAGCGCGCGCTCGACCAGCGGCTCCCGCCGCTCAGCGCCGAACCGGATGACTCCGCCGATCGCACGATCGTGAATGCAGGTGTCCGCCGACGCGTGCCGAGCCTGCTGCTCGCCGAAACCAAGGCACCCGAAGCGCCGTGCAGATAGACGGTATGCCTATGCAAAGCCGGTTCGGCACCTTCCGGAGCAGGGACCTGGTTCTCAGCGGAGGAGCCTGGCCGCCGCGATCGAGATGTCACCTTTGCGATCAGCGCCCGTCATCTCCGCGTTCCGCGGCAGCGACCTCCACCTCCTTCTGATGTTTGCGCCAGTCGGCATCCTTCTGTTTCTGGGCCGCCATCTTGGCCTCGAGCATGGGTACGTCCAAAACAACGTGCTCGTGATCGCTGTCAAGCCGGACCGGAACGATCGTGCCCTCATCGAGGTCACCGACCTTGGACGTGTCCAACATCTTGGATGACGACGTTAGTTGTGCGCGGGCCCCGCACGCCCACATTTTAGCGAGCTCCCGGGCTCGCAGGCCGCGCCAGGACTATCTTGGCGACTTCATCACCAGTGGTAGATGATCGCCTGCGTGCGGTCGTCGGGATCGTAGCGGACCGAGATCGCGGTGCCGACCGGCAGAGCTTCGAGCATGGCCGGGGACATCCACTGCTTGACCGTGGCGGCGTACGCCTCACCCTCCGGGGGCTTGATCGTGACTTCGAACACCGTGTATATGCTCGGCACGGCCGCGCCAGTCGGCGCGGACTCATCGCAGGTGACGGTGTTGATCACAGCCGGCGCGTCAACGCCGGAGACCATCAGCTTCTGGCTGAGCTGCGCGAAACGAAGCCTTTCAGCGACATCAGCCGGCGCTGTCCGAGCGCCGATCGCGGCGATGGCATCGGCAGGACGCGGCATCGAATCTCCGAGCCAATGCTGAGCATCCTGAGCCTTCTTGAAAATTCCCATTGTCATCTCCATTCGTTTTGAGGGCAGCTGCGTCAGCTGCCGAAGTTCGGTCTTAGCTCTGACGTCAGAGCTATTGGGTGAGTTTCGCCACTTTGGCCTGGTATTGGGCGTCGTCTATCAGCCCGGCAGCTTTGAGCTGGTCCAGCTGCGCGATCCGCGCCTGGGGGGTGAGCGTGAACTGGGACGGCGGTGCGATGTTTTTCAAGCCCTCCTGGATCTGCTCCAGCTGGGCGGGGGTGCGGGGAGCGCCGAGCCCGCCGGGCTGCATGCTCGCGGTGTAGAGCTTCGAGTTAAGGGGGTCCTCGCGGGTTCGCGGCACGATCACCGGATCCACGATGGTGAACTGGTGATTGTCGGGGTCGAACAGCACCGGGAACCGGGTGCCGATCTCGCAGCCGACATTGCCGGGAATACGCATGTGTACGCGGATCTCGAACGGCTCCTGCCCATCGTCGGGTGTGACCTGCAGCAGGAACCTGCACATTCCCCATGCCAGGTAGTTGGGTGGGCCGTCGGTGACAGACCCCGTAACGCGCGCGGTGATGACCTTCGCCTCACCGTGCTGGCCTGACAGCTGAAGTATCTCCTCCTGCCGGTGATACGGCAATGCTTTCTTCGCGCTCCACATCTGCTATTCCTCTCTTCGAATAAACGGTGAATATCGGGTAATGCGCACTCTCGCGTGCCGGTGACAGTAATCGCTGAAGAACGATCGCAGAACTCAGCCTCAGTGCCATCGTCAAACTTGAAATAACCTTTGACGCCGACCATCAAGCCCATCACCCCGGTGCGGCCCTTCGACGCTTCCACGTGCTGGTGTGTGATCACCCCGTCGCCTTCGAGACCTTCGCTCAGCAGTTTGTGATGCAGGAGTTTGTCGAGCATCCTGAGATGTTCGCACGCGAACCAGCGACCGCGCAATCTTTATGCGCGAGCCACTGAGCAAGCTTTCACGACTCGTGGACCCCATCGCGGCTCAACGAGCAAAGCGGTCAGCACGCACCTTCCGAAACGGCCACCGCGCGCTACCGGTTGCGACAACCTCAGCCGCCCGGTCGTGGCACGGAAGTGTGACCGCTCTCATCTCGAACGAGTCGTACGTGCTCAGAAACTATGCCGAACCGGAAAACGCCAGGTCTGGTGTGTCCGACCGCCAAGTCCGGCGCGACCGCCTTGACCTCGGCGGCCGCGCATACCGCGTCATCCCATTGCGACGTATCAGTCACGCGATTCTTCGCCGGCGACCGCTCGGCCGCCGATCCAGCGCGGCTGCGCGCATAGGCATTTCGCCGATTCTGCACGCGGAGCCGGCAGCCTCGCTATCGGCGAAACTCAGGGCGGCGGGATCGGCTCCCTGACGTCTCCTTTTGAGTTCACGACGGGCCTCCGCTGACTTTCCCTTTGCGACGTTTCCGAGCGTCCGGGGATCACGCTCCGGGCGGTTGGTTCTCGATCATTGGGGCTGTCTGGGCCGCGCTGTCCGCGCTGTCGCTTTATTGGCATTGGGGAAGGCTGGCCCACTGACGCGCATGGCGGCTGCTCCTGGCCCGTTGCGACACTCTCGCTCGGTGACCGAGCCCTACCAATCAGCAGCCATTGCTCTGACGACAGAGGCGGCACCGAGGAGCTCGATCGCCGACACACCAGGTTCAGCGTCCCGTTGACGAAGCTCCCCAACGTGTACTTCGCGTCAACGGGCACAGCCCGGCCTCGTCTGCAGCTCTCGGCTGGGCGGTGGACGGGCAGCGGCCCTGCGGCGAAAGGTTGGCGCAGACGCTCGTTGAGCTTGGGCTTGCGCCGCGGTAGCAACACGCTGCTCGGGCTTGCTCGTGGTGATGTGCTGGCGCGCCGGTTTCTGTGCCGCGACCAGCGTTATCACCGAGCGCGTAGAACTTGCCTTCGTATGGTTGGGATGTCACAGCAGCGGGCGAACTTGGCAACTGGGTGCATATGAGCGCAGCAGCCGAGGCGAAGGTCGCGATGCTCGGGAGTTCGGTGGCGGCCAAGCGCCGCCAGCCGGGCAAGCCGGGCGGCTCGGCCCTCGCCGACTTCGAACAGATGTATCTGGGCAACGTCGATGTCGTGATGTCGTATTTCGCCCGGCGCTGTGCCGAGCCGCAGGTGGTCGCCGACCTGACCTCGGAGACGTTCGTGCGCGCCGCTGGTGCGCTGGGCAGCTTCGATCCGGGCCGTGGCACCTCGCGGGCGTGGCTGTTCGGTATTGCCGGGCACGTCTACGCACGGCACTGTGAGCAGGTCGCCAGCGGCCGCGATGCGGCGGCTCGGTATGCCGGGTGGCGTCAGCTGGACACGGACGAGATCGACGAGTTGACCGCGAGGATCGACGCCGAGCGGGCCGGCCGGGAGCTGATCGAGCGCTGCTCGCAGCTGCCCGAGCTCGAGCGCTCGGCGATCGAGCTTGTCGACCTCGCCGAGCTGACGCCCAAGGAGGCGGCGGCCGCGCTTGGTGTGTCGCGCGTCGTGTTGCGCAAGCGGTTGTCCCGGGCCCGTGCCCGGCTACGAAAGGAGCATTCCGACCATGAGTAAGTTCACCGATCGTCTATGGCGTGAGCTGGTGCGCGAGCACGGCGCCGATCTCGCCCAGATGGACTCCCTCGCCCCGGCCGCCCACCGCTGGCGGGCACGACCGCGCCTGCTCGCCGGCACCAGTCTCGGCGCGGCCGCACTCGCGACCGCCGCCGCCGTGATCTTTGCCGTGGCGAGCAGCTCGCCGGCGTTTGCGGTGACCCGCAACCACGATGGCACCTACACGGTCCAGATCCACTCGTGGTCCGCGATCGGCGCCGCCAACCGTGCGCTGCATGGGATGGACCTGCGCGCGGTGGTCGTCGCGGTCAACGTGAGCTGCGGCGGGACGATGCCGGCGCCGACGCCGCAGCCGGTCCCTCGCGCCATGCGCCTCCAGCTGGAGGCACAGGCTCGGCCTGAGACGGTGATCGCGCCCCGCCGGATCCCCGCCGGGAAGACGTTGGTGATCGGCGCCTGGAGGAGCGGCCACCAGGTCCGGGTTGCGTCGGCGGCGGCCGTCACGCAGGTGCCGGTGTGCCTGCCCCCACCCTGTGTCGCGAACAGTCGCGTGACTCCGCCCCCCGGCAACTTCCAGAGCGGCAACTCTGGGAACAGCGGCAACTCCGGTTCGCAGTCGACCACCGGTGCCAGCCAGACCGCTCTGAAGCCAAACACCGCGGTGCGGGCGTGGTCGCGGGTGCGCTCCGCCGGTGCCAGCCAGACCGCTCTGAAGCCAAACACCGCGGTCCAGGTGTGGTGCCCGAAGCCCGGCACGCCCGCGGGCAACGGTGGCAACAGCGGAAACAGCGGCAGCGGGAACAGCGGGAACAGCTGACCCCGCGCCAAGCGGGCCGGCACCGCACTCGGATCTCCGGCCCGCGTCAGCCGACGGGGGCCGGGCCGCGCGGTGGCCGTGGCTGCTGGTCGCGGCCGCGGTCGCTTGGAACCTCGCGAGCCTGAGGGCCGAGACCCTCTCGGTCGCCTGCCTACACGACAGCTCGCTGCACGAGCAGATGGTGCGGTTCGCGACCGGGCAGTTGAGTGCCGGCCACCTGCCGCTGACCGGTTGGTCCCGTACCTCGGCCTCGGCTCGCCGCAGTTCCTTCACTATCAGAGCCTGCCGGCGATCATCGCCGGAGCGATCGGGCTCGTGATCGGCCCGGACGCCGCGTTCCGCTGGACGCTCTACGTGCTGGTCTCGCTGTGGCCGCTGAGCGTGTATCTTGGTGCGCGGCTGCTCGGAGCCGGCCGTGGGGCGGCGGGCGCCGCCGCGGCGATGTCGCCGTTTCTGTGGAGCACGGTCGGGATCGGTTACGAGCAGCACGCGTACCTGTGGACCGGGTTCGGTGTGTGGACTCGGGGGCGCCGCTCGCCCGGCGGATCGGGCGGGCGGCGGTCGTGCTCGTGGCCGCTGCCGCCGCGACGCCAATGCCCGCGTGCTGCTCGTCACGCTCGCGCTCTGCCTTTTGCTGTCGTTCGGGCGCACCGCCTTCGGGTCGTTGGTCGCGCTGATCCCGGGCAGCGGCGACGTCTTCTTCCGCCGTTTCATGATGGGAGTACAGCTCGCCGCGTTGCTGCTCGCCGGCCTCGGCGCCGCCTGGGTCGGACGGGCGCTGTGGGAACGTCTCCCAGCCGCCGCCCGCCGGCCGAGCGTGCAGGGGATCGCGGCGCTGGCTGCAGCGGTGATCGTGCTCGCGCCCGCTTGGATCGAGCTCGCGCGCTACGACCACCACAACGCCGCCGCGATCGCCGTGCAACGTCACGCCGACGCGACGCAGGGAGCCGAGCTCGGCCGCCTGCTCGCGCGCATCCGCCGCGACGGTCGAGGGCGCGTCTACGCGGGCGAGCCGACGAACTGGGGGGACAGCTTCACCGTCGGCGCCGTACCGGTGTTCAAGTACCTCGAGAGCCAGGATATCGACGAGGTCGGGTACACGCTGCGGACCGCGTCGCTGATGACCGACCCCGAGTACTTCTTCGACGACACCGACCCTGGCGACTAAATCCTGTTCGGGATCCGCTACCTAATCGTCCCCGCGGGGTACGAGCCGCCGGTGCGGGCGACGTTCACCGCCCGGGCCGGGCCGTACTCCCTGTGGACGCTCCCGGACGGAGGCTACGTGCACACCGCGACGATCACCGGCACCCTCACCGCCGACCGCGGCAATGTCGGCGTGCGGAGCATCGGGCTGCTGCACTCGCCGCTCGCTCAGCACGCCCAAGCGCTCCGCGTCCTGTGGAGCCCAGGGCGACCGCAACCACTCACCCGGGCGACCGCGACGGGGCCGCCCGGCGCTGTCCTCACCACCCGCGCGCAGCTCGCCGCGGGCCTCGTTGACGCCACAGTGAGGATGCGCCGCGCCGGCGTCATCGTGCTGAGCGTCTCGTATGACCCCGGCTGGACCGCCACGGTCGACGGTCGTCAGGCGTCTACGGTGATGGTGGCGCCGGCGCTCGTGGCCATGCGGGTGCCCGCCGGCACGCACCTGGTCGCGTTCTGTTACCGCGGCTACCCGGACTACCCGCTGCTGTTCGCCGTCTGCGCGGCGACCCTGCTAGGGCTACTCGGTTACGAGCGTGCCAGGTTACGGTCGGCCCATGCATGACCGGCGGCCATGCGAGACCGAGACCAGCGCCGCGCTCGGCACGCGGCGATAAACGAAAGAGCGGACCTCACCGCCATGCGCCTCTTTAGAGTGCGAGTGCCGACCGTGTCGGCCATCGACCCGAGAGTGTTGGATCGATCATCAACCAGCTCCCTCGCGTGGGCTGATCCTGCACATCGCGGACGGCTCCTCTCGATCGAAAGGGACACTCTCCCCGTGATCTGACCAGACGGCTCCTACGCTCGGAATACGGCACTGTCCATAGTCCTGACCGACGATGCCGGCTCGGAACGGGTGCACGAGTCGGATCCGTTTAGCCGCCGCGCGCATCCTGTCGCGTGGATCGGGCCGAAGCTCGCATCCGCCGACTTCCGCTTCTGTCGCTCGGCTGACCGCGGATCGGGCGCCTGCTTCGCGACGAATCCGAGCGCGCCGATCGGGACCGATTTGGGCGAACGTGCGATCGACGACGCTGGCCCTGACGCGAAGGAGCGACTGGACGTTGCCGCGTCGCGGTGAGGAAAGTCGTTGCTTCTGGCGCACGGGGGCGCCGTGCCATTAGCTTTGGCTCTCGTGGGGCTTCGGTCTGGAGGCGTGGCCGGAGGGCGGGGCGGTGCGCCATATACGGAGCGTGCTCGCGACCTCGTCACCGACTTGTGCGCGCGCGCGCGCGGTCGACGCCCGACATGAGCAACTCGTCGTAGCGGGTATCGCGGTGGCGCACCGAGGCGAGGACCGCGAGCTCGATCGCACCCGATTGCAGCCCGCGGCCGGCGGCGCTGCGCCCGACGCGCCCGCTTCCGCGTAGCGCGGTGTGGCGGGCGATCTCGCTCGCGCGCTCGCTCGGGCAGCCTGGAAACAGACGTAGGATCTCCGCCTCCATGCGCCGCTCGAGGTCAAGATCCTGCTCGGATCGCCGCAGCGTGTCGCGCTCGCGTCGGCGGGCTCGAGCCTGCTCATCGGCCAGGCAGTCGGCCTCGGCGCGCTTGAGCGCGTCCGCCTCGACGAGGATCCCTTGGCGCTCGTAGCGCTTGCGTGCGCGGCTGAAGCGCACCACGATCGCCGACAGACCGCTCGCCGCTCGTGCGCGGCGCGTGAGCGCGGCGTCCCCTGAGGCCAGGAACACGAGGTGATCCATATCGGCACACCCCATGCATACGGGGCCGGGATCCTCCATGATCAGCAGCCCGGTGTGCTCAGCGCCACAGACCGAGCACGTGAACCCCTTCTGCGGCTCGATCACGACCAGCTCAGGCTGCCGGGCGGCGCGCTCGCTCAGCCGCGCGCGCTGGCTGAAATCAGGCGCGAGCCAGTGCGTTTTATAGGCCTGCTCGAGCTCAGGATCGTCGCTGGCCGAGAAGTGCAGCTCGCGTCGCGTGCGCGCGGCGGCCGGGTACCGGTGTTCGCTGGGTTGCAGCCCTCGCTCACGCGCCCACGCCTCAAGCAGCCCCATCGCGGCGGCGATCCGCACCGGCTCGATGAACACGACTTCCTCCAGAACAGCAGGGTGCCCGCGGCGCCAGCGCTCGACGTTCGACGGGTGAAGCCATCCCAGCCCGCACAACACGTCGATCGGCGAGACGAACTTGTGCTCGGCGAGAGCGTCCTGCGCCGCCCGCACCACGCGTCGCTGCAGCCGCATGTCGCTCTCAGCCGCCACCGCCACGGAGCGTACCGGCCACCTTCACGCACCTTCCACTCCAAAAGACACAGCCGCCGCATCGGCCAAACCGCTCCTGGACACAGCCAACCAATGGCAGCCTGCCTCGCTCCTCATCGAGTACGTAGCCGCGACCAGACCAGCATCGGCAGTCACGTCGTCGCTCCGCGCCATTTGCGACGACGTCGAACTTGGGCTTGAGGTCGTCGCTTCTGTTCGAAGTGCTTGCTGGAGCGCTGCAAGCACGAGCGCGCTCTTGAGCCGATTCTCTGGCGAATCGGGATCGCTCCGGCTTGAACGAGTCGACGATCGCGTTCACGCGAAGGCGATCGTGCGGCCCGCTGAGCCGTGACGAGTGCGTTCGTGCCGAAGCGATCGCCCGAGAGCCGCGGGGTCGGGCGAGTGCTCGCCGTCGAAAGCGCTCGTCCCAGTGCTGCGGCGATGGCTGCCCGAACGCCTGACCACAGCAATGCCGTCGATGACGCCCGCCGCTTGCAATGTCGCGTCGACCGCGATCCTCAGCAAGCGCTCAGCTGCGTTCGGAATCGTCGCAAAGCATTCGTCCGATCCGCGGTTCGCCTATCGACGAAAGGAGAAGTCCCGGGGGCTCGCTGTGGAAGGTTTCAAGCGGGTCGAATCCGATCGTGGGCTCGCTATCGACAGGCTCGAGCCGGGCGATCGCGTTGTCGCCATAGGAATCGCCGGCCGCGAACCGCCCGAGGACGTCGAAGCGATCGCGGCAGTGACTCCGGCGCCGGCTCGCGTTGCCGGCATCGGCGGGCCTGCCGTGGACAAGGACGCACGAGTGCGAGTGCTTGCTGACCTGCGCGTCTCGGGCGGTCACCAAGCACCTGGCGACCGCTCCTTCAGCGGCAATCTTGCGGTCTGGCTGCGTTGATGAGGGTGCTGAGGTGGGGTGGCAAGGGGGTTTTAGTTCGCGGACATGCGGCCGGACGGGAAGCCGCCTGGTCGGGCGGCTTCCCTCGCCGGCGTCCGCGTCTACGCGGCCGCTTGCACGTGTTCGTTGGGGTCGATCGCCCCGAGGTTCTGGACGGTGTGGAGGGTGCCGTCACGCACTTGGGCGATGTACATGTTCATCCGAACGTGGTGCTGGCCGGGCACCATCTCGGCCGGGCCACCCGGCCCCTCGGCGATCCTCGCGTGGTCGAGCGCCGCGATGACCGCGTCCTGGTCAAGCGAGCCGGCCTCGTTGACGGCGGCCTCCCAGAGCTTGAGGCCACGGTACATGCCCGTGGAGCCGCTTCCGCCGCTGAGATGCGCGCCTGTGGGGAAACGCGCGTTGTAGCGTCCGAGCAGTTCGCGGCTGAACGGGTCGCTTACCGACTGGTAGTAGTCCATGCACGCGTACATCCCGTCGATGTGCGGTGGCTCGAGTTGCGCAGCACCCTGCCGGTCGGACGACTGTTCTGCGTCGTACGCGGACCGACACGCGGCAGGCGGCGCGGTTCAGCGGGTGGCTCGAAGCGGATCGCATCCGCAAACGGAGCCACCGCTCGGCGCCGTGCTGGCGGTTGTGCCTCGCGCGAGGCGGACGAGCAGCCGGGGGTGGGTCACGCTTGCGGCGGCCGGCCATCGACCCCCCGTTGCGGCGCCCGTCCTCGCCTACATGCTCGGTTATCTGGCGAACGCCATCCCCGTCCGCGGCGGCTTCGGCGTCCTCGGGGAAGGCCTGACGGGCATGGTCGTGCTGTACGGCACGCCGCTGCCGCAGGCGGCAGCAGCCGCGGCCGTCTACCACGCGATCGCCTTGCGGATCCCGAGCCTCGGCGGCTTGGCAGCCTAGCCTATAGCCGGCGTGCGGTGCCGGATCCGCAGCGCGGAAGGACGCGACCCCGAGGCGGCGACCAACGAACACGCCGCCGAGCCGGTCATCCTGTCCAACCTCTGCCGACGATACCGCCGCCGGACAACCCACTGGACATCGCCAGCGCTCACAGCGGCACCGCCGCGGAAACGACTGGCTCAATGAGCGCTGAGACCACGATCACCACGCCTGCTGGGCGAGTCGCTCGTCGAGGCCTCGGCGGACGCGCGACGCTGCGAAGCATTCCGTTCCAGGATGCGGTGTGCTCCGATGCTGTGCTCAGAGTGTGATCGTGCTGCCGACGGTACTCAGGACGAACGCGCCCGGGAGTCGGGTGGCCATCTGGAGGCACGCCTTCCAGCCTGTGCAGTGGGCGGGCACGAGCATCGTCGGTGAGAGCTTCGCGAGCGCCTCGATTGTCGGTCCGATGACCGGCTCGAACGTGCGACCGCTGAGGTGAAACCCGCCGACGATCGCTGCGACCTTCTGATGGCCGGTCAGCCGACACGCGTACCGCACGGTGTTGACGATCCCTGAGTGTCCACACCCGCTGAGGACGACCAAGCCGCGGTCGCCGAGGCTGACGACGAGGGCCTGGTCGTCGAGAATCAGCGGATCCGGTTGCCACCCATCGTTGCGCAGCGCCTCGTGGCCTAGAAACCCTGTCTCGAACGGCGTCGTTCGGTCGACCTCGCCGGTGATCAGGACGGCGCCGTCGAGCAGGAATGACGGCTGGCGCTCCTCGACGATCGTGAACCCCATCCCCTCCAGCGCGCCATGACTCGTGGCGGGGAGCTCCGCGGTCAGCATCCCTGGGAAGTGGATGCGCCGCCGGCTCCAGAACTCGGGATGAATCATGACCGGCAGGCTGAGTCGCCCGAGCACCCGCACGAGCCCGTCCAAGCCGGTCACGTGGTCCCAGTGCCCGTGGCTGAGCACGATCACCTCGATCTCGCCGGGGTCGATCGCGAGGCGGCGCATGTTCTCCACCATCCCGGTCGGCGATACGCCGGCGTCGAACAGCAGGGTCCGCGTCAGGCCGGCCCTCTCGACCCGCACGAGCGCCGAAAAGCCAGGCTCGGCAACGAGCGCGTCCGGCACACCGGTGCCCGGACTCACCGGCGTTTGCTCCATTGGCAGACCACTCAGGATCGCTCTCGGCCAACTCATCCGCGCCACGCCTTCCTGATCGGCGAGCAGCGGGTCGGTCAGGTTGTCCATCAGGATCGTGATCTCGACGCGATCGACCGGTTGCAGCTCGATCCGGTTCACCGTTCCCTCCTCGCGGGCTTCTCGCGGATCGTCGCAGACGTGCGCCACAAGCGCAGCGCCCTCGGCACCACAGACATGGTCGGTCGGCGATCAGCGCCGCTGGTTATACGGTCGTGGAGCCGTGCCGGATCTCGGTCCGCTTGGCCGCGGCTGTCTTCGAGCCGACGATCCCATTCGGCCCGCTGGCGTGTTTGAGCCCCAGATCGCGTCCTCGCCGCGGGCCAAGAGGGCGCCCGTGACGCACGGAGGCGCGCCGCAGACGGACTGGCAATCATCAGCGCACCTGAGCGGCGGCGCTTTCGAACGCCGGTATGTCGCCCGATGCGCCTGCCTCGACGATGACGGTGCCGCGGGACTCGGTGACGGCAAACGATGGGGTGCCCTGGAAGCCGTAGCGGACGGCTTGGCGGCTGTCATCTCGGACACGGAGCCGTGTCTTGGTGCCATCCGGTCTGCAAAGCGTTGTAGGTGATGTGGAGTTCGTCGTCTGCTGCCATGCGCTCGCCGAGCACGAGCACGGCGCGATGTGCTCGGCGAGTTGCCGCGCGTCGTCGGCGGCGATGCGGAAGACGCCTACGCAGAGGTGCGTGAAGCCCGCGATGCCGTCGGTGGCCTGGATGTTGCTCATCGTTTGATCGCCTGGCGGAGTGCCCACTCGATGGCGCGCTCGACGGGTTGTGTTGCGTGGCGGATGCTGGCGATCGGATCGCTCTGCGGGTGCGCGCGAGCGCCGTGCAGCAGGATGGAGCGCATAGGACCGCTCCATCTCCGAGGTGCCGGAACCGCAGGATCGCATTTGTATGGCTCCAAGCGTCCTCGGCGGCCGCCGCAAGCACGTCGTTGCAAAGCGCCATTTGCGACGACGCGGCAACTCCGCGCGAGACCGTCGCTTTCATCGGCCTGCTTGCCGCAGCCCTGCAAGCAGAAGTGTCTTCTTCCGTTACGACGCGACCGACGTTGGTGATGACCCGGGCCGATCGAGCCGACGATCGGACCACGGGATTGCGATCGTCGGCCGCGGCTCCTGTGCCGAGGCCTCGGCTATAGGATTGTCGCCATACCTGTAGCGCCGTCACAGGCGGCGCGGGCACGAAAGGGATCGCCAGCGGCGCGCTGTGGCCGGGTAGGGTCGGTGTGTCGGTGTTTTATTGGAGTGCGCGGGCGATCACGATAGGGGTGTCGACGGGGGCCGCGCCGATCGACCAGGAGATCCTCTCGGGAGCTCCGGCCTGGCTGACCCAGAGTTCGATCGTGCCGAATCCGAGACCGCTGCCGGTGGAGGCGCCGGCGGTCATGGTGCGCGGGTCCCAGTAGCGTGAGTCGTCACGGCCGTGAAGCGGCGCTCCGGTGGAGTCGAACACGTTCAGCGCGAAGGCTCCGTTGGCGAGCAGCAGTGGCGCGCTGGCGGCGATCATCGCGTGCCCGACGAATACCTTCGAGTTGTAGAACACGTTTTTGGTGCTGCTTGTCACGGCCCTCATGATGATCAGGTCGCCGGGCTTGATGTGGCGAGCGTGGGTGATCGGCAGCCAGAAGCGGTTGGGGTGGGTGGGGAGTGCTTGCAGGTAGTCGGCGAAATGGTCGGGTGAGGGCACGTACCCGATGGGGGTGTGCTCCGCGGCGCGCAGTGCCGCGAGGGCGTGGGGGGCGCCGAGGCTCAGGAAGTAGTCGGCCAGTCCAACGCAGTCGAACTGGTAGACGCCGGTGGCCGCGTTCCAGTAGTAGGTGTGCGTGTAGACGGTGCTGGTCATCGTTCGAAACGCTTGCGAGACAGCCGCGAACACGGGCGAGTCCGACGGCGCCGCAGGCGCTTGGACATCTACGGTGGCCGGCGGGCGGTTGGGGATCGTGGCGGTGATCGACGGTGGCTGCACGACCGTCGAGGCGGTGGACGTCGTGGCGCTTGGCGAGGCGGCAACGCCCAAGGACGAGTCGCTCAAGCCGAGACCGGCGAGCGCGGCGGCGAATGCGGCCGCGAGAGCCGCGAGTGGAGTGAACATTCGGGTTCGCACGCCCCAGTGTTCGGCAGTCCTCTCCCACGACTTCAGCGGCGAGGGGGTGACCGTGCCGCGGGTCGCGCCGCCGGCAGCGTTATCGCTGACTCACGGAGATCACCCCGATGGTCGGGTCGAAGGTGATCGCGAACGTGTAGAACGCTTGTACCGACGCGTTGACCGTTGCGTTGCCCGTGGTTCGGGTGTGCACTGCGTTCTCGGAGGGCTCGGTCCCGGTCGTGAAGGTTTTACGAGGTCATGCCCGCTGTGGTTGGCGTGCTGCCGAGCGTGCCGCCAAAGAAATGCATCTCCGTCTCGCCGCTGTCAAATAGCGTGGGCTCGCAGACCGGCGTCTCGGCGGTCACCGTCCAGCACACGTTGGCCTTCGTGTCGTTCCAAGCCAGCTGGCCGGATGCCGTCTGACCATCGGACCTGAGCTGGAAGGCGGCCAGCGGATCAGACGGTGCCGGCGCTCCCAACTGCATCGTTCTGCTGGAGCCGTGCAGAGCGATCCGCCATGGGCGTGAATACGGCACGGCAAGGGCCAGCAGCAGGTTGCCGACACCGTCTACGCCGGGCCGCAGGCCGACCCCCATGATCCCGTAGGAGCCTTGCTTGATCGGAGACGTGATCCCTTTCGCGGTGGGACAGTTCGGCTTGCTCGACGTGCACCCCAGCTTGCCGATCAACCCGAACGCGACCGGACCCGTGGTGCTCAGCCCAAACCATCAGGGCCCGCGATCAGGAGCTTCGCCTTAGCGACCACCCCCGTCTGCTCGGTTCCGTCGATGTAAGTAATCGAGTCCTTCCGCGCCGTGACTCTGATTTCGCTTCCCGATCCCAATCCTCGCGCCGTGGTCATTGATGTGCAAGCCGATCGAGCCCGTGTCGAGCACCACCGGAACCGTCGCACCGTTGCCGACCTTCACCCTGATCATCGGCTCCGCGCCGGACGGCGAGCCCTGCCCGCCCCGGATCGTCAGCGGTATCGAGACCGACGGCGGGCCGTACGAACCGTGGCGGTCATCGAGGTTGACTGCATGACCGTCGCGGCGGTGGACGTGGTGGCGCTTGCCGAGGCGGCCGCGCCAGAGGACGACTCGCCGACCGAGACGGCGAGCGCGGCCGCGAACGCGACCGCGAGAGCCGCGAGCGGGACAGAGATCCGGGTTCGCATGCCCCGGTGTTCGGCAGTGCTCGGCCGCAGCTTGAGCGGCGAGTGAGTTACCGCGTCGCTGGGCTCGGGACGGCACGGCCGCCGCTGTCACAGGGAGATCACGCCGAGGGTCGGGCCGTAGCTGATCGCGAACGCGTACAACGCTCCTGCCGATGACTTGACCGTCCCCCTGCCGGTCGTGCGGCGCGGCCCGCCGCCCCCACACACCGGGCGCGCCGGCACCTCGGGTCCTCTCCGACGGACCTTACTGGCGATCGCTTTCGCGTTTGAAACACAGCAGACCGCGCAATCGAAATGGCGACATTCCACTCACCCGAGCCGATCCCGATCGGTACTCACCGCACGATCGGAACCGTCGCGAAGCGGAAGTCCGCGAAGGCCTGTCTCGAAACTCAAAAGCAGGCGTCAGGGAACGAATCTCGCGGCCCCGGGGTTCCGCGCTGAGCAGGACGCGTGACCTCGCCGGCGAGATGCCCGTGCGATCACGAAGGCGGGTCTGGGGCTGGTCGTACTGTGCGGGCCCAAGCGTGGCTGCTCCACGCCTAATGCAGCAGTCAGGGCGTAGCTACTGCTTCGTGCCACGAGCAGGCGCGCCACCGTGTTCTTGCCTGTGGGCGAAGGCAAGCGCACGACGTAATCGCGGCCGGCATCGGGCGAAGTAAGCGTCCCGGCAGTGGCTCGCGGCGACGCCCGAGCGTTCCACTATGGGCGCGGGAACGGGTGCAGCAGTGGCTCGCGGCCACGCCCGAGCGTTCCACTATGGGCGCGGGAAACGGGTGCATCGTACACGCGCGCGTGTCGCTGATCGTTTGTGGTGCTAGACGGTCGGCACCTGGACATTGCGCTGCTCGGTTGCGAAGCTGCGCTTGATGACGCCGCTTGAGCAGCGCTGCCGCGAGACGCTCGAAGGGAGCTGGATTGTTGGTGAGCGTGATGGTGTGCCGTTCGCGTACACGCGTGCGAGCCCGGGGCGTTATCGCTGGCAGTGGTATTGGGACTCTTGTTTTGCGGCGGTCGCCTGCGGCATTTTGACCCGGCGCGCTCCCGGACCGAGCTCGAGACGCTGCTCGCCGCGGCGCGGCCGGACGGTTTCATCAGTCACACGATCTTCTGGGAGCATCCTGTCAGCGGCCCGCGGAGGCTGTTTACAACGTGATCCATCACGACGACGTGATGACGGCCACGATTGAGCCGCCGGCGCTGGCATTCGCGTGGCGGCTAGCGGTCGGCGATCCTGCGCTGGAACCGCGGGTCGTCGCCCACCACGCCGCGGTCAGCAGCGAGCGTGACCTCGAGGGCGACGGGCTGGTGTGGATCCTGCAACCGGATGAGTCCGGTTTGGATGCCTCGCCGCAGTTTGCCCCGATCTGGCGCGAGCGGGCGCAGGGGTTGCCCGGCTTCGTAGAGCTGGTGCAGCGTAATCGCGAGCGCGAGTTTCGGATCGATGCGGTGCACGCCGATGGTGACCCGATCGTCTGCGAGGTACTGACAAACGTGATCCATGGGCTCTCGCGACTGGCGCTAGGGCTGCCGTCGATCACGGCGGCGCTGATCGCCCGCTGCTATGACGAACCGACCGGCCTGTTTCGATTGGCGGTGCAGCCGGCGATCAAGGAGCGGATCCCGCTCACGTGGACGGCGCTTGCCCCACTCGCGCTGCCCGACCTCCCGCAGGAGATCGGTCACCGACTCGTGGGGTACCTGCTGGACGAGCGCCGCTATTGGACGGCCGTCGCCCCACCCTCGGTTTCGCTCGATGAGCCCTCGTTCTCGCTGCGCGAGCACTTTGAAGGTTTGCGGCGCTACTGGCGGGGGCCGACATGGGTCAACAGCGCGTGGCTGGTATGGCGTGGGTTGGTGCGCCTGGGCTAGAGCAGCAGGCGGCCACACTCGCCCGCGGGATCACCGAAACGGTGGCGCGGGAGGGGCTGCGCGAGTTCTATGACCCGCACAACGGGCGCGGCATGGGCGCCGAGGACTTCGCCTGGTCCGCGCTGGCACTCGAACTGCTCGACCCGCGCGCCGGCGTACCGATCCACCGGGCGTGATTGTGGAGGGCTCGCTGCCGGCGACGCTGGACGCCTCCGCGCAGGAGCACCACGCGCGGCGTGCGCTGAGCGACATCAAGCGTCATCTACAGAAGTCAACTCTCAAGCTGGTTGGGTATCTCCTCGCCGCCTACGTGGTGCTGAAGCTGATTCCGACGCTGAAGCAGGCATTGCGCAGCCTGGAGCACGTGTCCTGGGAATGGGTGCTCGGGGCGATCGCGCTCGAGGTCTTGTCCGAGCTCGGGTTTGTCCTGGCCTGGGGCGAGATCGTCGACCCGCAGGAACTGCTCGATCGTGACGGCCGCGGACGGCGAACTGACGACGATGTCGCGTGGGCGCAGCTCGCAGCCGGACTGCTGCTCCCCGGCGGCGCGTGGGGAGGCGTCGGAGTCGGAGCTTTGATCCTACACCGGTTAGGGGTCCCGACCAAGCTGATCGCCGAGCGCGAGTTCAACCTCAGCTTTCTCAATACAGCCATCGACGCACTGGCGCTGATCGTCTTCGGTGTCGGGCTCGCGACCGGCATCTTGGCCGGCGAGCCGCGTCTTTTGCTGACGGTGCTGCCGGCGGCCGTCGCAGCGACCGGGATCGCGGCCGCGCTGCTGATCGCCCCTCGCGCCAGCAGCCATGCCGAACGCCTCCAGACCAAGCACCCCAAGATCGCAAGCGCGCTCACCACACTCGCCAACGCCGTGGACGACACCCAGCGGCTGCTGGCCCACCGCGGCAGCTGGAGGAGCGTGGTCGGGGTGCTGGCCTACCTCGGATTCGACGTGCTCGTCCTGTGGACTGCCTTCCTCGCCATCCATACCGACCCATTCCCGGGGTTCGCGATCGTGATCATGGCCTACATCATCGGCGCCCTTGGCGGACCTGAGACGCAAAAGCAAGCGTCAGGGACCGGGTCCCGCGGACCTGAGCTCCGCGCGAAGCGGGTCACTCGTCCTCCGCAGCGAGATGCTCGTCTTCACTCGAACGCGCTTCTCGCGGGCGTGCTCCGAGCGTCGCCGATTATCTAAGCGACGTCGTCGCTTGGCGCCATTTGCGACGACGTCGAACTTGGGCTTGAGGTCGTCGCTTCTGTTCGAAGTGCTTGCTGGAGCGCTGCAAGCACGAGCGTGCTCTCGAGCCGCTTCTCTGGCGACTGGGATCGCTTCGACGTAAACGAGCCGACGATCGGGTTCACGCGAAAGCGATCGTCCGGTTGGCCCAGCCGGGACGAGCGCATTCGTGGCAGAGCACAAGCCCGCCCTCGACGAGGCCGTACCCCTGTGAGCGGTTGCTCGACTGCGCGTCGCCGGGCGATCAGCAAGCACTGGGGCGACAGCCGCTTTAGCGGACGTCCTGTGTCAACCCCGAGGGCAAATTCTTTTCGGGGTGGCGGCGGGAGGGGCGGAGCAGCCCGAGACCCGAGGCGCCGCCAGCTGGCGGCGCTTCTCGATCGGTGCGGGCCGAGAGCGGCGAACGGCAACCTGGGTTGTGTAAACGCGCAGCCTCCCTCAGCAAGGGCAAACCTGCTGTCGCCCTTGGAAGCGCTGCGTGTTATGTGGCGCTACC
>JBKQKK010000213.1:0-22078 GCA_052147535.1 Solirubrobacteraceae bacterium | reverse complement strand
CCACCCGCCTGCGCAATCGATACCGCTGAGCTGACTGCAGCCGGCGTGTAGCCCGCGCCGAGCCGCGCCGCGGTCCTAGCGACGACAGCAGGCTGCGAGAGCAGGCTCAGGTTCGTCGCAGAAACCGTGGTCGGGTCCTCGTACGCGGGTGTGCCGTAGCCGAACAGCTGTTGAGACAGCTCGTCTTGTCTGAATAGCAGCGCCGCCGTGGCGGAGTACTTGTCAGGCTCACGGCGACTCGCGGCGTATGCGATCCCCGTGCTTACGACGACGCAGACAACCAGTATCCAGGCACGCCGCCGAAGAGCCGCTAGGACGGCGCTAAGATTCCCATCCGCGTGGTGGTCTTCGCTCGCCGACTGATGGTGTTGCCCCAGAGCTGGCTCGTTCGTCTGGCGTGAGAGCATGCGACCGCACATGGTACCGGTTCACGGGTGCAGCCTCGCCTCGGTCAGTCGAGTGTCGTTGATTCTTTGATGGATGAAGCGGGCGGCTTTTCACGAGGGCGCACGCTGTCGGCTATGAATCGCTCACATTCAGATTTCGCGCGCGTCTACGACGAACACGTTTGGCGTGTTTACGGCTTTCTGGCCTACCGCGTGCGCGACCGCGACCTCGCTGAGGACCTCACGCAGGAAACGTTCGAGCGGGCACTGCGGGCCTGGAGCAGGTTCGATCCGCGCCGGGCCTCCGAGACCACATGGCTGCTTGCGATCGCGCGCAATCTGCTGATCGACCACCACCGGCGCAAGCGGCCACACGCCGAGTTGCTCGATGAGCGGCTGATGGGCACATCGCCGGGGCCGGAGGAGCGATTCGCGGTGTCGCTCGAGCTGACCGAGGCGTTAGCCCTGCTCGGCGATCGGGAGCGTGAGGTGCTGGCGTTGCGCTTCGGCGGCGATCTCAACGGCCCTGAGATTGCCGAGATCCTTGGTCTGAGCGTTGCGAATGTTCAGCAGATCGTCTCGCGATCGTTGCGGAGGCTGCGTCAACTGCTGGATGGCTCGTCGCTTCGGTCCGCGGGGAGGGCGGTGCTCGAGACGCCGTCCGAGAAGGAGTGAGGCTCCAGTCGCAGGGCCTAGTTTAGGGCCCGCAGCTAATTTCCTCGCGCGGCCCTTAGCTGCTCTGGTCCCAGACAAGGGTTGTCTGCCCGGCGAGCTGCACCCGCAGAGAGGCGTGGCCTCTCAGCGCGATCGGCGCCTCGAACACCCGATCGGCTCCGACCGACAGGCGATCGACCGTTCGCCAGCGATCGTGCGCGAGCATCTCGATCGACGCTTCGCCGGAGACCGGGGCTCGACCCCACGCTTCGACATGGCGGGCGTCGATGCGGTTGGTGACGAACGGGAAGCGGAACGCGATCGCCCCGGGCTTGGGTGCTCCGTTCAGGAAGTAGACGCCGGCCTCGTAGGCGGTGAGGTAGTTGGGGATCGGCGGCGAGTCGGCGAGCTGCCACCAGAGGATCGTGTCGACACCCTGGCTCCAGAGCACGTAGAAGGACTGCTCCAGCCAGTGCGCCACTGTCGCTGTCGAGATAGCCTGCGGGTTCGGTGGGTTCGTGTCCCACGAGATCTCCGTGTCCCAGACCTGCTTGGGACCGCGTGGGAGAACGGTGTGCGCTCGCTCCGCTGCGTGGAGTACCTTCACCAGTTTGTAGATGTCCGGCACCGCAACGTCGTCGGCGTTGAGCGCGTGCCATGTGGGGCCGTAGATGCCGTAGGCGTGGTGGTCGATTGCGTCGAGATGCACCGGGTCGGGGCAGCTGAGCCGTTGCAGCTCGACGTTCAGGCAAAACAGAGCACGGTCGAAAGCCACCGGGGGCATCCGCTCGCCGCCGGGCGGATCGCCATACGGTGCGGTGCCGGCCTGAACTACGTAGCTCGACGGATCGACCCGCTTGACGGAAGCATAGAAAGCGTTCTGGAGACTGCGGTAGAGCACCGGGCTCTCGGGATCGAGCCCGGTGCTGGTATGGACCCACTGCGGGGTCAGGTAGGTGTCGAGGTTGGGCTCGTTCCAGCCCTGCCAGTCAGAGACGCGAGGCAGGTCGCTGCCGGGGTTCAATGAGTCTTGAAAGCTGCCGCTGTAACGCGTTGCGATCGCCGCGCCGAATGCGCCGAACGCGGTCGCACTCGGGCGCCAAGAGCCGGCGGGCGCATTGGCAGGCATGTCTACTCCCTCAGCCCAGATCGGCGCGCCCCAGATATCGATCAGAATCGTGAAGCCCGAACTTGCGAGCTCGCGCACCGCTGCGTCGACACTTGTCCAATCATAACCAGGGCTAGCCGGATCGCTCGCCCGGAATCCGGTTGGCGGGGTTCTCGGCGCGACGCTGGCCCAGTTGACGTCGAGCCTGATCATCTGCGCGCCAACCGCATCGGCGCGCTCGATCCAGGGTGAATCCGTGCTCAGATCACCCGTCGCTACGTACGGGTCGGCGCCGCCACTGAAGCCGATCGTGAGGCTGCGTTGTGCGTGCGCCTGCGACGGAGTCGCGATCAGCAGTAGCGTCGCTCCGACGACAAACAGGAATCGTCGGAGCATCTCCTAGATCGCTCCGCTGCTCATGAGTCCGCCAAGCAGCACGAGCAGGGCACCGAGCACGAGATAGGCGGCGACGGCCAGCCGTAGATGCGCTGGACGCGGCCCGTAGCCGGGGTCGAGCGCGAACAAGTGCCTGCCGAGCGCTCCGCGGAAGCCGGCGCTCGGAGCAGGCCGGCCGGCGTCCAGCTGCTCAGCCAGCGCGTCGTCCGCAGGCTCGAGGGCTGGCGAGATGTCGTCTTGTTCGGTCATTGGCTGAAGAGAGGTGACTGTGGGTTCAACGATCGGGCTTGACGGTAGGCGCGAACAGAAGCACCGGCATGGCCAGCCTCGGCCTCGAGTCGTGACAATGTCAGCCAGTTGCTCCAGTTCTGTGGTTCCTCGCCGACGGCACGGTGCGCTGCTGCGATCGCTGCCGGGTAGTCGCCGCCAAGCTCGAGCACGAGTGCGACCTGGAGTTGAGCCGCGGCCGAGCCTGGCTCCAGGCGCACGGCCTCGCGCGCGTCGGTCAAGGCGGCGCCGGTGTTACCGGCAGAGGCGGCGGCCTGGCTTTGCACCAACGCGCTGCTCGTCGCGAGCGGGAACGCGATCGCGATCAGGCTGCCGGCTCCGAGCGCGATCGCCCCCGCACGCGCCAGCGTCAGCGCTCCCACTCGTCGGGTCCTGCTCGTGCTCTTGCTCGCGGCGATCGCGCGCGGGGCGAGCACGGCTGCCGCCAGCAGCAGGAAGACGGCTGGGAGCACGGGCATCTGCCAGATCCAGTCGAACGCTGCGTACACGAGGAACGCGACCAGTGCCGCGGTGACGCCAGCCGCGCGAGTTCGCTCCTCGTGGCGGGTGCGCGCCACTAGTCGGATCGCCGCGCCCACGACGATCACAAAGAAGGCGATCAGCAGGACGAGTCCCACGACTCCCTCCTCGGCGAGCGTCTCAACGTAGAGCGAGTGTGCGTTGACCACGTAGCTTTCGAACGGCGCGCGCGGCAGCCACAGGAGCTGGAAGGTTCCCGGCCCTGATCCACCGAGCACGTGGCCGCGCGTGGAGTGGACCGCTGCGACCCAGTACTGATAGCGACCTTCGCCGCTGGTGCTGCTGAATCGGCTGACGGAAGTTCCAGAGACAGTCGAAACCGGATTCTTGAAATCACGCCAGAGTCTGTCGAGCTTGCTGGGGACTCCGGCGATCAGTCCGGCCGCTACAAGCGCCGCTATGCCGATGGCGAGCAGCACGCGCGCCCGCTTTGGCGGGACCGTCAGTAGTCGCGGTGGCGTCCCGTGTCGCACCGCGACGCTGACGCCGACCTGGATCACGGCAACGCCAGCGCAGACGAGCAGGATTGCGGCCAGCAACGAGCCAGCCTGATGCCGGGCAGCCGTATTCGCCAAGCCCTGCTGAAGCGCGTGCCGATCGAACGCGCCGGCGATCAGGATGCCGCTGCCAGCAGCGGCGACAAGCGCGCTGAGCAGCTTCGGGAAGCGCTCGGGCGCCAATGCGAGGAACACGATCAAAGCGATCGTGCCTGCAATTACGCCCCCGCGGGAAAGCGTCAGCGCGGCGCAAAGAGCGACCAACGGGATGCCAGCGGCGGCTGCCGCCTGCGCGCGCAGGGTGCGGGCCGAGGTCGCGAGTGCCAGCAACAGCGGTATGCCGAGGTCCGTCAAAGCCGCCAGCGCGTTCCAGTAGTTCAACGGCCACGACAGGCGGGCCCGCGTACTTCCGAGGAATTCTGTGGTCTGCTGTGAGCTTGCGAACAGGTGCGGCCAGAGCCTCGAGGCGACCGCGAGGCCGGCGACGACGACGATTGCGGTCGCGGCAGCGCCGACCGTGTGGCGGACCGCTTCGGCGCGGTCGCGGTGGATCGAGACCGCGAGCACCAGCACACCGAGATAGCAGGCGACCAGCGACAGATCCGCGAGGCTTCGCCCGGCAGTGATAGACCAGGTAGTGGCAAGCGCCGTCCAGGCGATGAAAGCGGCGAACAGACCGACTGCGGCCCACGCCGCGCGGCCCAGCCGCGCGACTGGGAGCAGCCCGAAGGCCGCGCCAACGACGACGATCCACCACACGGCGATCCCGATCTGGCTATGCACGGCGAGCGCGTAGCCGCCGCCTTCGAGGGCGAGATAGACGACCAGCGCGCTCGTCAACACCCAGGCGCTGAGCGCCCTGCTGTCGAACTGCCTCTGGACTGCGCCCGATCGAGCCGACGTCTGTGTGAAAACGATCTCCATCGATCGACCTACGTAACGCCTCGACGCCCGATCAGCCTGAGCACGACTGCGCCCAAGAGGCTGCCGATCAGGATCACTGGAAGCAATGCGCCGAGGCCGCCGCCGCCGGACGAACCGGCGGCCGCCTTGAACAGTTCGCTGGCGGGCGAGCCGCCAGCGCTGCCCGTCAGGTTGAAGTGCGACGCGCCATCGCTGGCAGGAGCTGTGGCTTGCGCGACCGCCGCAGCCGCTCGGCCGCTCGGGCCGAGCGAGTTCAAGCGGCGCTGGGTGGACGCGCTGATGGGGCTTGCGCCGCCCGTGCTGACGCCGCGGGCACCGCCGCCGCTGACGCCGCCGGCACCGCCGCCGCCGCCGGCGCCACCACTGCCGCCGGCACCACCGCTGCCGCCGGCACCACCGCTGCCGCCGCCTGTGCCTGAGCCGCCGGCACCACCGCCGTCGCCTTGGCCGGCGCCGCCTGGCGTCGCGTGGATGCTGCTCGTCGGGCGGCTCCCGCTCGCGGTTGGGACAACTTCGACGTACTGGCTGGCGGCCGAATTGCCCGGGGGCACGAGCACCCGGGTGCGAGCTTCCGCGGAGGACGGAGCAAAGAGCGAAAGAGGCAGCGCAAATGCCGCTACGCCGAGTATGGCCGCTGCTGCACGTTTCACGACGTCAATGTTTACGCGCGAGACGGTCCGAGCCTGACACGAGAACGCGCGACACGGTCCGAGCCCGCCGCGAGAGCCACAGGCTAGGCTCACGTCGCACTCATCGAGGCGACGACTCCAGACGTCTCACAGGGCCAACAGCGACAGGTTTGTCAGGCCGTGCCGATCTTGTGCGTACAACGGGTCTGTACGCAACGCCACCGGGAGGTCCTGTGCTGAAGAGAATCCTGCTTATGGGCGCCACAATCGCGAGCTTCGCGACGGTCACGCTGAGTCCTATCTCGGCGTCCGCTGACCGCTCGACCGTATGTTCGCGTGGAACAAACAACCGCGCGTACTGCATGTACGTCCACAAATGCGTTGTTCCAGAGCTCCGGGGAGTCCCGCTGAACTATGCGGATACGCTCCTGCTCAAGCACGGCTGCACGCTGGGCACGGTCAACTACATAAGCAACAAAGGCCGCAAGCATGCGGTCTGGGTGGTCATCCGGAGCATTCCGGGGGCCCACACCAAGCTGCCGTACGGCTCCGCAGTCAGCGTGGACGTCCGCGCTGACTGATCTCGTCGCCCCGGACGCTCAAAGCGTTCGGGGCGATGCTAGTGGCTCCCGAGAACTGTAGACGTTACGCCGGATAAAGAGCTATAGTTCCGGTGAGCCGCTTTTCGGCAGAACATAGGGGCGCCTCGGGAGGGTGCCTTCGGTAGGGGGTCTCGCTCCGAGTGGAGAGGGGCAGTTTCGCTTCGTGCGAGCAGGCTAAATAGGTTGGCAACGATGCCAACCACAATGGTGGTTGCATTTTGGAGGGGGCTTCGATGTTCTTGTTCATGGGACGGCAGATGTTGGCGGAACGCCGACGGCCACCATCGAAGAGGAATTACGCGCCGTGGCGCGCGAGTTCGGGTATCGCTTCGACGTATAGTCTGAAACTAGCCGCTTACGGCAGACACGCAAGGGGGCGCCTTGGGAGGGGTGCCTTGGGTAGGGGCACTCGCTCCGAGGGGAGAGAGGCGATCTCGTTTTGCGCGAGCAGACTAAAGAGGTTGGCAGCGATGCCAACCACAGTGGTGGTTGCATTTGGAGGGGCGTTCGATGTTCTTGTTCATGCGACGGCAAAGTGGACGCTGGGTCGTCGCGGCCGCTATCGGCTTGGCGGCTCCAGTCGCGTTTCAATTGATGCTGTCGCCGGTTGACGTTGTGAAACCTGGACAGGCTGAGTTTGTCAGCGCCGGCTCCGAACACCTGGTCTTGCTGATCTCCGCGGCGCTCGGCGCTACGCTTCCGCTGCTCGCCGCGATTGCCCTCCTGCGCAGATCTCGCGGCAACCCAAATAGCGGACTGCTTGCGACCGTCGCGATCATGCTCACGGCCGTCAACTTCGAGTACCTGCGCGCAGCGATCGCACCGAGTCGGCTGACACTGGTCGACGCTCTCCTGCTGGCCGCCTACACGTTGATTCTGATCGCGGCGCTCCGGCATGACGCGACAGGCCGACAGAGCGCAACAAGCATTCAGCGCGAGGACGTGGAGGCAGCTGTCATCGCCGAGCGCAAGCGGATCGCGCGCGACCTGCACGATGGGCTGGCGCAGGATTTGGTGTTCATCCAGGTTTACGCGCAGCGCTTCGAATCCGAGTTCGGACCCGAGCATCCTCTGATCGTCGCAAGCAAACGGGCGCTGGACGTCGCGCGGGGCGCGATCGTTGACCTGTCGGCAGCGTCGGCGGCGACCACCGAAGAGGCATTACGGCTTGTCGCGCGCGAGTTCGAGTCTCGCTTCGACGTTCGCATCAACGTGCAGGTTAGTCACGATGCTGTCGCGCTCAGCAACAAGACCAACCGTTCCGGCCAGGAACGGGAGGAGATCATCCGGATCGCTCGTGAGGCGATCGTCAACGCGGTCCGGCACGGTGGCGCCCGCGTCATAACGGTCGAGCTCGACGCCCGCAACGGGCGACTGCGTCTCGCCGTCACCGATGACGGATGCGGCATCTCCGAGCCGGCAACGACGAACTTGCGAGAGGGATTCGGTCTGCCGGCGATGCGCGCTCGTGCAGAGTCGCTCGGTGGCCGACTGACTGCACGGCCGGGCGCATGCGGCGGCACAGAGCTTGAAGTTGAAGTGCTGATCTCCTGAGAGATCTCCTGAGCGAGCACTCCAGCTCTGGTCAATCCTGGACAGCCAGCAGCAGGCTGCTCTCGTTCCGCACTTCCAAGTGCGGAACGAGAGAGCAGGCTGTCGCGCGCTGAGCCTAATTTCCCTGCGGGCGGGCTCTAATCTAAGAGGCCGCTGGCAAGTGTGCCGGACGTACGGCAAGCCGGCCGGCGAACAGCTCAAGCAGCGCCGCGCGGAGGAGGCCAGCATCATGCACGCCCGGGACGTCGCCCTGGAGCGGGGCAGCGTACGCAGACAGCCCGTCATGGACGATTTGCTCGGATCTGAATCCAAGCTCTGCGGCTGGGTCATAAAGAACCGCATCGAACCGAACGCCATGGTCGCGGAGCGCGGCAAGGTGGTCGGCGGCCGACATGCCGCCGGTCTCGCCGTCTCCGTCAGGCTCCAGGTTCGCGATCCACACGACGTGCGCCGCTGTGCACGCCAGCGCGGCGGCGATGTCCGGCAACGCCGCGGCTGCAAGCGTGCTCGTGAACAGCGACCCGGGAGCCAGCAGCACCCAGTCGGCACGCCCGATCGCTGCCAACACCGCTTCGTACACGCGCGGGCGTTGGGGAAAGAAATGCAGTCGGCGGACCGGGGCGGGTGCGGCGCCGATCGCCGACTCCCCTTGCAGCACTTTCGCTCCGGCGTCGCCTAGGAGAACGACCGGCTCGGCACTCGCCGGTAGAACGACGGCTTCGATGCCGAGCTGCTCGCCGAGCCAGCGACTCGCCAGCGCCAAGTCGCCGAAGGCTTGCGCAAGCGAATGGATCATGAGATTGCCAAGCGGATGCGTGCCCAGGCGACTGATCATCAATGGACGTCCGAGCGCGCGAGACAGCGCTGCCTCGTCGTCGGTCAGCGCGATCAGCGAGCGCCGCAGGTCGCCGACGGCAGGGCCACCCCAGCGGCGTCTTAGCTCGCCAGAGGAGCCGCCGTCGTCGGCGATCGTAACAACGACGGTCAGCTCGAGCGCAGCGTCGCGGAGCGCTGTCAATACCGAGGCCAGGCCATGGCCGCCTCCGAGAGCCGCGATGTGTCCGCGCATGCGACCGATCTACTCGACGGTAACCGTCTTGGCCAGGTTTCGAGGTTGATCGACGTTCAACGCTCGCGCCCGCGCGATGTGGTATGCAAGTAGCTGCAACGGCACGATTGCCAGCACGACCTGGAGCAATGGATCGGTATACGGCACGTACACAACGTGCTCGGCATGCTCGGCGACCTCCTTGCACCCCTCTGTGGCGACGGCGAACACGCGTGCGCCGCGAGCGCGAACCTCTGACAGATTCGACATCAACTTGGGCAGCACGCTTGCCTCGGTCGCCACGCAGATGACGGGCGTGTCGGCGCCGAGCAGCGCGATCGGCCCGTGCTTCATCTCACCGGCGGCGTACGCATCAGTTGGCACATAGGAGATCTCTTTGAGCTTGAGCGCGCCCTCGAGCGCCACCGGAACCCCGGACAGGCGACCGAGGTACAGGAAGAACGGACTCCACACAAGGCGCTCGGCGAGCTCGCGGACGCTGTCGTTCACAGACTGCACCACGCCGTCGATCCGCTCGGGGAGCAATTCGAGCTCTGAGTGCAGCTCGGCCAGTTGCGCCTTGGACCGTGTTCCTGTCGCGCTCGCCAGGTGCAGCGCGAGCTCGTAGAGCAGCACGACCTGGGAAACGAACGTCTTCGTCGCCGCGACCCCGATCTCCATGCCCGCCCGCGTGAATAGGACGCCGTCCGCATCCCGTGTGACCTGGCTGCCGGGGGTGTTCGTGATCCCGAGCACGGTCGCGCCCTGAGCACGCGCGAGACGCATCGCTGCGAGGGTGTCGGCGGTCTCACCGGACTGCGTGATCCCAAGCACGAGCGTGTCTGGGCCAACGATCGGCTCGCGATAGCGAAACTCGGATGCAACATCGACTTCGACAGGGATCCGTGCCCAGCGCTCGATCGCGAGGCGCCCAGCGATGCCGGCGTGATAGGAGGTCCCGCAGGCGACGATCACAACCCGGCGCAGCTTTGCGATGCGCTCCCGCGCGAGCATCGCGTCGAGGTCGGCGGAACGCCAGTGCCCCAGTGTGGCAGCGACGGCTGCGCCCTGCTCATGGATCTCCTTGAGCATGAACGTCTCGAACCCGTCCTTCTCGCAGCGGTCCTCGTCCCAGTCGACCTCAGTCGATGGCGGACGGTGCGGTAGGCCGTCGACGTCGAACACCATCACATCATTGGGGCTCAGCACCGCGATCTCTCCGTCGTGGAGGACCGCCACGCGGCGCGTGTGCACGCGGAACGCCGAGATAGAGGAGGCAATGAATTGCTCACCTTCGCCGATTCCCACTACTAACGGGCATTCGCGCCGCACACCCACGAGCACATCCGGCTCGGCGGCGCACATCGCCACGAACGCGTAGTGGCCCTGAAGCTCCTCCAGCGATCGGCGAACGGCGTCGGCCAGATCGCCGTCGTAATGGAGTGAGATCAGATGCGCCACGACTTCGGCATCGGTGTCCGATCTGCACTCGATCTGACGGCGCTCGAGCTGCTCGCGCAGTTCGAGATGGTTCTCGATGATGCCGTTGAGCACAATCTGCACTTCGCCGCTCGAGTCCGCGTGAGGATGGGCATTGTGCTCTGTCACGCCGCCGTGCGTGGCCCAGCGCGTGTGGCCGATGCCAGCCGTCACGCACGCGGTCGCAGTCGAGGCGCGCTCGCACAGACCGGTTCGGGATGCCAACGCGGTCTGCAGCGAGTCGAGGTTGCCAACCGCCCGCACGCACTCGATTCGCCCGTTCTCACGCCACGCAAGACCCGCTGAGTCGTAGCCACGGTACTCCAACCGTCGCAGCCCGTCGAATAGCACATCCTGGCTTCGCCGGTAGCCGACATAGCCGATGATCCCGCACACTTTGCGCTCCGTTCTGCCGCCCTTGAAATCAAGCTGAATTACAGTCGGGCATGGGCGAAACGGTCAATGAGTTCGGCGAGCCATCGCCGTTCACCGGCTGATCGGACGTTTCGTTTGCCGATCCGGAAAAAAGTAGATAAACTTCTGCCGGTGAGCGGGGACCAGTTGCGAGTGGTTGTCGTCGACGATCATGACCTGTTTCGTGGCGGCCTAGTGGATCTGCTGCAGAAGCGCGGCATTCAGGTCGTCGGCGAGGCGAGGCTCGGCGCCGAGGGAGTGCGACTGGCCCAGAATCTGGCGCCGGATGTCGTGCTGATGGACCTGTCGATGCCCGGAATGTCTGGCGTTGAGGCGACGCAGCGGCTCGCGTCGGCGGCGCCGCTGGTGCGCGTGCTGGTGCTCACCGTGTTGAGCGATGAGAACCACGTCATGGACGCACTGCTGGCAGGCGCGTGCGGCTACCTTCTCAAGGATGCCTCGGTTGATCGGATCATCGAGGGCATCCGAGCGGCCGCGAATGGCGAGTCGCTCATCTCTCCCCGAGTCGCTGGCCAGCTCGTGCGGCGCGTGCTCGAGCCCACGAACACCGAGCCGCCCCTCACCGGCGCCGATCTGACGCCGCGCGAGCTCGAGGTGCTGAAATTGATCTCACGCGGCGTCGACAACCCGGAAATCGCGGTTACGCTGCACTTGAGTCAGCACACGATCAAGAACCACGTCTCGAGCATTCTCGTTAAGCTCCAGGTCGAGAATCGAATCCAGGCTGCGGTGCGAGCGGTGCGCAGCGGGCTCGTCTAACTAGACGAAAGCTCCGATTAGAATTAGAGCCACGTCCCCACCGGGTCGACGGCCGTGCGCAGAGCGGTGATCGTGTCGCGAAACGCCTCCAGCTCCTCGCGCACCGCACGGTCGTCTGGCCGCCCCGCAAGGCGCTGGGATTCAGCCTCCAGTGCATGAGCGTAGGTGTACATGTCGGTCAGGGCGTCGTGCACTCGCCGGTCGATCGCCGGCAGCGACGCGTACATCCCGGCCAGCGGCGCCGGCACCGCAGTACCGCCATCCGCCAAGCGAACTCTGCGCCAAGGTTTACGCATTGTCGCAGTTTGCTGGCCGTCTAGCTCGCGATCAATGAGCCACCGGGACCAGATCCCGTTCAATTTGCTGTCGGACATTTGTCCAGCCGAACACACTTTCGGGGTCACCCGGCCGTCCTAATCAGGGGGAAAGGGATTGATAGCCGGTTACTGCGACCGACAAAGGAGACTTCGAATGTCCAAGCGTCCCATCAAGCTCGTGCTGGTTGCCGCGCTCGCCGCCGGCCCAGTCGCGGCCATATCGGCAGCGCCAGCTTCCGCGCACAGTCGTTCCGCCACGCCAACAAACCGGATAACACGAAGACATAAGAGTTCCGAGCGTCGCCGTCGTGCAAAGACTCACGCAACAAAGCACACAAAAGCAACGGCTGGAGCGAGCACAAGCAACACAGCGCCCAAGAGCTCGGTAAAGCCGCAGTCGTCCACGCTGTCCAGCTCCTCCCACCACAAAAGTCAAGCGCCCTCCAACACCGGTTCGCCAAAACTCAGCGGATCGGACATCCAGGGCGACACGCTGACGGCCACGAGCGGGGCGTGGTCCGGGAACCCGACGAGCTATGCGTACCAGTGGCAGGACTGCAGCTCGCAGGGCGCCAACTGCACCAAGATTCGCAAAGCCACCGGCTCGACCTACAGGCTCGCGGCTAGCGACGTTGGCCACGCTGTCGCCGTGGTCGTGACCGCCGCGAACGCCGGCGGGACTTGCTCGGCGAAATCGTCGCCGACGCTGGTCGTCGCCGCGTCGTCTTCATCCCCGACTCCAACGCCGACTCCGACGCCGACGCCGACGCCGACTCCAACGCCGACGCCGACTCCAACGCCGACGCCGACTCCAACGCCGACGCCGAAGCCGACTCCAACGCCGACGCCGACGCCGACCCCAACCCCGACGCCGACGCCGACCCCGACGCCGACTCCAACGCCGACTCCAACGCCGACGCCGACCCCGACGCCGACCCCGACGCCGACGCCGACCCCTACTGCTAGCTACACACCGCCGCCGGCGACCGGTGATTCTTGGTACTGGGAGATCGACCCGTCCGAGGCCGGGCTGGCAGGACTTCCGGCTACGAGCGCCGCGTACCCGGAGCCTGGGAGCGCGAAGATCTGGGACACGGACTTGTTCGACGACTCGAACAACCCGGGCGCGGTCCCGACCGGGGCGTCGCCGGTGGTGGCGGCGATCCACGCGGCGGGGCATTACAGCATCTGCTACGTCGAGGCGGGCGCTTACCAGACCGGCTTCCCGGACGATTCAGACTTCGCCGCGGCGGACTACGGGGACGGCGCACAGCAGTACGCGATGCAGGGCTGGTCCGGTGAGTGGTGGTTTGACCTCTCTGGCTTCGCCAACTACGTCGCCGGGACGCCCTCGACGCTTACGGGTGCTGCGGTGAACATCGCGGCCGGCCTCAACGACCGCTTCCAGTGGTGCAAGCTCGAGGGTCAGGATGCGGTTGAGCCGGACGACCTGGATGGCTACACGAACACCGGCGACACCGGAGTAGCCGGCGGCGGTTGGGGCCTCACGCAGGCCGACTCGGCGGGCTTTGAGCGGTGGATCGCCTACCAGGTGCACGCCGACGGACTCGCGGTGTTCCAGAAGAACGATCCGGCGAACGCTTCCTCCGATGAGCCGTTGTTCGACGGGGTCATATCGGAGGAATGCAACGCCTACAACGATCCGTGCGCCGGTCCAGGCGGTGACTGGACCGCGTATCTCGCCGCGGGCAAGCCGGTGCTCAACGCGGAGTACACGTCCGATAGCGAAACGGCCTCGAAGTTCTGCCCGACGGATGAGGAGTACGGGATCTGGGGGGCGCTGTTCGACTTGAACCTCGATGGCGCCACATACGACCCGTGCTGGAGCGCAAACAACACGCTGTGATTCACTGATTCACTGATTCACGTGCGCGGCAGGATGCGCTCGACGCACGTGTACCAGCCGGCTCAAGACCAGGGCCGGATCTCCTGATCGACCGCCGAGGCCGGGCCTGACCGTGAGTCTGGCTCGGCCTCGTCGATCCTGACTGCTAGCCGCGCAAGGCGCCGCTTGACGTCCCCGATCGCAGCCTGGATCTCGGTGCAAGCCTGATCGAGTCCCTCACGGATCACGAGGCACTCGCTGAGCAGGCTCCAGACGTCGTCGAGCGCCTCTGAACCGCTCTCAGCCGCCAGCCGGCGCAGCTGCTCGATCAGCGTACCCACGTCCGACGGGCGGTGAAGCTGTGCTTTCAGACGCGCGTTCTCTTCGCGCAGGAGCATCAACTCCGCTTCTGCGGCCTCGAAGTCGTCCGGCCGGTCGCTCTCGAACGCCTCGCTGTCACCGCGGAGCCGGTCAAAGCCGGACCAGATGCGCATGCCGGCGCTCGTGTTGCGTGGGAAGTTGGCTTCGCTGATCCCTCCGTTACGCGGCGTGTTGTTGGTCGATGGCTTCGGCACGTGGCTCCTTTCGTCTAGCCGGTCTCGCTAAAGGCCCCTACTGTCCGTCACGTCGGTGGCCGGTGCTAGTCCGAGTGAAGCCTTGCAGGCGCATAGGCGGTGGTACATGGGTCACGTCGCGGGAGATCCGTTCAGGCACCTGAACGCCCAGAATCTGGTTGGGCCCGTCACTGGATCCATAGCATCGTTGCGAGAACCCGCCCGGAGCTTGAAAGCCTCAGGAGCGGCGGAACCGTCAGGATCACACCGACGGCGGCGCCGACTGCCAGCGCGGCGCCGGGTACGCGCGTGTGCACCATGTAGACCCACGCGAACTCGGACACGAGCGCTGCAACCACGGCTATGAATGCGCCCTGCCGAAGCGCGAGCGATTCCATCAAGCTGACCAGCAGGCTCACCAGCGCGACGCAGGCGAAGGCCACGAACACGCTCGCATCGTCGGTGCCCTGCGTGAAGCGACCCGCTGCGATCACGACCGCCGACAGCACGACCGTCGTGACCAGCAGTCGCAGGACCGCCCCGAACAGCATCGACGTCGCGGGGCCGCGCAGGTGAGCGCGGCTCGCCTCGGAGATCGGGACGCCGATCAACCTGCGCGGGACCTCTTCGTAGAAGTTCCACAGATAGTAGCCACCCCAGAAGCTGCCGAGCACCGACGGGACGAGCGCGATCGCGGGATGCAGTCCGTGAACTCCCCAGCCGAGGCTCGGATCGCCAACGATCAGGACGCCGATGCAGCCTCCCAGCAGTCCGGCCAGCAGCGCACGCGGGATGCTGCCGGGACGCTCGCGCGCGAGCTGATCGCCGCCACGGGCCGCGCCACTGCCGATCGCGACCAGAGCCGAAAGCAGCGAGACAGCAGTCAGCAGCGCGAGCACCAGGTACGCGGCCTCGTGCTGCTCGAGCGCGACGGTAGTCACTAGCAGCATGCCGGCGTAGAGCAGCCCCCAGCCACGTCGGGTGGTGATCGTGCCTGACACCCAGATCGTCACGAACATCGCCGCGATCGGCCCCCAGCGCGACATCATCCCCAGGGCGCCGACGGTCAGGATCAGCACCGAGACGCACCCTATGCCGTCCCGCTTCAGGCACGCCAACCCGGTGCGGCGGCTCAGGTACCGGCTTCGCAGCGCCCACTGGAGCGCGAACGCCACCGGAAGCGCGACACGAAGCGCTTGCGCCAGCACGTGCGGGCCGAAATCCTTGGTGAGGGGCGTGGCCCATGCCGCGATCGACACGATCGAAAGCACGAGCGTGATGCCTTCTGCGACGACGCTCTGCTGCTCGCGGTCGTCGGGACGGTCGATCGAGCCCTTCCCGACCGGCCGCGGCAGATCGCGATCGACCAGGTGACGCGCGGAGGACATCGCCGCGCGAGCCGGCTTCCCGGTCCACGCCTCGAGCACGATCGTCGCCTCGAGCAGGTCGCGGGCGCGACCTCCGAGCCGAGCGCCGATGACGTGCTCGAAGTGCTCGTTGCTCTGTGATCCGCCGTCGGGTGGCCTAACGTCACTTTGCTCCATCAAGCGATGCTCCCGCTGATCAACTCGCCGATCAACTCGCGATATGAGTCCACACAATGGGCGAGCGTGTAGCGTCGATGTAGGCGCTCGAAGCCACGGCGTCCGAGCGCGAGCGCCAGCGCCGGATTGCGCAGCACGGTCCGCACGGCGGTCGAGATCTCATGGACGTTGCCCGGAGATGCGATCAAGCCGCAACCGCGCAACACACCCGGTACTCCGCCGACGCTGGTCGCGACCGCGGTTCGTCCCTGAGCCATCGCCTCGAGCAGCGTCATCGGCATCGCCTCGGAGATACTGGTCATCAACACCAGGTCGCCACCGCGGATCACTCCATGCGGGTCGCCCGTCCTGCCCATGAACTGGAACCGCTCGCCAAGGCCGAGCTCCTCGTGCATCTGCCGGCAAGCCTTGTCGTAGGCCTCCTGGCCGGCAGTCGCCGGACCCCAGTACTCGAACCGCGCGCGCGGCATGTCCCGCGTGACCTCGTTGGCCACCAGCAGCATCGTCTGCACGTCCTTCAGCGGATCGATCCTCCCCATCGCAATAACCTTGCCGATGTTCGGCGGCTCTGTGCACTCGGCGGGCGGGTGGATGCCGTTAGGGATCACCCTGACCCTGTCAGGGTGGACTCCCAGCCCGCGCTCCCACTCGCCGTTGGCCTCGGTGACCGGCGCGATCATGTCCGCTGCTGCATACGTGGCACGTGTCAGCCCGAGCGCGATGCGCGTCGACATATGGCGCTGGCCCGGAGACCACGAGGCCTCGCGGATCGCCGCCAGATAAGCCTCCCGCACATACACCCCGTGCTCCGTGAGCAACAGCGGCGTGCCGCGCCGCGCTTTGTGCACGAGCGCCGGAATCGCCGCCCAGCCAGCGGCGGTTACGTGCAGGAGCGCGCACTCTGGCGTCGGCACCGCAGCCGTCCGTGCGATCCAGTAGAGGATCTGATAGAGCCGGGCCGCTTCGATCGTGTCGAACATCGGCGCCCGAGCGGAGTCGTGGTGAGTTTCAGTCAGAACGTCCTCGAGCGCTACCAGATACGCTTTCCACGCTTTCCGAGACCGGAACTCGCGGCGGATCAGCTGCGGCTGCTCGCGGCAACGGACGAGCGCCTCGGTGAGCAGCTCGAGGTCGCCTTCCCAGGGCAGCAATCCCCGGACCAGCATCGTTGGCAGCGATGCGCGCGAGCGTTTACGAGGACGCCACATCCGGCGCGGCGCTCCGACCTCCGACCACAGTTCGATCGGCGTGCGCAGGTGCGCATGTGGTGGCAGCGTGTAGTTCTGCACCATGCGCTTGCCACCGGAGATGATCGGCAGGATCTCCCAGCTGACTCCGTCCAGACCGCCGATCACCGCGTCGCACCATGAGCTGACCCCACCCACCGCAAACGGATACGTGCCCTCGGTAATCATCAGCACACTCTGGTGCCGCCGCCGCCCAGCGGGCGTCAGCGGAGTTACCGCCTGGTGTTGCGTGCTCATATGCAGCTGCCGATCTTCTCGCCCAACCTCGGCTGGCGATGACCTCGTCGATCCGTCTTATGCCAAAACGTGCTGTGATTGTCCTGTTTGTAAGCGATCTGACCCATGGGCCACGAGCATGACTTGTGTTCAAGAGCATGAACGGCGGCTCGCCGCGTGCGATCCTGGAGCTGCGCGGTGAAACGCTTCTCGACAGCCACACGCCCCACGGGCACTGAGATGACGGTGGTGCTGTTGGGCGCCACCGGGGCGGAGCCGTCGTTCCTAGCGTGGCTAGTCGCACTCGAGCGCGCAGCAGTCCCGTACGTGCGAGTCACGCTCGGCAGTCGGGGCCCGCTGATCGCCCCCGCGACGCCTAGGGGTGACGCGTCATTTCAGGCCCTGATCGTCGCCGACGACGCGGCGCTCGGCGCGCTGGCGGACTCCGACTGCAAGATGCTTGCTGATCTCGAGCGGTACGCGGGCCTGCGTCGCCTGATCGCTTACGCTTATCCCACCCCGGCTCGTGGTCTCAATCCGCCGGTGTGGGAAGGTCCGCTTGAGCAGCGTGGCGCCGTGCTGACGCCCGCCGGCCTGCGAATCTTCCCGTATCTGCGTGGCTCGCTGGCGATCGATCCAGGCAGTTGGTGCTATGCGGCGCAGCCAACCAGCGGCGAGCGCTTCGAGACGCTCCTGGCCGGACCCGATCGTTCGGCGTTGCTCGGCATTCATCGACAGCACGACGGTCGCGAGGAAATGGTGCAGACGTTCGCGGCCAACGTAAACCAGGCGCATGGCCACCTACTGCGTCACGGACAGCTGATGTGGCTCACGCGCGGCACCTATCTGGGCTACGAGCGCAACTATCTCCCGCTGCATATCGACGATGTTCTGCTCGGCAATCACGCGTGGAACGTGTCGACGCGCGCCCCCGACCGAAGCCGGGAGGCCGTGATCCGGATGACTGTCGACGACGTGGCGCGGGCGGCCCGCTGGTCACGGGCTCGCGGGGTACGCCTTGACCTTGGCTTCAACGGAGTCGGGAGCGAGCGATTTGCCCAGGCCGCGGCGCGCAGGGCCGATCCCCTGCTGGATGCGCTCGTGGCCGAACGCGACGCGTTCGGCTGGATCAACCACACCTACGAGCATTTGAACCTGGACGATGCCACGGGCGCCACGATTGAAGCGGAGATCGAGCGCAATGTCAGCTGGGCGCGGCGCGCGGGGCTCGAGCCCGAGCGCGGGGTGCTCGTGACTGGCGAGCACACGGGCCTCGCCAACCTCGCGACCACGCCCCCGCGTCCCGAGAACCGGGAGCTGGCGGCTGCGCTCGCGGCGCAAGGCATTCGCTATCTGGCCTGCGACGCCTCGCGGCCCTACCCGGTGTTCGGGCAAGATCCCGCCGGCCCGCTGTGGCCGGCCGGCGCGCCGTTCACAACTGGTCAAACGCTGACCATACCCCGGCTCCCCACAGCCCTGCCGTTCGACGCGGCTACCGAAGCACAGGCCCTCGACCGGATGCGCGTTGAGAACCCAGCGCAGGTGCCCACGACGTGGCGGGACGTGATCGCGACTGAGGCAAGGCGGATCTTCGTTGCGATCGTCAGCAATGATCCACGACCGCACTACTTTCACCAGAGCAACTTGACGGGCGAGGGGATTATGTACGAACTGCTTGACGCGATCCTCGACCGCTACGCGCTCTATCTCAAGGACACGCCCATTGCGCAGCCCACGCTCGGCGAGGTGGGCGAGCTGCTGTCGGGATGGATCGAGTGGCGAGCGGCGCTGGCCGACGGATCTGTCGCGGGCTACCGCGATGGTGCACGCGTGGTGATCGTCAATCAGTCGGCGGCTCCGTTGAAGGTTCCGGTGACCGGCACGGCGATCGGCACTCGGTACGGAGGCTCAACATCTGGATGGGTGCTGGCTTCGCCGGGCAGGACTACGTTGGAAACCGAAGCGGGTCGCTAGATTAGGGCTCCCGCGGGAGCCCTAATCTTTAGGTCAAAGCCCGCCGGTATCGTCGCGCGCCTGCGGCTCCTCGCGCTCGAGCAGCTTGACTGCGCTGCGCCGGTCGGGCACCCCGAGCTTGTGCAGCATCGCGGAGATGTGCCGACGGACGGTGACGTCCGAGATCTGTAGGCCCCTTGCGATCTCGGCCGTCGGCTCGGACCGCCGAAGACGCTCGAGCACCTCGAACTCGCGTGCCGTCAGCTCCACGGCCTCGCCTGAAACCGACAGCATCAGCCGCCGGCTTCGCCCGCGATCGCGAAACTCGTGGATAAGTCTGCTCGCCAACTCGCGAGGCAGCGCCGCCTCGCCGCGCAGGACCCCTAGGACCGCGTGTGGAAGGCGGGCCGGTGACGTCGTCTTGGGCAGGTACCCATGGGCACCCGCGCGCAGCGCAGCGAACAGGTCGTCGTCTCGTTCGGAGTCCGACAACATCAAGATCTTGGTTCTGGGCAGTGCGGTGCTGATCTGCCGCGCGGCCTCGATGCCGCTGCCCGGCACCCTAACGTCGAGGATGCAGACGTCCGGCTGGTGCGCGAGCGCGGCGCGGACTGCCTCCTCGGCGGTCGCGGCTTCGGCCACAATGAGCACACCATACGGCTCGAGCGCCCGTCGGACGCCGACGCGGGTGGCAACCTGGTTGTCCGCAATCACGACCGTGACCCCGCGCACCCCGCGCACCCTCCGCCGGCGCTCTATGCGCCGGCCGGAGCCTTCGGGCTCCTCCCCTAAAGAATTTTCCATACTGGCAATCGCCATTCGATGGATCCCTTCCGAACCTTGATTCGAACCCCGCTCCAGACCTGCGGATGGCTGACGGTAGCAGCGTCTCGGCAGCCGTAGAGCAGCCCACCCGGGTAGTCGGCGTTCAGTAGATGAATGCCCTACGAGCTTAGGAACCCATTGGCCGCCAACCGATCACCGCTCAAGCTTCTGGTCCTTCCAGCGCGTGTCTAGCGATGTCCGATCACACAAGTCAGCGCGGACGCGCCTCGTGCCGCCGCGCGGGCACGCCTCAATCTCGCCGATCACGGAGGTGTCAGTGAACCGCTCCATTCGCCCCCATATACGACTACACCGCGTTGCTGTGGTGCTCGCCCTCGCCGTAGGCGCCGGGGGTTGTGGTGGCGCCACCCAGCATTCGAAGGCCCCAGCGGACCCGCAGCGGACCGCTGCTACGGACAGCGCGACAGTGGCGACCCACAAGGCGCAGCGAGCGACCCACGAGGCGCAGCGCGCCGCCCACCGGGCGCAGCGCGCGACCCGTAAGGCGTCCAACGCAAACCACAAGTCAACCGTCGCAAGTGTCACTGCGGGTCGCGCCACGACCAGCAACCACCAACACGGCTCAACGACCCGTCTGTCGCCTCGCACGCGCCGTTCAACTTACGTCGTCGCCTCGAGACCTCCGGTGATCCCCGCGGGAGCGTTGATCGGCAGCTTCTCCGGCACCGGAAACCAGACGATCGGCTCCGTGTCAGAGCAGCGCACGATCGTCATCGAGTGGACGGCCGACAAGGCGCCAATCCAAGTCTTCACCTCGAAAGGCTTCCTGCTCGTGGACAGCCGGACCCAAACCGGCCGCATTCGGCTCGCGCGCGGCGATTATCAAGACCTGCACGTTGCCACCAGGGGCGCCTGGACGCTGCAGCTGCACGCGCAGGCATAGCGCGCGCAGCAGCTGTGTTGGCGACGCCGCCGTATCCCCGGAGGGGCCCGAACGAGCCCTGGTCCGTGGCCCGCCTTCTCTCTGGTCTGGGCTTGGTTCAAATGCTGAACAAAAGAGAGGGAGCGGGGCCATGGCCGAGCGCCGCTCGCCGAACGACACTCGGCGCTCTCCAGATCAATCGCTACCCACCGTTCGTGCATAGGAATCCATTCTGCTCATCAGCCCACCAGCGCTACTCGAGTTTTGCGACTCGGGCCTGGTCGGTGCTGAGCGGGGCGTGGTCGGTGCTGAACAAGATGAAGGAGTCGTCATCGTGAAGATCTCATCTGTCTGGCCCGCTCGGGGAGCGGTGAACCCCCTCCTGCGGCGGCTGGCGGCTGCGCTCAGTTCGGTGGCGATTGCACTCGCAGTGTGTGTCTCATTGCCTGCCGCGGCTTCGGCCGCAACCCGCATTGACCTTAAGGTGCTGCTCCTGGGGACCTCGACGACCGAACCGGACTTCGCCGCGTGGCAATCGGCGCTGCAGCGCGAGGGGGTTCCGTTCGATACCTTGATCGAGTCGTCCGCAAGCGCGTCGGGCACCGGGCACACGTCGGTCGGTGTGACGTCGTGCACGGGCACCGACCCGTGCCAGACGTTGTCTGATACCGCGAGCGACGGGACGCTGGAGGCGAAGTACGAGGCGATCATCGTGTCGGTTGGCGACCTGCCGATTTGCACCTCGACCTGTGCGTCCGGGCTGTCGAGCTCCGATTGGTCGTCGATCGAGAGCTACGAGCACGAGTTCGACATCCGCCAGATCACCGGCGACATCTACCCGAGCGCGAGCTACGGGTTGAGCGCGCCGGCCTTCTCGGGAGCTCTAGATGGGACGGTCGGCACGTTGACCGCGGACGGCCTGACGGACTTCCCCTATCTCAAGGGCTCGGTGACAATGGACACGGGTACCTACGGGTACGAGGCCACGCCGTTGGCCGGCGCGAACTTCGATACGCTGCTCAGCGGTCCGAACAGCTCTGCGCTCGTCGGGATCTACACCGACCCAAGCGGCGTTCAGCAGCTCGTCGAGACCTTCGACGCCAACGCCAACCAGCTCCAATCGGAGCTACTGCGCCACGGCGCCCTGGCGTGGGCGACGCGTGGAGTGTATCTCGGTGATCAGCGCAACTATCTGGAGACGGATGTCGACGATAACTTTCTGTCTGATGACTCGTGGAGCGTCGCCGGCAACGCGACGACCGCGCCGCACTCGACCGACTTCAACCCTGCGGACGCGTTACGCGAGGTACCCGCCGACGTCACCACGGCGGCGAGCTGGTCACAGGCCAACAACTTCCGGATCGACATGCTGTTCAACGGCGGCGGCAGCGTCGCGGTGGCCGACGGCGACAGCC
>JBKQKK010000212.1:0-6887 GCA_052147535.1 Solirubrobacteraceae bacterium | reverse complement strand
CGTGGTGGCCGGCTGGGCGAGCGATGCGACCCCCCACTCGCGCGTAGCGGCACGCCGGGATTGACTCGACGTGAGATCCTTCCGTCATCGGGGGTGGTGCACTGACCCCTTGAGCCCACCGTCGTTTACGGGAACCCCCCTCGCCAACGGTCAAGCCCACCGAACCGGCCGCTCATCCACGGCCGGCTTCGCGGGCCGCGCCCGCTGGGGCGCTCCCGCGCGCGGGCTACCGCGGAACACAGAAGCCGACCGGAATCCCCCGCCGCCGTGGGGGTTGCACAAGCCAGCATCACGCGAGAAGGGAAGCAGCGCCACCAAGGCGCGGGACGAGATCGACCATCTGGTGAGCCAATTGGTGGTCCGGCTCGACGAAGCAAAACGCCAGGGCCAGCTCGAGACCGAGCTGCGGCGCCTCTCGTTCGTTCGCTGCTCGTGGTCGAGGAGGTCCGGCCACCTCCCGTTCGACCCCGAAGCCGCGAACATCGGCGCTACGCGACAGCAGTTGCTTCACCGTTGCTGCGCGCCCCGCTTTGCGCGGAATGCTGGACGCAAGCGTTGCCGCCTTGATCGAGCAGGACGGCGCGGGTACTCCTCCAGCTAACCCCAAACGAGACGTGGGGTGCGCCGTGTTTTGGCGAGATCCGAGATCGCGACGTGTGCCTTATCCAGGTTGTGCTTGCGTTCCTGGACTGGGATCGTGCAACGCGTCGAACTGCGGCGTGGCCGTGCCGTGCGTGGGCTTTCGTCTCCTGATGTTCTTGGCTTCTTGGCCGCACTCGCTCATTGAGCACCAGCGGCGGTTGCCGCGCTTGGTGGTGTCGAGGAAGAACCATCCGCAGTGTTCTCCGGGGCATTGCTTGAGGCGGGGGACGGGTTCGGCGTGGAGGAGGTCGATCGCGCTGGTGACCGCGATGTGGCGGATCGTCGTCAGCTCCGAGCGATTCCAACGCCAGCAAAGGTTGCCGTCACCGCTCGCCTCGAGGGTAGCGGCCCGGTAGGCGTCGGCGCCGAGGTCGGCGAGGCGCGGGAGCGCCCCCGTCGGGGCGGGACGGTCGTGGACGCGGGCCAAGAAGAGCGCGTAGAGCAGCTCGCGTGCCTCGCGGGCCTTTTGGAGCTCGCCCTCGGCACCGGCGTGCCGCGTGGCTGTTCGCGCGATCAGCCCGTAGCGCTGGCCCCACAGGCGCAGGTCAGCGGTTGTTGTGAGCGCGTCGCCGGCCGCAGGGTGGCCGCGTTCCTCCGCGGTGTTGACGAAGTCCAGCGCTGCATTGCCGGCGACGAATGGCATCTCGGCGATCGACTGCATCTCATGGTGGATGGTACCAGCAATTAATGTTTTGCTGGAACCAGCTTCGACTAGTATTACACCTGTGAAGTCATTTTTGCCGGTACAGAGCTTCGAGTCGCGAGAGGCGCACTGATGGTGGTACTGCTTGCCATCGCGGCCGCGACCGGCTGGGGCGCCGCAGATTTCTTCGGCGGTGACGTTTCGGGGGGGCGTACGCCTGTGCTCATCGTCATCGCGGTCTCGGAACTGCTCGGCCTGGCGCTACTGGCACCCTTCCTGATAGCTCGCGGGATTGCTCCTCCCGCCGATCCACGGCTGCTGTTGGCCGCCGTCGCCGGCGTCGCGGTCACGGTCGAGCTGAGCTTGATCTACCTCGGGCTCAGCCGCGGTGACGCCTTCATCACCGCCCCGGTCGGGGCGCTCGGGGCGGCCGCCGCGGTCACAATCGGCTTGACCGGCGGTGACCCACTGGACCCCATGATCGCCGCCGGGCTGCTCCTCGCCGTGCTCGGCGGGGGAATCAGCGCCTGGACCTCCGGCACGAGTAGCAGCCACCCCACCACACTCGTGCAGATTGCAGCCATCTGCGTTGCCGCCGCCGCCGCGGTCGGGGTCATGCTGACGTGCTTTCACGCCGCGGGGCGACTAGATGCCTATTGGGCGACCGCCGTCGAGCACGCCAGCACCGCGCTCTCAGCCGGGCTCGTCGCGCTCGTTGTCCGGCGGCGATCACCGCACGGCAGTCTGCCAGCCCTCTCGCAGCTACCCGCGCTTTGGCGCCTGGCCGCACTCGGTGTCGGGGGCGACCTCGCCTACGCCGCGGCCTCCCACCAAGCGGCGCTGAGCATCGTCGCGGCGATCTCCTCGCTGTATCCCGTTACCACCATCCTGCTCAGCCGGATCCTGCAGGGACGACATGCCACCCACATCCAACCTCTCGGCATAACCCTCGCGCTTCTGGGGGCGGCATTGCTCGGGGCAACCGCCCGCTAGACCGGCCAGAATCCTCACGGGTCGCAGGCTCCCGATTCCGCTTCGGAGAACACGCAGGCGCCTTCGGCACGTCGTCGCGGCCGGGCGGCGATCGATCTGCCCACGCTCGAAGCGGCTCGCTCAGTCCAACCGACTGCCAGGCCGCGATTGCGCCACTCAGCCTGTGGGAGCCGGCCCGTGGGGAACAATGGAACGAAAAGTCACGTCAGCCGTTGACCGTTCCTGCGCTCGGCTCGGTTGTCGCGCGCGCTTCGAACCGGGCCAGGCTTGTCAGGCGTGTCTATCCCGTTCGTCTGGGCGGGCCGAGCAGCGAGCAACGAGCGAGCGCGAGCGCGAGCGCGCCGGACAGGCCGAACAGGACCGCGACGACGCGCTCGAGCGCGCGCCCGCGCCGCCGAGCGCGAGCGCGATGAGTCCAACACACAACCCCGCGACGCCGAAGTGCGCGCTGCCAGCGCCGAGCGGGAAGCCACCCGAGCCCGCCAAAGACGCCCAACGCAGCGACACGCTCGCCCACGAAGCTGACCAGCGCGCCACAAACGCCGAGCAACGCGCGCAGGCCGCCACCGACCGCGTCGACCGGAGCCAGGAGCGCGCCCGCCAGGAGAGCGCCACGCTCGAGCGGCAGCTCGTCGACGAGCGCAACCGCGCGACATACAGCCGAGATCGATCGCGGCCAAGCGCAAACAGCACTTCAAGGTGAATAGCATGGTGGCTTGGAGGTGACGCTGGGGTCGGCGAGGTCGTTCTCGAGCTGGCCGCCGGATTACGTACCGATCGGTGCGAGTGTCCGACCCACAAAAGATGAAAGACTGGGTCGGGCATCCCGTTGAACCCAGCTGCGTGCAGCGCGAACACCGCGCTGTTGGCGATCGCCTCGGTCTCGACCGCGCGCTCGTTCGCCTCCGCTACCCCGACCAGCGCCTTGGCTGGCGCGCGAGGCGGTTCAGCGCCCTCGGCTTGTCCGGGTCTGGGTCCATCCCAAGATTGAACGACTTGCGCAGCAGCGTCCGCAGCTGCGCTGGCTCAAGCACCGCCTCGCCCTCGGGGATTCCTTGATCGATGAGCGGCAACCCTACGCACAAGGCCGGCCCCGACGGCGCTCCAGCAGCATGCCGACGCAGCTTGACGGCGCTCTCTTGCTTAGCGCCAATTTCTGCTCCGATCCCTTCCCTGCCGCCAACCAGTCGGGGCCGGCGAGAGAGCACGGCGGCGTCGCCCTTCTCCTTGGGTAGCTGCCCCCAGGGGGCAAAGTGAGTCCTGCCGTCCGCGCGAGCGACCCCGCTCTCGTGACCGCTGCTGTCCGAGAGCGGTCGCCTTCCGCCGGGCGATAGCTCCGACCTGATCACTCCTTTGTTTGAGAATCAACAGCGCGCCCGGCGGCAGATGGATCACGCGCGGTTACCCTTGGAAGTCCGCAGTGGCGGTTTGGTCCATTCCGAGCGGGTTGCTCGGGGCCCCACTGCGACGTCTGCTCATGGACGCTTTGCGAGTGTCTCGTCGGCGGCAACCAGAGCCGAGGCGAGTCTCGGCAGGCTCTTGCGGCCCGCAGCTGCGGTCAAGCGTTGGGCGCTGCGGGAGAATGTTGGCGTTGAGGTGGAAGCGGTTATCGGGGTCGTACTTCGCCTTGACCGCTGCCAATCGCTCGTATTTCTGCGGCCCGTACGCGGCGCGCACACGATCCTCCTCGTACTCGCTCATGAAGTTCACGTAGCCCCCGACGCCGACGGCATGCGGCATCAGCGCCGACCAGAACGTCCGTGCCCATGCCCGCTCGGCCTCATAGAGCTCCCGCGTCGAAGCAGCTGCCGCGATGTTCACAACGTAGCCGACCGATCGGCTCCCGCCGAACGCGGTCACGTCATCATCCGCCCGGCCATAGGTACCACCAAGGACCACGATTGGCAAGAACGAGAGCGGGAACGCCTTCTTCGGCTGATGGTCGAGGATCACGTCGATCGCCGCATCGCTGAGCTCCTCAAGGTACACAGCCTTCTCGTAGGCAAGGATTCCCCATGGCGCCGACGCGTTGAACATCTGCTGCAGCGCCGTGTACGGGATCGGCGTGACCAACTCGATCAGCGGCGGCAACGCCTCATGCACCGGTCCGATCAGCCCAGCGTGAGCCTCGGCGTCCCCCAATCCGACGATCAAGATCGCGTAGACCGGCGCGAGATGATGCTCCTCTGGCACAAACGCCTCCGGCGGGGCGCTCATGCCGGCCAACAACACCCCGCACTCGTCAGGCAGACCCTTGACGTACTCACGCGCGAAGCGAAACACATCACCGCCCTGCTCCGGCGAGTACATGAACAGCGCGAGGTGCACGAGCGGACCGACCGGCGTCAGGCCGAACTCGAACGACGTCACGACCCCGAAGTTCCCGCCGCCACCCCGCAGCGCCCAGAACAGATCCTCGTTCTCTGCGCTGGACGCGCGCAACACGCGACCGTCGGCAGTCACGACCTCGGCGGCCAGCAGGTTATCCGACGTCAGCCCCGCGAGTCGGCTGAGCCAGCCGAAGCCGCCGCCGAGCGACAGTCCGGCCACGCCGGTCGTGCTAATGAGACCGCCCGGCACCGCCAGCCCGTGCTCCTGCGTCGCCGCGTCCAGCTCGCCCCATGTGGTTCCACCACCACACACCACCCGGCGCGCCGAGGCGTCGACCACCACCGACTTCATCGGGGTGAGGTCGATCATCAGACCGCCCTCGCACAGCGCGAACCCAGCGGCGTTGTGCCCGCCCCCCCGCACCGAGACCTCCAGACCCTGCTCCTTCGCGGCCGCTAAGGCGGCGACGACATCACCGCTGCTCACGCAACTGACAACCAGTGCTGGGCGCCGCTCGATCACGCCGTTCCAGATCGAAACCGCCGTGTCGTAACCCGGCTCGCCGGGCACCGACACAGTCCCGTCGATCGCCCCCCGAAACGCTTCGACAACGCTCCCCAAATCCCCCATGTCGCCTCCTCAGCCTAGCCGCTGACCGTACTGATGCGCTGCAGCAGCCTAACCGATCCGCGCCCACACATCCACAGATGCGGCGGCGCCTATACGGGGCGGCGGGCTCAGAAAACCGGGGTTAGTCGTCCTGGCCTTTGGCCTTCCGCGGGCGCGGCCCGTTGGGGCCAGTTTCCCAATGAGTTGGCCTCTTATCCCGTTCGCCTGGGCGGGTTGAGCAGCTCGGTGACCTCGGCGACTGCGGCGGCGCCGGGTGGACGTAGCGCATCGCGGTTCGTGGCGATCGGTGCCTGGTTTTGGCCATGATCAGCTGCAGCGGGACCTTCTTCTCGCCGATGTGGGTCGTGGCGGAGTGCCTGAGCTGGTGGGGCCGCCAGCCGGTGTAGGCGTGTAGAAGGACGCGGGCGCGGTCGTAGCCGAGTCTGGGTCGACCGGTATGCGGGCAAATGTCGCATGGTGGTGGTTGGCGGGCTGGGGTTGGTTTGCGGGCAGCGAGGACCAGCGGTCCGCTGGTGCGGCTGGTTCCGTCGGGTAGCCGCAGGAGTCGTGGGAGCAGGTGGGCGGTGCCGGTACCCCAGTGCACCCATTCGGTCTGCCCGCCTTTGGAGCGCATCTGCGCTGGTCAGCTCGCAGCGCGGTTGATGTACCGGATAACGTGCAGGAGTCGCGCAGCGAGCGGGACGCTGATCGCCTTTGCGCGCTTGGGTGTGGTCGGACGGATGTACGTGATAATGGCTGGTTATCACTTGTACCGCCTGGTGGTGTCCGTGCTTTCAGTTCTCGTCGTCTTCGTCCTCGTCGTCGGGCTCGTAGTCGGGGCTGTCGGGGTCGCGTAGCTCTCTGAGCGCGCCGGCGAGGTCGGGCAGCAGGAACGAGTAGTCGCCGTGCACGCGCAGGTGCCCGCGGACGAATGGGGAGAGCCGGGCGATGTCCTCGTTCGGAACGTGGTGTCGTTGGGCGCGGAGCTGCTCGAGAGCGGCGTTCATGTACACGGTGTTCCACAGCACGATGCAGTTCAAGACCAGCCCGAGCGCGCCGAGTTGGTCCTCCATCCCGGTGTGGTGTCCGCGACGAGGACTTCGGGGCGCTGTCCTTGGTCCTGGCTGAAGGCGACGTCGATCATGTGCAGCGAGTCTCTGGGGGCGCCCGAGACGACCTTCGCGGCCAGCCCGACGGCCTGGTCTGAGAGCATGTTCAGCTACGCACGCCACCTTCACGTCCGGTCTGCTGTTCTTGCGCCATGCCTCCCAGGCGTTGCGCAGCTCGTGCTCAGTCCCGGACTGCGCGTCGCCGGTCGGGGTGCCAAAGCGCTTCCAGAAGATCCCGACCACGACGTCGGCATCGCCGATCGCCATTCGCTCGTCGATCAGGCCCTGCGGACCCTCAAGATGAAGGCCCGGTCGCGCGTCGGTCTCCCAGCGCCATAGCGACAGCTGGCAGCCGTTCGCGGGTGCGACCCGGCGGTTGAGGTCATCAACGACGAGTTTGACCGCGTCGCGCTCCGCGGCGACGTCGCCAGGGGAGACCACGATCACCCGCACGACCTCGGTGCTGCGGTCGTTTGGCGTCACGGGTGGGAGCGTAACCGCGCCGCCGCTACCTCACAGAACTCCGCGCCGCGCCCGTCGCGCAACCTACATCCCACAAG
>JBKQKK010000211.1:0-32413 GCA_052147535.1 Solirubrobacteraceae bacterium | reverse complement strand
CCTGCCCGACACGGAGCAGCAGATCTACAGCCTCCCGGCGGACGAGCTCTTCCTCGTGGGCACCTCCGAGGTGGCGCTCGCCTCGCTGCACGACGAGGAGATCCTCGACGCCGAGCGCCTGCCGCTTCGCTATGCCGGCTTCTCCCCCTGCTTCCGCCGCGAGGCGGGGGCGGCCGGCAAGGACACGCGCGGGATCTTTCGCGTGCACCAGTTCGACAAGGTTGAGATGTTCGCTTTCGTAGAGCCCAGCGAGTCCGCGGCGGAGCACGAGCGGCTGCTGGCGGTCGAGGAATCGATCCTGCAGGAGCTCGAGATCCCATACCGGGTAGTGGCGATCGCGGTCGGTGACCTTGGCGCGTCCGCCGCGATGAAGTACGACTGCGAGGCGTGGCTGCCCGGCCAGGAGCGCTATCGCGAGTTGACATCGTGCTCCAACACGACCGACTACCAGGCACGGCGGCTGGATGTCCGCTACCGCGACCCCGAGGGTAGGCCCGCGCATGTGCACACGCTGAACGGCACCGCCGTCGCGGTCGGGCGTACGATCATCGCGCTGCTGGAGAACGGCCAGCAGGACGACGGCTCGGTCCTGATCCCCGAGGCGCTGGTCCGCTGCGGTGCGTCGCCGGTACTGAGGAGCCAGTAGCGCCACCGCCGCGCCGGTGGTGCTCAGGAGCCAGTCGCGGTGCCGCCTCGCCGCAGACAGCGTTCGCGCCTGAACCGACGCAACCCCCGCGTCCGGATCTGGCTTGGCGCGTGCTCGCCGCTCGCCGCCTGCCTGCTCCTCGCCTGGCTCTCGGTCCAGGCGCAGGCCGGCCGCAGCAATCTGCTGGTGCCTTCCAACCAGGCGCCGTGCGCAGTGCCGCCAAGCGACATTCCGCCCGGGACCGTCGGTCCCGGAGCGCTGGCGCCGCTGCGTCGCACGGCCCAGCGCTCTCAGCGCTCTCAGCGCTCCGGGAGCGCCACGGCGCCGCTGCCGCTGCCGCTGGCTGCCGATCCGCTGAGCTCGAGCGCGATGAGCGCGTTCCTGGGCACCCGCGGTGGCGTCGTGACTGCCGCGGTGGACGACCTCGTGACCGGTCAGCTGTGGGTCTACAACCCCGGTGGGCGCGGGGTGACGGCAAGCATCATCAAGCTGGATATCCTCGAGACGCTGCTGCGTCAATCCGAGCTCTCGCACGTGCGCTTCGACGGTGCGTCGCCGTCGGTCATCCAGGGGATGATCGAGAACAGCGACAACGACGACGCGACGACGTTGTGGGACCACGTCGGCGGCCCCGGCGCCATCGCCGCGTTCAACGCGTCCGCTGGGCTGACCCAAACTTCCCCGAACGTGGCATGGGGACTGACGAGCACCTCGGCGGTCGACCAGATCCGGCTGCTGTGCCAGTTGGTGTTGGCGCACGGGCTGCTAAACGGCGGAGCGCAGGGATACGCGCTGGGTTTGATGGAGCACATCGAAACCGACCAGGATTGGGGCGTCAGCGGCGACGTCCCCGCCGGCGTCAGCGTCGCCCTGAAGAACGGCTGGCTGCCGCACGGCGATGGTTGGGAGATCAACAGCGTCGGGCGCGTGCAGGGGGACGGTCGCGACTACCTGATCGCCGTGCTGACCGCGAATGACCCGGGCGAGGGCTACGGGATCGCCACGATCGAGGGACTGTCCTCGCGCGTGTGGGCCGCCCTCCAGCCTGCGCCCTAGCGGGGGTCTGCCGTTCGTGTGAGTATTCTCATGCCGGTGCTGAGAGCCAAACGAACCAACCGCCGCTCGTCGAGGCCGAACTGGGGCCAAAGGGCGAGCGCTCTGCTGGTCATCAGCCTGGCCGGACTCGCGGTTGCGGTGAGGGTCCGCGAAAGCACCTCTTCGGCGGCTGTGCGGCGGCCATCCGCCAGGGCGCACGACGCGTGCCGCCAGAACACGACCGTGGCGAGCAGGACGGGGACGACCAGAAGGGGCACAGCGGTGGATCCGCTCACGACGAACTCGATGCGCAGCTTCCTGTGCACGCGCAGCGGATCGATCAGCATCGCAGTCCAGAGCCTTGTGACTGGTCAGGAGTGGCTGTACAAACCCCAAGCCAGAGACCAGACCGCGAGCATCATCAAAGCGGACATCCTCGAGACCCTGTTGCGACAGGCCCAGGTGGCGAGCACGCCGCTAGATGACGACACATCCGACACCGTCGAGGGGATGATCGAGAACAGCGACAACGACGACGCGACGGCGCTCTGGAACCAGGTCGGTGGCTCAAGCGGTGTCGGCGCCTACAACGCGAGCGCCGGCTTGACGCAGACCGATCTCAACACGCAGGGCTTCTGGGGAGAGAGCACAACCTCCGCGGCCGACCAGATTCGCCTGCTCGACGAACTCGTGGCGCCAAGCGACCTGCTCAACGAAGCCTCGGAGCGCTACCAGCTCGGCTTGATGGAGGACGTTGAGGCCGACCAGGACTGGGGCGTGAGCGCCGGCGTACCGAGCGGTGTCAGCGTCGCGCTCAAGAACGGCTGGGTGCCACTCACCAGCAATACCGACTGGGAGGTAAACAGCATCGGTCGCGTCAAGGGTGACGGTCGCTACTACCTGATCGCTGTGCTGACCGCGCACGATCCAAGTCAGGACTACGGGATCGACACGATCCAGGGCATCTCGCCGCTGGTGTGGACTGACCTGGCACCGACCAGGTCCGAGCAGCCCTGACTCAGCGCCGCTTACTTAAATTAACCTACGGAGAGGGGGGGATTCGAACCCCCGAACGAGGTTACCCCCCGTTACGCGATTTCCAGTCGCGCCCGTTCAACCACTCCGGCACCTCTCCGGGATGCTGGTCCGATTAGCCTAGCGAGGAACTTCCGAGCAGCGCATCGTCCTGTTCGCGAGGCCGCCGCCGCACAAGCCTCAGATCTGCCATACGCCGCCCCGCAGCAGCGGCACCTGATCGCCGCCGGCTGTAAACCCGGTCACGCTGACGTCATCGGAGCCGATCATGAAATCGACATGGATCTCGCTGCGGTTCAAACGCTCGAGGTCCGACGCGTTCTGCACCGAGATACCGTAGCCCTGTCCGAGCGCGATGTGACCGGCGGCGTTCTCGTCGATCAGCGTGTCGTAGAACACCGTGCCCAGCGCGCCGATTCTGCTCTCACGATCAACCAGGGCGACTTCGCCGAGCCGCGCCGCGCCGGCGTCGCGCGTGATCAGCGCACGCACGGTTCCGGCGCCCTGGTCAGCGTCGATCGCGACCGCGCGCCCGCCCTCGAAGCGCACGCGCAGGCCCGTGACCACGACGCCCGAGACGAACAGCGGCTTGGTCGAGGCGACGGTGCCTTCGACGCGCGCCGGGTCGGGCGCCGTGAACACCTCTTCGGTAGGCAGGTTCGGGACATGGACGATCCCCTCGACGGTCTGCAGCCGAGCCGCGATCCAGCGTGAGCTTCCGAGCAGACCGATCGTAAGGTTCGTGTCGGGACCCTCGAATCGCAGCGAATCAAGCGCGAGCGCGCTAAGCGCCGAGGCCATCTCTGTGAGGCGATCCAGGCGGGCGTTCCAGGACGCGACTGGATCGGTCTCGCGAAGGCGGCAGATGTGCGCGATCTCCTCCCACAATCGCTCCAGCGCCTCGCCGGCGGCAAGTTCGGGATGCACGCGCTCCGCCCAGCCGCCCGTCGGGCAGGGCACAGCCGACCAGTTGACGAGCCGCTCCTCGACCAGCGCGCTCGTTTCCCGCAGGCGGGGCAGAAGGTCCATGCCGAGCAGCGCAGGATCGACCGTGTCCATCAACCCAGGGGCGACCGGGCCGGTCATCGCGATAAGCGCCGCGCGCTCCTCTCCGAGTCGCTTGATTCGCTCTCCGTACCAGGACGGCACGAACGTGAGCGTGCGCGGATCAGCGTGGCGCAACCGTGCCCGCTTCACATGTGCGTCGAACACGCTGACGTCGACGAATTTCGCGCCGCGGGCGTAGGCGGCGTCCGCGATCGCCCTGGCGAGCGGCTCCTTGCCCGGTTCAGAGCTGACCGCCACGATCTGGCCGGGTTGCACGTTCGCGCCGAGCCCGACTACGAGCTGCGCGAGTGCCGCGATTGTTGTGGCGGTGTCAGCGTTCAAGCCGTACCGCCTGGAGCTTCACTCCTGTGAGTGCTGCGTCCTCGCGGGACCGTGTCATCGGTGTCATCGTGCTGTGCGGCCTGTCCGCTGTAGAAAGCGGCGATGCGCTGCAGTTCGCGGATCTGCCGGGGGATCCGGCCGCGCAGCTGCTCGTAAGTCGCGACGAGCTTGGGATCGGCCGCAAGAACCGGTGACTCCCCGGCGGCGGGGTCGGCGAGCAGCGCCACCGCGTCACTCAGCGTCGACGCCCGCTCAAGCGCGAACAGTCCAAGCGCCGCTGCCCCCAGCGCGGTGCCCTCAGCCTCGCCGATGACCTGCAGCGGACGCGCGAGCACTGCGGTCATGATCTCGCGCCACAGCGACGATCGGAACACGCCGCCGGTCGCGCGAACGTGGCGCACCGGCATCACCTCGTCCAGCCGGTCGAGGATCAGTCGCATCTGCATGCAGGTGCCCTCGAGCGCCGCTCGCACGAGGTGCGCGCGCGTGTGCTCATAGCGCAGGCCGAGATACGCGCCGGATAGCGCCGGGCTCCAGAGCGGCGCCCGCTCGGACAGGAGGTAGGGCAGCATCACGAGTCCCTCGCTGCCGGCGGGTATGGTCGAGGCGAGCTCCAGCAGCGCCTGGTCGGCAGGCGCACCGCCGACGCTCAGATCGGGGGCGAGCGACCGCTCGGCCCAGCGAACGACGGCACCGCCGTTGCTGATCGCGCCGCCTGTCACCCACACGGAGTCGGTAAGCGCGTAGCAGAACAGGGCTCCATCCTCGTCGACGTCCGGCTCGGACACGGCCAAGCGGACGGCGCCACTGGTTCCAAGCGAGAGGCCGGCCACGCCTGGCTCGATCGCGCCGGTGCCGAGGTTGCCGAGCGGGCCGTCGCCGGCGCCGACCACAACCGGCGTCCCGGCAGGTAGCCCGGTCCGCTCCGCCGCCGCGACGCTGAGCGGCAGTCGAGCGGTCGTCGGGAGGATTGGAGGCAGCTGGTCGACGGACACGCCGGCGAGCTCGATTGCCGCCGCGCTCCAGCTTCGTGCGCGCATGTCGAGCAGCCCGGTCGCCGACGCCGATGAGAGCTCGGTTACAACCTTGCCGGTCAGCCACGAGAGGACGTACTCTTTGAGTCCCACCCACCAGCGGGCGCCGGCAAGCGTCTGCGGTTCGTGACGGGCGACCCATAGAAGCTTGGACAGCGGCGTCATCGGATGCACCGGCGTGCCGCTCAGCGCATGCAGTTGCACGCCGGACTTGCGCAGAATCAGTGCCTCCTCGCGAGCCCGTGAGTCTGCCCAGGTGATCAGCGGCGTGAGCGGACGCAGGTCCGCGTCGAGCGCGATCAGGCCGTGCATCGCCGCGCTGACCGACACGGCGATCACCTCGGCCTCGCCGGCTGCTTGCACACACTCGCTCAGCGCGTCGGCGATCGCCGTAAGCACCGTCTCGGGGTTCTGGACGGCCTGTTCGTCGGTGGTCTGGATCAGCGGGTACTCGCGGAGCGCGACCTGCCGCCAGCCTGAATCCAACCCGAACGCAACCGCTTTGACGCCGGTGGTGCCGACGTCCAGGCCGACGATCACATGCGTGCCTGCCGCGAGCACGACGACGTGGCTAGCCAGCCAGCGGCGTGCGCCAGTCGACGCAGCGGCAGGCCTTCCGAGCGACCTGGAGCGCCTCGCGCTGCTGGCGCTTCAGGCGACGTCGCAGCCGCCAAGTCGCGCCTGAGAACGCCAGGTTGGCCACCGTGGCGAAGCCGAGCTCGTCGCAGCGCAGCGCGAGCAGCAGGTGGGCGATGCGGTCGCCGTGCGGCAGGGCGGTGCCGGTCGCCTTCACGCAATAGCAGTTCACGCGATGGGCGCCCGGCCGCACGAGCAGCGCGCCCGCCTCGCCGACCACCCAGATGCCGAGCTCTCCCGGTGCCATCACCAGGCCGGTTCGGGCGTGCAGCTGCCGGTTGCGCTCGTCGACCAAGTCGCCGAGTAGCAGCAGCGCGCGCGCCTCGGGGCCAGTGTCGCCGGGCGCCCCCGGCCGCAGCACGCCGGCGCCGCGGGCGGCGTATAGCTCCGGGATCGCCCAGGCGTGGATCAACAGGACGAGCGCGACCGGGGCGAGCACCGGCTTGAAGGCGACGAGCGCCCCCGCGGCGACGATGAACGGCACTGTGTGCACGATCGCGGTCAGCGTCCACCAGCGTCCGCGGCCCCGCAGGGCCGCGTCGTTGGCCCGCGGGCGCCAATCGACGCGCGCGTGCTCAGGCAGCGAGCCAGCGTCCCACGCCCGGCTGGCGCTCGTCACCAAGCCCGTCGGCCCGGCGGGTGCGAACACCATTAGCCGCCGGCGATCGGCAGCCGCAGGATCACGGTGGGCGCGTCGAACGGAAGTACCGTGATCTGCTCGGCGGTCCCGTCCGGGTGCGAGACGATGCCGAAGTGTCCGCGATCCAGCTCCTCGCGGAACGCCGCGACGGCGGTTTCGAACGCGTCCGGTTCCTCGACGCTCCACTCCGCAAGCGTCGTGTGGCCCGTCTGGTCAAGTCGGATCAGTTTCGACATACTCCCTCCCGGCCGATGGTCCGTGGTGGCGCTATATGCTACGCCTCTCCTGACGCGGGACTTCCCGATTGGTAGGGGGGCGGCAGCCCGCGGGCGCGAGCTGCCTTCGGGGACGGTGCCTAGCTGGTGCTGTCGGGCTCGCTCGTGGCAGGGTCGGCCGGCGCGCTCGCGTCGGATGCCTCGGGCCCGCTCGCCTCGGATGCCGGCGGTGCGCTCGCGTCCGCGGCGGCTGCTGGCGCGCTCGCGTCGGATGCGGCCGGCGGGGCATCAGGTGCGCTTGTGTCGGGCATCGGCGGCGGCGAGTATTCGAACTCCTCCTCTGCCCCGAACAGGGCGTCTAGCACCTTGCCGCGCATCCAGGGGCAGGAGATGACCACGACTGTGCTGCCGGCGATCAGCAGCAGCGCCTTGCGGATACGGCCGCCGATGCACCGCCTGCGCTTGGATTTGGTAGCGCCGACTTCGCCGCTGACGTGGCTCAGCGACTTCAGCGCGGTGCGCAGCTCAGACTTGAGCTTGCGGTCGCCGCTTGCCGGCTTCTCGCCGCGCTTGGAGGTCAGGCGCTCGTACGCGCGCTCAGCAGAATCGATCGCCTCGCGGAGCGTCGACCGCAGCTCAGCATGCTCGACGAGGCGCCCAACGATCGGACTGGCCTCGGAGATCGCCGTGTCCGGATTCGCGCTTGCCTTCTTGAATAGTCCCATTCCGTTCACTCTCTCTCTGTTGGGAACCGGATTTCAGCATACGGAATGCCCATCTCAGACTGTGGACTCGGCGCCCGCCCGCCCGCGCGCGCGACTGCAGCATCCGACAGGCCGTCATGCGTGCAGCGCAACCTGTTCAGCCGCCGAGGGGAACGCCCAGGCGACCTGCATCCTGCGCTCCTGACGGAACACGAAGCGCATCTGGCTCGGCGGCCGCAGGCCTTCTGGATGGTTGGGCCGGAAGGTCGCGCAGGGGCCGGCCTGGCTGATCGCGCACAGCATGTTCTGATGAAAGAAGCAGTTCTCGCAACTCACCTTCGTCATTGCACCCCGACCATGGGCCATGCGTCAACACCTTCCTCGTTTCAGCGCAACTCGTGTCCGACTCGGATCATCAAAGCGGACATCATCCCCTCGTGCAAGCTCGAATCCCGGAAAACGCAACACTTTCTTCACCGGCGATTTACCTGCTCCGAGCGGGTTTTTTCGGAGCACGAGGAGGTATCGTCCGCATTTTCCGTAGCTTTGGTGCGTGAACATCCTGCTCACCGGAGTGTCCGGATACCTCGGGGCGCGATTGGCGCCGCGACTGCTCGCAGACGGTCACGCGGTACGTGGACTCGCCCGTGATCCCGCCCGCGTGTCGCTGGCGCTGCCGGTGCAGGCGGGCGACGTCGTGTCGGGCACCGGACTCACGGACGCCCTGCAGGGGATCGATGTCGCCTACTATCTGATCCATTCGATGGAGCCCTGCGCGGACGGTCGCTTCGACACGCGTGAGGCAGTCGCCGCCGAGAACTTCGCTGCGGCGGCGCGGTCTGCGCACGTCAAGCGGATCGTGTACCTCGGCGGCATCGTGCCGGCCGGCGGTCCCGTCTCGAGGCACCTCGCCTCGCGCCTGGCCGCCGAGCAGACCCTGCTCGAGGCGGTGCCGGCGTCGGTGGCGTTCCGCGCCTCGATCGTAATCGGTGCGCGCTCACGCTCGTTCAGATTCCTGGTCAGGCTGATCGAGCGACTACCGGTGCTCGCGGTTCCCGCATGGCGGGCACGCAGCACCGCGCCGGTCGACGAACGCGACGTGATCGAGGTGCTCGTGCGGGCGGCCACCAGCACACAGGTGGCGGGCTGTTCGCTTGACATCGCCGGCCCGGAGATCGTTACCTATGGGGAGTTGATCGAGCGCATCGTGGACAGCATGCTGGTCCGCCGTCCAACCATCGGCTTCCGGCGCCTGATGCTCACGCCGATTGCGAGCAGGGTCTCGGCGGTGATCGCCGGCGAGGAGCATGCCCTGATCGGACCGCTGATGGACAGTCTCGCGACGGATCTGCTCCCGCGCGACGATCGTGTCCTCCGGATGCTGGCGATCAGACGCCACTCACTTGACGCGGCGATCGAGCGAGCGCTACGGGATTGGGAGCAGGTCGAGCTCCTCGCCGCCCGCTGAGCAGCGCCCTTCGGACCTCGGGCGATCGGGCGATGCTGGTGCCGCGGCGCGGCCGTGGTTCACTCGCGAGGCGCCTGACTCAGTTTCCGCAATGCCTGACAGTTTGCGAGAACGGGTGCTGCGGTAGTCGGTTAGTGTCTGGCGTGAAGATGAGCGTCGTTAACGTGAGAATCGAAATCGCGGCGCCTCCTGAGTTCGTGTTCGCCACGGTCATGGATCCGTACCGGTTGGCGGACTGGGTCACGATCCACCGCTCTCTCGGCAAGGTGTCAGCAGACCCTCTGGTTGCGGGCGCGATGATGGACCAGGTGCTGCACATGCACGGGGTCTCATTCAAGGTGCACTGGAGGCTGTCCTCGGTACACGCGCCGTTGGTGGCCGAATGGGACGGTCGCGGTCCTGCTTACTCGCGGGCACGGATCATCTACGGTCTCAGCGGCGATCCCGCGGGACCGACGACATTCGACTACACGAACGAGTTCAGCGCTCCCGGCGGAATGCTCGGGAGGGTCGCAAGCAGGATGGTGGTGGGCGCCGCGTCCGAACGTGAGGCCAACCACTCACTCGCTCGTCTAAAGACGCTGATCGAGAGCACCGCGCATCGTATCGAAGGCCCGCAACGCCAGAGTTAGGGCCCGCAGTTCTCGCACGCTCCAGTTGTGAGCAACAAAAGCGTGGCGCTGGGCAGGCCGTCAATCAACGCGTGGTGAACCCGTTGTTTGACAGCCGGCTGTGTCCTGTCAGCGAACTTTTGCTCGAAAGGCTCCGAGCAATACAGAGTGTATGGTTGGTTTCCCTGGTTTTTTTGAGTTCCGTGAAGGAGAGTGATGTCAAACTACATCGACACGACTGTCCAGGACATCGACAGCCGTCTGCACGAACTGCAGGAGGAGGTAGACCGACTTCAAGCCGCGCGTGCAGCGCTGATCGGTGGCGTCAGGCGAGGTCCCGGGCGTCCGCGCGGATCGGTCAATTCGAACTCGACTTCTGTGCCGGCAGCCGCGTCAACCGTGCGCAAGCGCGCCCGTCCTGGACGTCCCCGCGGCCGGCGGGGGGGCGGTACTCGCCGGAGCCAGGCACTCGAGCTCGTCCGCCAGTTGCCGGGCATCACGATTCCGCAGATCGCGCAGACGATCAGGATCGAGCCCAATTACCTGTATCGCGTGATGCCGAAACTGGTCGAGGAGGGTCTCGTGACGCGCGACGGACTCGGTTACCACCCGGTGGACACGCCCGCCGAGGCGCCCGAGCCGGAGTTCGCCGAGATAGCCGAAGGCTGACCGCTCGCCGGGTCAGTCCAAGCGGACCGAACGGCACCAAGCGGACCGAACGGCAGGGAGGGATCCGAGCCTGCCCCGGCCACAGCTCACTGACCGGGCCGGACTCGGACCGGCCCCAGGTGCCATCCGCGGCGGCGCCGGCGACGAAGCCGGTGCCAGCCGTGCCCCGATGCTGACCTAGATCAGGCCGAGCTCGCGGATCGCGTCACGCTCCTCACCCAACTCGGCCACGCTTGCGTCAATCCGCACGCGTGAGAATTCACTGAGCTCGAGGCCCTGCACGATCTCGTAGACGCCACCCGACGTGGTCACCGGGAAGCTGGAGATCAAACCTTCCTCGACACCGTAGGAACCGTCAGACGGGATCGCCATTGAGACCCACTCGCCGGCCGCTGTGCCGAGCACCCAGTCGTGGACGTGGTCGATGGCGGCATTGGCGGCAGACGCCGCGCTCGAAGCGCCGCGCGCTTCGATGATCGCCGCGCCGCGCTTCTGCACGGTTGGAATGAACTCGCTCTCCAGCCACTGCTGATCGTTGATCGTCTGCGCTGCGCTCTCGCCGGCGAGCTTGGCGTGGAAGATGTCCGGATACTGGGTGGCGGAGTGGTTGCCCCAGATCGTCACGTTGGTGATGTCCACGACGGGCACGCCACTTTTGGCCGCGAGCGCTGCGATCGCGCGGTTGTGATCCAAACGCGTCATCGCGGTGAACCGTTCGCGCGGAACATCGGGAGCATTCTGCTGAGCGATCAGCGCGTTCGTGTTGGCCGGGTTACCGACGACGAGCACTTTGACGTCCGATGCGGCGTGAGCGTTGAGCGCCCTGCCTTGCGGCTTGAAGATACCGCCGTTGGCCTGCAGCAGATCGCCGCGCTCCATGCCCTTCGTACGCGGTCGGGCGCCGACGAGCAGCGCCACGCTGACACCGTCGAATGCCTTCGCCGGATCGTCGCTGATGTCAATCCCCGCGAGCAGCGGGAAAGCACAGTCGTCGAGCTCCATCGCGGTGCCCTCGGCCGCCTTCACGGCCGCGGGGATCTCCAGCAGGGAAAGGCGCACGCGCGTGTCGGGGCCGAGCAACTGACCGCTGGCGATGCGGAACAGGATCGCGTAGCCGATCTGGCCCGCCGCGCCGGTTACCGCAACCTTTACTGGGGTATCGCTCACTGGTCCACCTCCGGGGGGACGGTTTACTCACGCGATGCTATATCGGCGGCTGCCGCGAGGCTCAGCGACTTCCGAGACGCCTGCGAGGCTCCGCGCGTCGGGGCAGGACCTGCGGGAGCTCCCGGAGGTCAGCGGCGCGTCAGAGGGCCGTGCGATAGACGGCGGACAACTTGCGCTTGAGATACGAGACGAATGGCTCGACTTCGATCGGGCCGCCCACGGCCTGCGCCAGCAGTTCGGTGGTCGTGAACTTCGATCCGTGACGGTGCACGCGATCGCCGAGCCAGGTGCGCAGCGCGCCGAGCTCGCCGGCCGCGATCTGCTTGCTCAGATCCGGGATGTCCTCGTGCACGCGTGCCCATAGTTGGCCCGCGATCAGGTTCCCGATCGCATACGTCGGGAAGTAGCCGACCATCCCGGCCGACCAGTGAACGTCCTGCAGCACGCCTTTGGCATCGCTCGTCACGTCGATCCCGAGGTATTCCTTGACGCGCGCGTCCCAGGCCGCTGGCAGCTCGGCGATCGCCAGACGACCCTCGATCAGCTCCTGCTCGAGCTCGAAGCGCAGCACGATGTGCAGCGCATAGGTCGCTTCATCGGCCTCGACCCGGATCAGCGAAGGCTTGACCCGGTTCACCGCCCGGAACAGCGTGTCGGCGTTGAGCCCGGCGGTGGGCCCGCCGAATTGTCGCGCAATGCGCGGCGCCATGACAATGCAGAACTCGCGGCTCCTGCCGACCATGTTCTCCCACAGCCGGCTCTGCGACTCGTGCAGACCGAGCGAATCCGGATGCCCGATCGGCGTACGCTGCAGGGACGGCGCGATGCCGGCCTCGTACAGGCCGTGACCGCACTCGTGCATCGCACCGAACAGGGCGGAGGCGAAGTAGGTCTCATCCCAACGGGTGGTGATGCGCACATCGCCCGAGCCGAAGCTGGTCGCGAATGGATGCGTTGAGTCATCGATTCGCCAGCCGGCGGGGTCGAACCCCATCAACGCGACGGTGCCGGCGACCAGCGTACGCTGAGCCGCGACCGGGAAGTGGCCGTGCAGGCACGAATCATCGAGCGGTAGGTCGGCGACCGTCGCGATCAGTGGCACCAGCTCCGCGCGCAGCTCGCTGAAAAGCCGCGTCACGTCGGCCGTCTTGATCCCCGGCTCGTAGTCGTCCAGCAGCACGTCGTACGCGCGGTCGAACGAATCGAAGCAGTCGACGTAGCGCCGGGCGAGCTGCAGGTTGCGTTCCAGGTACGGCGCAAACGTGGCGAAATCGTTCTCGCGCCTGGCGAGGGCCCAAGCTTCCTGACCGAGTGAGCTGGCTCGCGCGAGCTCGGCCGCGAGCTCGGTGGGAACGCGCCGGCGCTTCTCCCAGCGGCGGCTCGTGACCCGCACCAGCCGGACATCGTCGCTGTCGGCCTCCGCCCCATTGAGGGAGGCGGCTGCTGCTTGCAGCAGGCGCCCGGTCTCGGGCGCGACAAACAGGTCATGGGAGATCCGCGCGAGTGTCGCCAGCGACTCCGCACGCGTCTGCGCCCCGCGCGGCGGCATCATCGTCTGCTGGTCCCAGCCGAGCACGCCGGCGGCGATGCCCAGGTCCTCGATCTCCGCTAAGCGCACGCGCAGCTCAGTGATCGGGCCGCTCACCGCTCACGCTTCTCTACTCGGCGCTCGCTCATCGTCCTTCTCCATTGTCCGTGATGAATCTTTGACAGTCCATTCTCTCTGATCGATCTTTGGCGGGCTATGCGCCTGTGCGACCATTGCAGGATGTTCCGGCGCCGATCGATCAAGCTGTTCGATGCCTTCGGTATCCGCGTCGGCGTTGACGGAACTTGGTTCGTGATGCTGTTCCTGATGATCTTCCTGCTGTCAGGGGCGTTCCGCAATGCACTGCAGAGCTCCGACAGTGTCGCCTACCTGACGACCGTCGCTACGGTCCTGCTGTTCTTCGGATCGCTGATCCTGCACGAGCTTGGTCACGCGCTCGCCGCGCGCACACAGGGAATCGAAGTCAAGCGGATCGAGCTGTTCCTGTTCGGCGGGCTCACGCAGATGAGCCGCGAGGCGCGCACGCCTGGAGAGGAGTTCAAGGTCGCGGCGGCCGGCCCGCTGGCGACTTTTGGCTTCGTGCTGGTGTGTCTCGCGGTCGATCTCGCGATCGTCGGTCCCCACCGTCTCGTGCACGCGGCCCTGCTCGAGGGGAACCTTCGGATCACGCCGGTGCTGCTGTCGCTCAGCTGGCTGCTCGTCATCAACGTCCTGATCCTGGTGTTCAACCTCGTGCCCGCCTTCCCGCTGGATGGCGGCCGGATCGCCCGCGCGATCGTGTGGCGGCGCACCGGCGACAAGGTGCGCGGCACGCGCACCGCAGCGAAGCTCGGCGAGGCGTTCGCCGTGTTGCTTGCGGGTGCGGGTATCTGGTTGATGCTCACGACCGGAGGCTTGGGCGGCATCTGGTTGCTGGCGCTGTCCTTCCTGCTCGGGCAGTCGGCTCGTGGCGCGCTACTCCAGACTCGGGTCAGCGAACGCATCGAGACCGTCAGAGTCGCCGACATCATGGATCGCCAACCGGTCGCGATCCCTTCACTGACACCCGTCACGCAGGCGCTCGATGAGTTCTTCCGGCGCTACGCCGCGGTCTGGCTGCCGGTGGTTGACGACCAGGGCCACTTCGTCGGCATCGCGCGGCGCGAGCGCGTCGAGGCCACAGGCAACGGTGACGAGGCGTGGCTCACCGTCGGTGCGGTGCTCGAATCCGACCCGGCGTCGAGCCTGCGCGTCGACGAGAATGGCCCGCTGACCGAACTGCTGTCGCTGGAATCGCTCAGCCGACTTGGCGCCGTGATGGCGGTCGACCGCGAGGGCGTTCTACGCGGCGTGGTGACCCTCGAGCAGGTCCGTCGGGCGCTGCAGTCGGTGCTCAGCTCGCCGGCAGGCTGACTCGGCGCTGCAGTCTGGTCCGCTGACGTCAAGACGCAGCGTCAGCCCGCCAGACCTAGAATCACGGGCTGTGCCATCCCATGACGTCTTGATCATCGGTGCCGGCCTCGCCGGCCAGCGCGCGGCCCTGGCGGCGGCGCAAACGGGATCGACCGTCGCGATTATCTCAAAGGTCCATCCGGTCCGCTCTCACTCCGTGGCGGCGGCGGGCGGGATCAACGCTGCCCTCGATCCCGAAGACAGCTGGGAGTCGCACGCGTACGACACCATCAAAGGCTCTGACTACCTCGGCGACCAGGACGCGATCGAGGTGATGTGCAGCGAGGCGCCCGCCGAGATCCTATGGCTGGAGCACGCAGGCGTGACGTTTCACCGCGACGAAGTAGGCCGCCTGGGCACGCGTGCCTTCGGAGGCGCGTCTGCTGCGCGGACCTACTACATCGCCGACATCACAGGCCAGGCCATCCTGCACGTCCTCTACGAGCAGTTGATGAAGCACGCGGTCCAGGTCGATCGTTACGAGGAGTGGTTCACGACCGATCTTCTGCAGGACGACGGTGGCCGCTGCGTGGGCGCGATCTGCCGAAACCTGCGCGACGGGCATCTCGAGGTGTTCAACGCCAAGACGACGATCCTCGCCTGCGGCGGTGCCGGCCAGACATATAAGCCGACCACCAACGGACTGATCGTCACCGGCGACGGAATGGCCCAGGCGTACCGGATCGGCGCGCAGCTGATGGACATGGAGATGATCCAGTACCACCCGACGACGCTCGCGGGCAACGGGCTGCTGATCACCGAGGGCGCCCGCGGTGAAGGCGCATGGCTGCTGAACGCCAAGGGCGAGCGGTTCATGGAGAGCTACGCGCCCAACAAGCTCGAGCTCGCCTCGCGCGACGTGGTCTCGCGCGCCGAGCAGACCGAGATCGACGAGGGCCGCGGGTTCCCCGGCGGCACCGTCGCGCTCGACATCACCAAGGTTCCGAGGCGGCGTACGCTCGAGGTACTGCGCGAGATCGTCAACATCGGCCGTGACTACTCCGGCGTCGACATCACACGCGAGCCGATCCACATCCGCCCCGGTCAGCACTATCTGATGGGCGGCGTACGGACCGACGTCGATGGTCGCTCGACGATCCCGGGCCTGTACGCAGCCGGCGAAGTCGCCTGCGTCTCCGTCCACGGCGGCAACCGGCTCGGCGCCAACTCGCTGCTCGATACGCTGATCTTCGGCCGCCGCTCGGGCGAGCACGCCGCCGAGGTGTCCAAGTCGATGCCGATGCCGAAGACTGCAGCTTCGCGCGTGCTCGATACCGAGAAACGGATCGGCGACATCATTCGCCGCGAACCGGGCGGACGCCGCGTCGCGGCGATCAAGGATGAACTGGGCGAAACAATGAACACGCACGTCGCCGTGTTCCGTGACGCCGAGGGCCTCGACACGGCACTGGCGACGGTCCGGCGCCTCAAGGACGAAGCACCCAAGGCGGCGATTGACGACAAGGGCAGCGTGTTCAACCAGGACGTGATCGGCGCGATCGAACTCGGTTACATGCTCGATGTCGCTGAGGCGATGGTGGTCGCCGCTCAGGAGCGCAAGGAATCCCGCGGCGCGCAGTTCCGCACCGACTTCCCGAAGCGCAACGACGAGGATTGGCTCAAGCACATCGAAGTCTCACGCAACCACGACGGCGTGCCCGAGGTCAGTTACTCACCGGTGACGATCACCCGGTGGGAGCCCCAGGAAAGGACCTACTGACAGCCATGGCCTCGGCGAATTCCCGCGTGGTCAGTCTCGCTCACTGCAAGGAGGGCCGATGCCCGAGTACACGCTGAGGATCCGCAGGTACGACCCGCAGTCAAACGAGGCCGCGCACTGGGACGAGCACAAGGTGCAGATGCGCGCGCACGACTCGGTGCTCGATGCGGTCCTGCAGGTCAAGGGCGAGACGGACGGCTCGATCGGAATCCGTTGCTCGTGCCAGCAGGGGATCTGCGGATCGTGCGGAGTGCGGATGAACGGCAAGCCGGGGCTTGCCTGCAACACGCACCTCGATGATGCGGCTGCGCGTCGCGGCGGCGTAAACGCCGCCAGTGCCGACACCGCCACCGTGATCGAAGTCGAGCCTCTCGGAAACATACCGGTGATCAAGGACCTGATCGTCGACATGGACGCGGTGCACTGGAAGAAGATCAGGCGGGTCACCCCGTGGCTGATCGGCTCCGAGCCGGTGCCCGAGCACGAGTACATCGTGCCGCACGACAACATGAGCGACGTCACGCAGACGATGGCCTGCATCCAATGCGGCGCGTGCGTGTCGGACTGCCTTTCGATGGAGGTCGATCCCGACTTCATCGGCCCGGCGGCGCTGGCGAAGGCATACCGGTTCGTCGGCGACCCGCGCGACGCCAAGCAGAGGGAGCGCCTGCTGGACCTCTCCGAGGATGAGCATGGGATCTACGACTGCACTCACTGCTTCATGTGCGTCGAAGCGTGCCCGAAGGATGTCGCGCCGCTGGACCAGATCGTGCGGCTGCGGCGGATCGCCGGATCCGATCATCAGATCGAGGATCGCAACAACGGCTACCGCCATGAGCGCGCGTTCGTGAAGAACATCCAGCGCAACGGTCTCCTGCACGAGGCGGACCTGCTGCCGGACTCCTACGGCGGCAAGCTGCACCCGCGCGCCGTGCCCGAGCTGCTTGGCTCCCTGGGGATCGTGATCACCGCGCTGCGGCGCGGCAAGATGACGCTCGGGAAGGCGCTTCTGCACCCGCACAAGGCACCGGTGGAGGTCAGGAAGATCTTTGACACGATCGAGGGGCGCGACCAGCGCGTCGAGCTGAGCCTCTACATCAGCGGCATCGACGACGATCTCGTCCACCATGCACCGCACTCCGACGAGCCGACGCCGCTGATCACGCCGCTCACCTCGACTGAAAGCGAGAAGTCATGAAGGTCGCGTACTGGCCGGGCTGCGTGAGCCGCGGATTCACGCCCGAGCTGCACGGGGCGATGGAGAAAGTCGCGCCGCTGCTCGACCTCGAGCTGATCCCGCTGGACCGCGCGGCGTGCTGCGGCGCCGGCGTGATCGCGGAGCACAGCCAGGAGCTGGCTGACACGCTCAATGCGCGCACGTTCGCGCTCGCCCAGCAGACCGACGGCGAGCTGATGATGAACATCTGCTCGACCTGCCAGGGCGCACAGTCCGAGTGCCAGGAACGTCTCGATGCGAACGCGGCTTACCGCAAACACGTCAACGAGACGCTCGTCAGCGAGGGCTTGCACTACGAGCGCGGGATTGTCAACAAGAACTTCCTTTGGATGCTTGTTGAAGACATCGGCCTCGACAACCTCCAGTCACTCGTGAAGCGACCGCTTACCAACCTGCGCGTCGGGCCGTTCTACGGCTGCTACATAGTGCGCCCCGTCGAGCGGCTCGGGATCGATCCCGATCGCCCGCGCGACCGCTACATGCAGATGGTGATCGAAGCGCTCGGCGGAACCGTCGTCGACTACGCCGGGGTTTACAAGTGCTGTGGCTTCCCGATCGTGACCATGAACAAGCAGGCCTCGCTAACGATGGCAGGACAGAACATCGCCGATGCCAAGGACGCGCACGCCGACTGCCTGGTCGTCCCGTGCCCGCTGTGCCACCTCAACCTCGATCTCCAGCAGCCGGCCGCGGCAAAGGTGGCCGGCAGAGAGCTGGGGCTGCCGGTGCTGCATCTGCCGCAGCTGGTCGGTCTCGCGCTCGGCGTGGACCCGAAGGACCTCGGCTTCAGCAAGCACATGGTGCGCCCGACGAAGGTCATCGACTGGTCGATGTCGGTGGTCGGCGCCACGACGAACCAGGGGTGGTGACCCCGTTAGGCGAGGACCCAACGCTGCGCGCCACGGGCAGGCTGGCGCGCACATGGCGTGGGCTCGCCGCCGCTGCGCGCCAGCGCGCCGGAACGCGCGCCGCGCAGCGCAGCCCCGGCGAGCGTGAAGGCAGCATCGAGGGCGATGAAGGCGGCATCGAGGGCGAGCAAACAATCGTCAGGCAGCGCCTTGACGAGGCGCGAGAACGCCTCCGGGCCTCGATCGCTCCGCCGCCAGAGGACGCACAACGCCGCGTCGACGAGACGCCGGGCGAGGCGCCCTGATCGCCGTCGGCAGGCTTTCGTCGGATGCCTTGGCCGGTCCCTAAGACGCTCCAACGCTGAGATCGCGACGGCGCTCCGCGTGAGCGTCGAGACCGTGCGCACTCACGCCCGACACGTGTACCGCAAGCTCGGCGTGTCAACGCGACGCGAGCTCGTAACGCACCGCTGACGCCTGCGCGCCGGCGCCAGCATCGCCGTTCATGCTTGAACGGCGGAAGGGCGGGGCTGGCCATTGGCGGCGAGCAACACAGGCAGCAGAATCACTGTCCGCAGGGCTCAGACGAACGGATTTGGCGAGGCCAACACGGACAGGGGTGCAGGCTTGAGATACCTGATCACAGGAGGTGCGGGGTGTGTCGGCTCTCACTTCTCCAACGTGCAAGTCGCAATCCCGACGACTGAAGCGACATGCAGACAGCAGCCGGACTCGGCGAGCGTCTCAGATCTCCGGTTCCCATCTACTCGAAACGCTGCGCCACGTTGTCTACGGTAATCCGTCGGCGCTCGGCCAGCGAGCAGCTGGTTGACAACCGGCCGGTTGTCTGTACGCGGAGCGAACAGGCCGAACTAATTAACTCAATGGCGATAGGGGAGCCCTCACTTGGCGTCGCTGGCTCGGCGGTCGACCAGCTGCCGCGCATCGCGGACCTCCGTGTCGTGGGGACGTCTGACAGCGACTGGACATCCAGCCAGGTTGGCTTTGGCCTCGTTCAGCAGCCCGCGCCGATCGCAGAGCTGCTGCGACGCGAGCAGACATACCGTTGGCTCCTGGCAAGCGCCGACGCCATCGCGGCCCTGGTCGCCGTCCTTAGTGCTGCGTGGTTGCTCGGCCTAAGCATCAGGTGGCCGATCATTGGCCTCCCGTTTTTCGCGATCCTCGTGGCCAAGGTCCAAGGGCTGTACGACCGCGATGAGATGGTTATCCGCAAGTCGACGATCGAGGAATGGCGTGCGCTTCTGCAGGCCATAACGATCGCCTCGATATGCGTCTATCTGAGTTGGCGCGTGCTGACGAGCGCGACGCAGGGCGCCGGCATGCGAATCTTCCTGCTGCTAGTGGCGTCAACGACGCTGCTGGCGTTGATCGGCAGAACCCTGGCTCGGAATCTAGCGCGACGGCTGATGACCGCCGAGCGCTGCCTGATCGTTGGGGACATGGACAGATGTACGCACTTGGCGCAGACGATCTCGGCGATCGACGGCGTGGAGCTGGTCGGGGGTACGGCGATTGAGCAACTCGGACGCTCGACTCCCAACGACCTGTGGCGGCTGGTCACGGATCTCGATCTTCACCGGCTGATCATCGCCCCAGATGCGGGTACGTCTGATGCCGTGACCTTGGAGCTAGTCCGCGCTGCAAAGTTGCTCGGCGTGCGTGTCAGCATCCTTCCCAGTGTTCTCGCAGCCGTCGGTGGCTGTGCCGCGTTCGACGAACTGGACGGCCACACGCTCCTCGGCGTGCCGAGATTCGGTCTCACAAAGTCTTCCGCCGCGATCAAGCGGGCGCTTGACCTAATTGGCTCGGTTCTCGCCTTAGTGCTCCTCTCGCCGGTCATGCTCGGCATCGCACTCGCGATCCGGCTCGACAGCCGTGGACCGGTTTTGTTCCGTCAAACCCGCGTCGGACGCAACGGGAAACCGTTCCAAATGCTCAAGTTTCGCTCCATGGTCGATGGCGCCGAAACGATCAAGCGCGATCTGCTTGACCTCAATGAAGCGCGCAGTGGCCTATTCAAGATCGCCAACGATCCGCGCACCACGCGAACCGGACGCGTGCTGCGAGTCATGCACCTCGACGAGTTGCCTCAGCTCTTTCATGTCGTGCGGGGGGAGATGAGCCTCGTCGGCCCTCGCCCGCTCGTCGCTGAAGAGGACGGCCAGATCGCCGGCGCCGACCGCATTCGCCTGTCCCTCACGCCGGGGATCACCGGTCCCTGGCAGATCTGCGGTCCGATGACGACTCCCCTGTCGGAGATGGTGAAGCTGGACTACCTCTACATCTCCGGGTGGAGCCTGTGGCGCGACGTCGACATCTTGCTCAAGACAGCCGTTCGGGTCCTCGACCGCGGTGGCCATTAGCGATGCGGTCACCTTGCTTGCCTCCGTCCTACGATCACGCGATTTGACATGAACACTTTCCCAGCACTGACTGAACATGAACAGACTGAACGCCGAGCGTTCTCGTCCGACGCGACCACCTCCGCGTACGTACGCTTCGACGCAACCACCTCACCGTGCCTACGATGCGCGCAGAGGCGCGAATTGCTGACCGTCAACTCGGTCGCGTTCGACGTACTCGACGAACACGTGCTCGCGCGTACTGTGCAGAGCTTTGGCGAGTGCGGACGATCTCACGTGGTGCACTTTCTCGCTGCACACCCCACGGTCGTGGCGCGCTCCGAACCAGGTTATCGTGCGCTGCTGACAGCCGCTGACCTCGTCGTGCCAGATGGCGCACCGATCGCAGTTCTGATGCGCGCCAGTCGCCGCTCGGCCCGGCGTGTCACATCGACTGACGGATTCCTACGCATCTGTGCTGACGGCCTGCCACGCGACGCTCGTCACTTCTTTCTAGGTGGTGCGGACGAAGCTGTCGCCGGCGCATTCCGATCGCGCGTGCTTTCCACGTTTCCCGAGCTCCGCATCGCCGGGCACGTCATTCCGCCGTTCCGTCCATATGAGCCCATCGAGCTCCTTGCTCTGACAAGCCTCATTCAGCAGAGCGGCGCCGACATCGTTTGGGTGGGGGTCGGAGCACCTAAGCAAGAGGTGCTTGCCCATCAGCTCCGCAGCCTCAATGCCGCTCCGGTGATTGCCACAATCGGTGCCACTTTCGACTTCGTCGCTGGTACCAAAGCGCGCGCGCCTGCATGCATGCGCGCCGTTGGCCTCGAGTGGCTCTACCGCCTCTGCCAAGAACCACGCCGTCTTTGGCGACGCTACGTACTCGGTAACGCGCAGTTCCTTGGCGGGGTGTTGCGGGACGCGTGCTCCGGCCCTGTCCACGTACGACGCCACCTTTCCAGGCGACCAGGCTCCGCCCTCGACTAGGACCAACGACAAATGACTCCACTTCGCCAGCGCCTCTCCGAGGCTTACTCCGGCAATACCGTCTGCGTGACTGGCGGCGCCAGCTTCATCGGCTCGCACTTGGTCGACGCCCTCTGCGACCTCGACGCTGACGTCGTCGTCATCGACGATTTCAGCAGTGGTAGTCGCGCCAACCTTCCAGGGTTTGATTCAGATCGGATCCTCGAACTCGATCTTGCCGACCGCGCAGCGACGATTGCGTTCTTTCCCGAAGCCGAGTACGTCTTTCATCTCGCTGCAGTGCACGGAGGCCGCGGCTTCATCGACAGCTACCCACAACAGGTGCTTGTCAACCTCGCGATTGATAACAATCTGCTCACCGCGGCTGCGGCTCGAGGTGTGCGCCACGTTATTCACGCGAGCTCAGCATGTGTCTACCCCGTCACGCTGCAAGCGAGTACGACCGATCGTCGCCTGCTCTCCGAAGCTCAAGCCAACTTCGTAGAGCCCGGCTCTGCGTATGCCGACGGAGCGTATGGCTGGACGAAACTGATGGGCGAGTACCAGCTTTCGCAGTTTGCGCAACAGGGGACTTTTCAGGGGTCATCCGCTCGTATCTTCACCGCCTACGGCGAGCGCGAGAACGAGAGCCACGCCGCGATCGCACTGATGGCAAAAGCCCTCCTCAGGTGCGACCCGTTTCCGATCTGGGGCGACGGTCAGCAGACCCGCAACTTCACCTATGTCGCTGACACAGTTCAGGGCATGCTTTTGCTTGGCACGCTGAACGCGCCCGGCACGTTCCGCGCGGCCAATGTCGGTTCGGGGGTGCACCACACGGTCCTCGATTTCCTGGACGCGATCTTTGCCGAGGTCGGTTGGAGTCCGAACGAGCTCGAACGGCAGACTTGGCGCCCGGTCGGTGTCGCTAGCCGTGCCAGCGACAACGCTCTCATGCGCGCGCTGTTTGACTGGGAGCCGACGGTGTCTATAGATGAGGGCGTGGCGCGGACGCTCGAGTGGTACGCGCGACGCCACGATCGTCCGGCGTCCGAGAGCGAGCTGGAGGCTGTTCTTCTGTCGCGGTGAGCTTTCTGGCGCATTCGGCGCTGGCGGTGCTTGCAGCGCTTGAGTGGAGCGGTGGGTCGTGCGGATGAGGCATTCTTCGGGCATTGCACGTCTCGCCGCACGTCTCGGTCAACGACAGAGGTCAGCTCATAGCAACGGCGTCTTGCGAGTGGCTCTCGTCACTCCTGCACTTGACGCGTCCGGCGGCATTGGTCGTCTGATGGGCTATTTGCTAGCCGGCCTCCCGGCTGAGAGGTTCGAGGCTGTGCATGTGGACCCTCGCGGACGCCGCAGCAGTCCGATTGCTGCGCTTCCGATCTTGCTTTACGCGTGGCTGCTGTTATTCAGCCTCCTCTTGCGACGGCGAGTCGATGTAGTGCATCTCAACGTCTCGTTTCGTGGGAGCAGCTTCAGAAAAGCCCTTATGGCGCTGCCCTGCCACATCTTTGGGGTGCCATTCGTCGTTCACTTCCACGCGGCGACCTATGCAGATTTCTGGCAACATCTGCCTCGCTTTCTGCAGTCACGCTTGCGGCGGTTCTTTCAATCCGCAGCTGAGGTGATCGTCTTAGGAGACCACTGGCGCGACTACGTCTGCTCTGAGCTCGGCGTCTTGCGCGAGAACGTTGCCGTCATTCCCAACGGCGTCCCGGGCCCGTCTACTTGGGCGCCGCGGCCTGCCAGCACTTCACCTCCACACGTTTTATTCTTGGGCCGCCTCGAACAGCGTAAGGGCGTCGCGGACCTGATCGCCGCGTTTGCCAGCCCGCGGGTGATGGCGCGTCCATGGACGGCCACGTTCGCTGGAGACGGGAATGCCGCACGGTACGAGCGGCTCGCGTCGGATGTCGGGCTCGGGAAGCGCATCGCGTTTCCCGGTTGGCGCTCGCCCGAAGAGGTTCGGACGTTGCTCGCCCGCACCGATTTCCTGGTCCTCCCCTCGTATGCCGAAGGCCAACCTCTCGCAGTGATCGAGGCTATGGCCTACGGCCTGCCGGTGGTCGCGACCGACGTCGGTTCGATCGCCGACGCCGTGCTGAATGAGGTCACAGGGTTGCTCGTACCCGCCGGTGATCTCACTGAGCTCTGCGCCGCAATCGAACGACTTCTGACCGATGTCACCCTTCGCGGCCGGCTCGGGGCTCAGGCACGACAGCGCTGGTCAGAGGTCTTTACCGTCGCCCGGTTCGTCAGTGCGGTCGCCGACTGCTGGTCTCGAGTCGCGCTGCGCGCGCTCTCAGCTCCGCATTCCCTCTAACGTGACGCTACTGCGCGACATTCCTCCGGCCGGGTTCGGGTACGTCGCGGAAGGCGAAGCTGCGCCGAAGGTTTCCGCGGGGTAGCACCGCGGCGCTGAGGGACTACATTCATCGGACCGTGATCAGCGTTGTCTTCGTAACCTACGAGTCCGCCACCAGTCTGCCGCGGGCGGTGGCATCGGTTCGTCGCTGGCTGGCCGGCGCCGAGATCATAGTCGTGGACAACGGGTCGACCGATGGATCAGTCTTGATCGCACGTGATCTTGGCGTGGACTGTGTCATTTCGGGTCACGGGAACGTCGGTTTCGGTGAAGGCGTCAACCGCGGCGTTAATGTCGCGTCGAACGATTTGGTTTTGCTGCTCAATCCCGATTGCGAGATTGTCGGCTTCCACCCCGAAGCGCTCGAGCGCATGGAACAAGCTTCTCCACTTGGATTATTGGGCTGCAACTGCGTCGGCCGCGCCGGAATTCGTCGTAACGTGTACGACGTGTGGTCATGGCGTAAGGAGCTCGCGTGGGCGTTCTATAAGTGGTTTGGCGAGCCGCGCTGGCTGCAGCTGCCTCGCCCAAGAGCGATTTGCTCGCACGGACTGTGGGTGAGTGGTTTTGCGCTTTTTGTTCGCAGAGCCGAATTTCTCCAGGTGGAAGGCTTTGACCCCGAGTTTTTCATGTACTGGGAGGATTACGAGCTGGCTCAGAGGTACACGGGGGCCGGGTTTTCGGTGGGCGCGACAGACGCGATACGCGTGTTGCACGAGGGCGGAGGCTCTCAGGCAAACCCCTACGCGTCCGTCGGGCTATCAATCCTCGGTTTGGTCGAGTGGGTCGACCGCCGGTGCGGAGCAAAGGAAGCCCAGCGAGCCGCCCGAGCTGCCGTAAGGGGGCTACGGCTCGTGTCGCAAATTGCGTCTGTCATCGCTCAGATGCCAGGCTGTGGCGGCGCGTTTGGGCGAAAAGCCGAGGGCGCACGAATCGCGCTGCTAGTGCTGACAGATACAACTAGAGCTGGCAGCTTCGCGGGTAAGTATCGGGGTGCACGGCAAGCTTTCGCCTTTGTTTTGCCGGGGACGTAAGGGCGCCGAGGAGCTCGCCAAGGACGGCGATCCACCCACCGATCAGCAGCCACCCACCGAGCACCCCCGGTCGACACGCACGAGCCCTAACCGGTCGATGCAAGGATGCAAGTCCGGCACTTCCGCCTCTGCGCCCTGCTAGAGTTGTTGCGCAACCGCTAGGGGGGCGAGCGCGCAGCTTCACCGCCTCCACGTGGTACTTGCGTCGTTGCGCTCCCTACACCGCCGGCCTTCTCGGCTTGTAACTGCAGCTCAGTGCGAATCCTCATGATAGCCCAGGGTTGGTTCCCCGACCTCATCGGGGGCGTTGAGCGCGTGACGACCGGAGTTGCTACCGCGCTCGTTGATCAGGGACACAGCGTTGTGGTCCTTGCACCGACCTCGCGCGGACGGCCCGCGCAGGAGATTGTCTGCGGCGTTGACCTCAGGCGTGTCGTCTTCCAACGCGACTGGTGTCCTCGTACATACTCCGACGTCTATGTACTTGGCCGACTATGCGCATCTCTAAATCCGCTTCATTTCGACGTGGTTCTCGCCCATACGGCCGTGGCCACGTTCGCCGCTCGCCAAATCTCGCTCCCGGTCGTCTATGCCTGCTACGCCTCCGGCTTTCGCGAAGCACGGCAACGACGCCAGCACGGAGTCACTCATATGAGCGCTGCGCGCTCATATGCCGTTGAGCCCGTCGTGCGCTTCATGGAAGGTCGCGCCGCCCGCAGTGCCACGCGCATCCTAGTTCTGAGCGAATACAGCCGTCGCCTCCTTACGGCTGATTATCCTTACACAAAACCTCGCATCTCGCGCGCTCCGGGTGGAGTGGATGTGCATCGCTGGCATCCTGCGCCCGATCGCCGCCAACTGCGTAGCAAGCTCGGCGTCGACAACGACGACGCGGTTGTATTCACTGCGCGCAGGCTAGTGGCGCGGACAGGCGTCGACCTCTTACTGCGCACTTTCGCCCTCGTCGCACCTCGCGAACCGCGCGCGCGCCTGGTAGTCGCCGGCGACGGCGAGAACCGTCATGCGCTTGTCGAGCTAGCCCAGTCTCTGCATATTGAAGAGCGGGTGACGTTTCTCGGCTTCGTCGATGACGCGACCCTCATCACCTGGTATCAGGCAGCTGACCTCTTCGTGCTACCCACAATCGCGTATGAGGGCTTCGGCATGGCCACGATCGAGGCGCTCGCATGCGGCACCCCGGTGGTAGCAACACCGGTCGGTGCGACCCCCGAAATAGTTCGCCCGGTGAACCCCGAGTGGGTTGCCGACAGTGCGACAGAAGACGACCTAGCATGGGCCATCAGTCATGCACTTTCGGGTGCTGATGACGCCGCTCGTGGCTTGTGCCGAGCTTACGCGGTTGCGACGTTTTCGTGGGAGAGCGTCGCTCCGCACTGGGAAGACGTCCTGACCGCCGCGCTGGCTAGCAAACATCGGTGACGCGCCTCCGCCTCGGCAGCGACTGCCCAGGGGCGACCACAGGTCCGGTCTTGCCACCGACTGCATCGAACGTGCCCCACACGTGCATCACCGCCCTTCGCCAACCCCATTTACGATCCAGCAGCAGCAGCAGAGCAACGGCTCTTGCGGTACGGAACACCGAGCCGAAGCGCGGCGGTGTCGCGGCAACGATCGTGCCACGAGTTGCCCTGTCAACGAGGGTAAGATTGCGGGCCGCGTAGTACTGCTTCCAGGGCGCTAACGGGTACATGAAGTACGTGTGGCCACGAAATGTAGCCTCCAGATCATCAGGCATCGGATGTCTCACGATCGCGAGAGGAACGGTGCGAAAGTGCCATCCCAGGAGTCGCATGCGCAGGCAGTACTCCGTATCGTCTCCGATTATGAAGAAGTCGTCCCTCACGGGGCCGGCCGCACGGCAGGCATCGCTTGCCAGCAGAAGCCCAAGAAACGGCCCCCAGTCGCACTCGCCCTCGGCGACTGGGGCGTCGCGCACGTAGCCGCATGTCTCGACGCCCGACCCATAGGCGACCGTCGGCACAAAACCCGCGACGTTGGCGGACGCATCGCACCGCGCCGCCGCGAGAGCCAAATGCTCAAGCGCATCGTCCTCGGGAAGGCAGTCGTCATCCATTACCCAGAGATACGTGGCGCCGTCCGTCACTCCGAGATCGATCGCGTGGCGAAAGCCACCAGACCCTCCCAAGTTCTGCGCCAGACGCACTACGGTGACGTCCGCTTGCTGGTCGAGAAAGTCGCTGGTGCCATCCGTGGATGCGTTGTCGACTACGAGCACGCGCTCCACGACACGGGTCTGCCGCCGGATGGCATCAAGACACGCGCGCAGATCGGAAAGCCGATTGTAAGTGACAACGAGCGCTACGATCACGTCGTTATCGCTCATGTCTTGCGCCAAAATATCAGATCTCCCGAGGGCAGGGCACCGAGCGCCACCGCAACTCCGCCGTACGCCAACGTGCCGACAGAAGCCGCGACGAGAGCAGGTAGCCACAGGCTAAGTCCTTGTACGATAAAAAGAGACAACAGCGCGGCGCCAAGGGCGCGCTTGATGCGTGAGCCGTTGAGTTCGATCGGCCCGACGACGATGCGGTAGCGCGCGACCATGTAGATGAGCACGGCCAACTCAGCTGCGAGCGTGGATATGGCGGCGCCGAGAACTCCGAGAAGGGGTATCAGTGCGACGTTGAGTGCGAGATTTGTGAGCGCACCAACCGTGACTCCAATGGCGTACCGTCGTTCGTCACCCACGGCGAGCAGCGCATTACCTATGGTCACACTCACAAGTATTACCGCAGTCGTGAGCATAAGGACCGCAAACGCCGATCCGGCGGCTGCGAACTGATCGCCGAACATCTCGCTGATGATGCCACTCGAGACGGGGACGACCAAGACGAGCGAAAGGCCGATCACGCAGGCGAGCGTAATGGCTTTGCCCAGCTGTGAACCGATCGACTTTCGATCCGTCATCGCCGCGACAGCGACAGCCGGATACAGCGCCGTCATCCAGAGGCTCGCGAAGGTCACCACGGCGAGTGGAATCCGGTATGCGATCCCGTACAACCCCACCTCCCTCGTAGTGTCCAGGTATCCGAGCATTAGAAAGTCGATTGAGTAGTAGACCTGAACCATGGCCAGAGACCAGGCAAACGGAGCCGCTTTGCGAAGCCGACGCCCGACAGAAGACATTGTTGGCAGTCGGAGTCGCAGACGACTTCGCAGGAAGTAGAGGATCGTGAGGCTGGTGACTGCTGCTCCGAACACGTTCACAGCCGCGTACGCGCGAGCGCCCGCCAAACCGCCAGCGAGGAACAGCGGCATCACCGCCCCGTAAGCCACCTGCCCCAGGATTCGGCTCGTGGCAAGGGCACCTTGGCGCTGGAGACCGTTCAGTGCCCAATCGAGCGTTAGAGCGTTGACGAACAGCATCGCGCCCGCGATCGGCAGGATGGAACGCGTCGCGTGGTCGGGGGCAATCACCGGCGCCAGCAGCATCAGCGCAGCAAAGACGATCACCGATAGAACGACGCGCAGCATGATCGTTTCCGAGAAGACGGCAGCGGCGTCGTCTGTCGCCATTGCGATGTCGCGCGACGCAAGCACAGGCAATCCAAGCACCGCTGCGATGCCGCACCAGGCTACCATCTGCGTGTCGAACTGATACGCACCAAGATACGTTGGTCCAAGACGTCGCGAAACCAGCGCGAGAATTGCGAAGCCGATGATCTGCCCGGCAATCTGAGCGCCGATCAGGAGCCCAGTTCCGCGTATGACCTTGTTCAGATTGAGGAGCGGCGGGCCGCTCGACGGCGGACTCTCAGACATCGAGCCCCCGACACTCGGCCCCGAGCTCCTTGCAGCTCACACCGGCAGCAGTCACGGTTGGCGGCGGCGACGAGCGCGCTGCGTGAAAATACGAGGATCTTGACGCCTCCAGTCGCTTAGCTGATTGGAGACTGCGGCGTCAGGCGCTCCGAGCCGCAACACCAATCCCCATGTAGGGGGCTCCCATGCGGCTCATCACCTCGTCATACTGATCAACAAATTCGTGAAACCGCCATGTCTGCGCGTGTTCGCTCTTGAATCTCTCCCACACGGCTGGAACTCCTGGACAGATGGTGCTCACGATGTCGTGCAGGACGACGATTTTCGCGTGGGGTCTGATGACGTCGAGGTCTCGCTGGCAACCTTCTTCTGAATGGTCCCCGTCGATCAGCGCCAAGTCGAACGGCCCGTCTCGCTCGATGAGCCGCGAGAAGACGCGGCTTTGGGAATCGGCGCAGACAAACCTCGCTCCGGCCCTTTCTGATGCGTACTTCACAAGGCCGGGCGCGTTGAGGATGTCGACGGCGACCGCCTTCTCGACGTTACGAAAGCGACTGAGGTACTCGACCGTGATGACGAAAGTTCCGCCGTGGCGGCATCCCACCTCGAGGTACGTCCTGATGGGGCAGCCAGCTAGGTAGGTCAGGTAGGGCGCGAACTGCTTTGGATACTGCCAGTGCCGCAGCCCTTGGCCACAATAGGGGGCCAATTCGGCGGGCATTTCGTCCATTGCTTGATCGTTTAGACCAAGTGCTAAAAGTAACTCATGCTCGAGGTACGCCGAGTCGCGCAGCTGGTCGACGGATGCCGAGCGAATCAGCGCGGCCCGAGACAGGTCGACTTTTCTCGCCGGCGGTAGGGCGCGGACGACCCGCCGCCGTCGGCGCTCGTCCAGAATTCGCTCTGGGACGATAGCCTTCGCGGTTGCCTTCGCCCTCTCGGCTAGCGTCGGAGACATTCGGTTGGCCCTCCTTGTTAGCTTTCCGACGGACTTGGCATCATACTGTTAGCGAACGAGCCTGATGCAAGTCGAGATACGACGCAACCAGCGCCAGGACGAACGCAGATCCAACCACTGCCGGCGGCGTGAAAAAGAAGCCGAGCGTGGTCGACGATGCGATCGCAGCCACACACCAGCCAAGCCCGCCGAAGCTAACCCAAGTCAGCCGTGAACGCCGCGAGCCAGCCCAGCGATGATGCAGCAAGCCCAGCAGTAAGGCGAACACGGGTACCGCGTAGATCGTTATGCCAATCACCCCGATGACTGCGACAGCGCCAAACAGCGAAACGTCGTTGTTCCGAATGTTGCCGCCGACGGCGTCGCTCACGTAATCGTACGTCGGATCGAGGGAGCCGATGCCAAGGAGCCAGTGAGAGCCAATCGCCGCATCGATGCCGGTTACCTCTCGCACGCGAACGGCTACGTCTGGATCGTATGCTGTACCCGACACGTCTTGTACAAGCGACTCGACGCGCTGGCTTACGCCGCTGATTGCAGAGTTGTGCACGGCGCTCGGCGAATACGCAATCAGCGCCCCCACGCCCACCGCTACCACGAGCACAGCCTTGGCGAGCTGGCGGCGACCGAAGCGCGCGCGCTCGTCGCGCCTCGCAAGTGCGACGACGAAGGACGCCGTGAGGCCCACGGTCTCGCCGACGTACATCGCGCGCGTCAAACTCAAGGCGACAGCGACAGCGCTCGTGCCCGCCACGACCGCGCCGATCAAGCGCGCGCGCGTTGTCTCACCAAAAAGGGTAAGACCCACCCCGAACGGGACGGCCGCAAAGGGGATGACATATGCCGAAGTGTAAATCCGAGTCAAGCCGTCGATCGTCTCGGACTTGAGCGTGTGCACGAAGAAGCTCAATGACGTGTCCCCCGCGAGCGCGACGATCTGAGTGACCGCGACCAGGACGGCTCCTGCTCCAAGAGTGGCCAGCACGGCCCCCCGAAACCGGTTGGCGCGCAGCGGACGGACAAACAGTGGCAAGAGGATGGCGAAGTACGGCATGTCACGAGAGAACGTGATCGCATGTTCGAGGGGCACTGGTGTAGTGAGCCAGGTGCGGATCACGACGAACGCGTAATAAGCCAAGAACACTGCGGCCCAAACGACGAGCAGCCGCAGCCAAAAGGCTCGCGCATAACCAGCGGCAGCGCGAAGGCGCAGGTTCTCGTAGAGCAGCAGTCCCATCAACGCAGCCACAAAGATGTCCTGCGCCGTGATGCTGTTCACGACGATCGTCGTCTCGAGGTTCGGTCCAGGCAGAGCGTCGAGCGCACCGAGCGCGAGCAATCCGGTGGCGCATCCTGCTCCAAAGCGCCAGATAAGTCCTACAGCAAGGCCGCCGGCGGTCGCTGCGACCAAAGCTTGCGGCGCCACCGACGTGCTTGCGAAGAGACCGGCAGCGCCTGACGCGACCACCAGTCCGACAACGTAGCCGAGTCCTAGGTGCGTGGGACGCGACACCGTCGCCGTGCTCGGGGTAGATCCGTGGGCAGGCAGTAGTCGCATTGAACGCGATTGAGCAGTTACGGGCCCGACGTGACGTCCGCGGGTCGGCCGGCTACTGGCTCGGCGGTCTTCCGTTCGGAGTGTCGGCTAGTCCGCTTGTGGTTGCCCCCATAGTAAGAATCGTAGCCGGAAGCACTACTCGGGATGTCGTTCAGAACAAGGCCCATAGCTGCGACACCGAGTCGTGAGAGCTGCTCTCGGAGCCGCTTTGCAGAGGGGCGCCGAGTTACACGTATTCGCACAACCACAACCACGCCGTCCGCCGCGGTCATCACCGGAATCGCATCCGGGACCAGCGTCGGCGGCGGCGCGTCCAGCACGATGAAGTCGTAGGCGTCCTTCAGCTCCTCGATCAGGGCGCGGAACTTCTGGCTCTCAATCAACTCTGATGGATTCGGCGCTTGCGAGCCTGCACAAAGGACGTTCAACCGAGTCGCCCGCGGACCCCCCCCCGGCGGCCACGCGACATCGATCGCACGGATCGCGTCATCGAAGCCGCTGCTGTCGGTCAAAAGCTCCGTTAATCCGGGAACTGCGCTGCAACCCGCCAGCCCCGCAATGTTGGACCGGCGCAAGTCGCAGTCGACCACCAGCACTGAGGACTCGGGCGACAGCGCAGCTGCGGCCCGCGCGAGGTTCCATGCTACGGTGGTCTTTCCGTCGCCCGTACCGCCAGACGTGACCGCCACCGAACCGATCTTGCGGTCGACGTTGAAGTAACGCAACTGGGTCCGCAGCAAGCCGAAAGCCGCGCCGACTAGTGACCCATCACCGGAAGTTCTTGACGTCTCGTTTCTTGATAGTGCCCGCGCCGACGGGATCGTGCCGATGACCGGCAGGCCGATCAGCCGCGAAGCTTCGTCGCCATCGCGCACCGACTGGTCCAAGCGCTCGGCAAGAAGGATCGCGAGCAGACCGAGGAGCAACCCTGCGAACAGGCCGAGCGCTGCTGATCGCAGTGGCCGCGGCGAAGACGGCGTAGTCGGGAGCGTCGCCGGTCCTGCAATCTGGACGTCGCCTGTTTGAACCGCTGCTAGAACGGCTAGCTGGTCCAGTCGCTGCTCCAGGTTAGGGATCTGCTTCGAGCCTTGGGATGCGGCACGCAGCTGTCGAATCTCGCCTCTGAGCTGCGTGATCGCCTGACCCACCTGAGCGCGGTCTGTCGCCTGCTGGTAGCTGATGAAGGCCTGCGAGTAGGTGTTGGCGATCCAGGCAGCCCGTGCCGTTCTAGCAGCGGTTCAAACAGGCGACGTCCAGATTGCAGGACCGGCGACGCTCCCGACTACGCCGTCTTCGCCGCGGCCACTGCGATCAGCAGCGCT